>NZ_BAAAQX010000040.1:0-127146 GCF_039531895.1 Nonomuraea monospora
GCCCGGCGCGCGTGGGAAGTGCCGCCGCGCGCCCGGCGCAGGTGGGCGGAGGCGCCACCCGCCGCGCGCCCGGGGCGGCGCCTGTGATGCGGGCCGCGCGGATCCACGGGTTCGGTGACGCCTCGGTGATCCGCGTCGACGAGATCCCCACCCCCCGCCCCGGCCCTGGGGAGGTGCTCGTGGAGGTGGCCGCCACCTCGTTCAACCCGTCCGAGGTCGGCCTGCGGTCCGGGCTGCTGCCGGAGGTGTTCGGCGCGAGCCTGCCGCACACCCTCGGCTGGGACGTCTCCGGCACGGTCGTCGAGACCGGCGCGGGCGTCACCGGGTTCAAGCCGGGCGACCGGGTGTTCGGCATGGTGGACGGCGCGGCGGCCGAGTACGCGGTCGCCCCGGCGAGCGTCCTGGCCCACGCTCCCCGCAGCATCCCGCTCGCCGACGCTGCCGCCGTCCCCGTGGCCGGGCTGACCGCCTGGCAGGCGGTCCACGAGCACGCCCGCGTGGCCGAGGGGCAGAGTGTGCTGGTCAACGGGGCGGGCGGCGGGGTGGGGCTGTTCGCCGTGCAGCTCGCCAAGCTGGCGAGCGCGCGGGTGGTGGCCACGGCGAGCCCGCGCAGCGCCGCCGCGGTCCGCCGCCTCGGCGCCGACGAGGTGATCGACTACACCACGACGCCGCTACCCGCCGACACGGACGTCCTCCTGAACCTGATCCCGGGCACGACCGGGCCAACCGGTGAGAATCGCACCGTCGTCTCGATCGCCGGTGGCGCGGGCCACTTCGTCATGCGCTACGACCCGCACCACCTGACCACCCTCGCCACCTTGATCGACGACGACGCCCTGAAGGTCGAGATCGCCGAGCGGCACCGACTCCCCGACCTGCCTCAGATCCACCGCAGGGCGGAAGCAGGCGACCTGCGCGGCAAGCACACCATCCTCATGGCGTGAAGTGTCGCAGCACCTCCGGATTGGCCATCGCGTCAGGATTGGCCGCGTCCGCGACGGGCGTGCCGAGCAGGATCTTCCGCACCGGGACTTCCAGCTTCTTCCCGGACAACGTCCGCGGAATGCCAGGAACGACCCGGATCTCGTTCGGCACGTGCCGCGGCGACAGCTCGGCGCGCAGCGCGTCGCACAGCGCCCGCTCCAGCGTCTCGCTCAGCGAGGCGCCCTCGACGAGCGTCACGTACAGCAGCAGCCGCCCTTCCTGCCCGAGCTGCCCGGTGTCGATGACGAGGCTGTCGGCGATCTCCTCGAACCGTTCGACGACCCGGTAGAACTCGCTGGTCCCCATCCGCACGCCGCCGCGGTTGAGCGTCGAGTCGGAGCGGCCGTAGATCACGCAGCTCCCGTCCTCGTTGATCTTGATCCAGTCGCCGTGCCGCCACACGCCCGGGTAGACGTCGAAGTAGCTCTCGGTGTACCGCTCGCCGCCGGGGTCGTTCCAGAAGCCGACCGGCATGGACGGCATCGGCAGGCTCAGCACCAGCTCCCCCACCTCGCCGACGACCGGCTTGCCCATCGGGTCGTACGACTCCACCTTCGCCCCCAGCGACCGGCACGGGATGATCCCCGCCCTGATCGGGTGCAGCAGGGTGGCCCCCACGAACCCGGTGCACACGTCCGTCCCGCCGGAGAACGACCCGACGGGGATGCCGGGCAGCTCGGCGGTCACCCAGGCGAAGCCCTCCGGCGGCAGCGGCGAGCCGGTGGAGCCGACCCCGCGCAGCCGTTCCAGCCCCTCGGGGTGGATGCCGGCCTTGAGCGAGGCCATGATGTACGGCGCCCCGACCCCGAAGTACGTCACGCCCTCGGAGTCGGCGATCCGCCACAGCGCGGCGGCCGAGGGGTAGGTGGCGGAGCCGTCGTACAGCACGGGCGTGGCCCCCACCAGGAGGCCGCCGATGAGGTAGTTCCACATCATCCAGCCCGTGGTGGTGTACCAGAAGAACACATCGTCCTCGCCCAGGTCCTGGTGGAAGGCGAGCGACTTGAGGTGTTCGAGCACCACGCCTCCGTGCCCGTGCACGATCGGCTTGGGCAGGCCTGTCGTGCCGCTGGAGTAGAGGATCCACAGCGGGTGGTCGAACGGCACCCGTTCGAACTCCAGCGGCCCCTCCTCGGCCCGCAGCCCCTCCCAGCCGATCACCTCGCCGTGCGGCACCTGTTCGGTGTGCCCGACGCCCGGCTCGGCCTGCTGCGGCGCGCGCCCCTCCTGGGCCGCCGCCAGGTACGGGATCCACACGGTGGCCCGCAGCGAGGGCAGCTCGGCGGCGATCTCGTTGACCGCGGCCGAGCGGTCGTAGCTCTTGCCGTTGTAGTGGTAGCCGTCCACGGCGATGAGCACCTTGGGCTCGATCTGCCTGAACCGGTCGACGATGCTCGGCACCCCGAAGTCGGGCGAGCCGGCCGACCAGATCGCGCCCAGCGAGGCGGTGGCCAGGCAGGCGATCAGGGCCTGCGGGATGTTGGGCAGGTAGGCGGCCACCCGGTCGCCGCGCCCGACGCCCAGCCGCACCAGCCCCGCGCGCACTCTGGCGACCTCTTCGCGCAGCTCGGCCCAGGACATCTCCTGCCTGCCGCCGTCCTCGGAGACGAAGACGAGCGCGGTGCCCTCGGTGCGCCGCAGCGCGTTCTCGGCGTAGTTGAGCGTGCTCCCGGCGAACCACGTGGCGCCGGGCATCTCGCCCGACAGCACCGGGCCGTCGCCGCGGTCGCCGATCACCTCGAAGTAGTCCCAGACCGACGTCCAGAAGTCGGCGGGGTGATCGACCGACCACCGCCACGCGTCCTCGTAATCGACGGGCCGGCCCAGCCATCGCAGGTAGTGGGTCAGCCTGGCGGACTCGACGATCTCTTCGCTCGGCTCCCAGAGAAGCTCGCCCTCAGCAACCATATGCCTCATCCTGTCGCCCGTTAGGGGGAAAGTCATACCCGGCCTTCCCCATAACTTGCTACCTCCGTAGGTGGTCCACCGCCATACGCGCGGCCGTGCCGATCACCGCGTCGGCGCGCGGCTGGTTGAGCGCGGTGCTGAAGGAACGGGTGAAGACGGAGACCGCGTACCGGCCGCCGTCGGGGTACTCGACGACGCCGGACTCGCAGCGCAGCGTCGGCAGCGTGCCGGTCTTGCCGCTGACGGCCACGTCGTCGTACGGGAAGCCGGAGGCCAGGCGGTGCGGCCACACCTGCATGTTGAACACGCCGCGCATCCACGCGCACGACGTCGCGGTGGCGGCCTCGTCCCGCCAGATCATCCCGAACAGCTCCGCCATCTGCCGCGCGGTGCTGCGGTTGGTGCGGGCGGGGTCGAGCGCGCTGAGCTTGGCGATGTCGTCGGGGTCCACGAACGGCCACGCGTGGCCGGTGTCGCGGCCCATGCTGTCGTTCATCTCCCTGGCGCTCTGGACGACCCGGGTGCCGTCCAGCCCGAGCGCCCGCACGGTGGCGTTGACCGCGTCCAGCCCGACCTGGGCGAGCAGCTTGTCGGCCGCCGTGTTGTCGCTCACGGCGATCATCAGGTACGCCAGGTCGCGCAGCGAGATCGTCACGTCGTCGAGCATCGGGGAGAGCCCGGTCGGCCCTGACACCCGGTCCTGCGAGGTCACCGTGACCCTGTCGGTGAGCGCGAGCAGCCCGGCGTCGGCGTGCCGGGCGAGCGTCACCAGCAGCGGCACCTTGTACATCGAGGCCGTGGGCATCGGGTCGTCGGCGCCGTGGCCGAGGTCGTGCCCGGTGTCGATGTCGGCCGCGTACAGCCAGCCGGTGACGCCGGCGGCCCGGAAGAGCCGGTCGAAGGCGGGTGCGCTCATGCCAGCATCCCCGGCCTGCGGCTGACCCGCCGCACGGGTGCGGCGCCATCGTCGGTCATCCCGGCGCTCTCCTTCAACGTACGTACGGCCGCGGCCGAGAAGTCGGCGGACGCGGGCGTCAGCGCGCGCCAGGCGGTGGAGACGCGGCTCGTGATCGGCGAGCCTAGCAGCGGCCTCCAGGTCAGCCCCGGCAGCTCCACCCTCGGCCCGAACGCCACCGCCGCCCCGGCCAGCACCAGCCCGAGCCCCGCGCCGTCGTGCACCTGGGCGGGCACGAAGCCCTGGCGGCGGCACTCGGTCAGCACCTCGGCGCGCCAGCCCGGCTCGCCCTCCCTGGGCGGCATCAGCAGGTCGCGGCCCGCCAGGTCGGCCAGGTGCACCTCGCCGACGCCCGCCAGCGGGTCGCGCTCGGCGAGCAGCACGCCCTGCGCCTGCACCAGGACCTTGCCGAACGTCAGGCCGGGCGCGGCCACGGGATGGCGGACGAGGCCGACGTCGATCGTGCCCTCGGCCAGCGCCGTCACCTGGTCGGCGGTCCAGACCTCGGCGGGCGCGAGGCGTACCTCGGGGCTACTCTCGCGGAAGGCCGCGACGAGGGCGGCCAGCACCGTCGCGGCCAGATCGGGCGGCACCCCCACCTTCAGCACCGTGCCCCGGCCGCCCTGCCTGGCCAGCTCGTGCAGCCGGTCCACGCGGCCGACGATCTCGCGCGCCTCGCCCAGCAGGAGGCGGCCCGGCTCGGTGAGCCTGACCTGGCGGGCCGAGCGGTCGAACAAGCGCACGCCCAGCTCCTCCTCCAGCCGCTTGATGCGCTGGCTGAGTGGCGGCTGGGCCATGCCGAGCCGGATCGCCGCGTTGCCGAAGTGCAGTTCCTCCGCGACCACGATGAAGTAGCGCAGATGCCGGACCAGGTCCATGACCAGCCACTATATCCAGATTTATATCTATGAAGCGGTCATATCAGTATTGGACAGCACGCTAGGGGCTCTGGTGTTCTCTGCGGCATGGCACCACAAACGGGGAGAATCTATGGCAGACGGCGCCGAAGGCGGTGGCCGTGGCTCGTGGCGGCGCTCCTGGTCCCGGCCCTCGTGGCGGGCGGCGTCATCTGGGCGCTGCGGGTCGAGGGCTCGCCCGGGGAGACGGCCGAGCGGTACCTGGCCGCCTGGTCCGTCCAGGACTACGCGGCGATGCGGGCGCTGGTCGCCGACCCGCCCGCCGACTTCGAACGCCTGCACAAGCGCTTCCTCACCGACCTCAAGGCCACCCGCGCCGCCTTCCGCCCGGACGGCGAGCCTGACGGCGACGCCGTCCCCTTCGAGGCCGCCCTCGCCGGGGGCCGCGACTGGACCTACGACGGCCAGCTCAGGCTCGTCGAACGTGACCGCGCCTGGAAGGTCGCCTGGAGCCCCGCCACCCTGCACCCCCTGCTGAAGAAGGGCATGTCGCTCAAGCTGATCACGCAGCAGGGCGACCCGGTGCGCGTCCTGGCCGCCGACGGCACCGACCTCAACAACGCGAGCGCGCCCGGCTCGGTGCAGCAGCTCGTCGAAGGCATGAAGCAGACCTTTCCCGACCGCTTCGCGGCGCTGTCCCGCACCAGGATCGACCTCTACCAGGGCGACAAGCCCGTCAAGACCGTCGCCGCGCAGCAGGCGGGCAAGGAGCCCATCCAGACCACCATCGACCTGAAGGTGCACCGGGCGGGGGCCGAGGCGCTGCAGGGCGTGGAGAAACCAGCCTCTCTGGTCGCGCTGCGCGCCTCGACCGGGGAGATGCTGGCCGTGCTCAACGCGCCGGGCGGGTTCAACCGGGCGCTGCTCGGCAAGTACCCGCCGGGCTCCACCTTCAAGGTCGTCACAGCCTCCGCGCTGGTCGCCGACGGCGTCGAGCCTGACCGGCAGGTCGCCTGCCCGGCCGAGAAGAACATCGGCGGCTTCCCCTTCCACAACGCCGGCTTCGAGGACTTCGGCACGCTGTCGTTCCGCGACGCGTTCGCGCACTCCTGCAACACCACGTTCGGCGAGATGAGCGTCGCCGAACTGAACGGCGGGCGGCTCGGCCAGGTCGCCAGGAGCTTCGGCTTCGGCACCGCCATCACGCCGGGCGTGCCCGCCGTGCGCGCCGAGTTCCCCGACCCCAAGGACGACACGGACCTCGCCTCCGCCTCCATCGGGCAAGGACGGGTGCTGGCGAGCCCGCTCAACATGGCCTCCGTCGCCGCCGCCATCGCCTCCGGCTCCTACATCCCGCCCCGGCTCGTCACCGGCGAACCCGTCCCCGGCGGGCAGCCGGCCGATCCCCGGCCGCTGGAGGGGTCCGTGGTCAAGGCCCTGCGCCGGCTCATGCCCGCCGTCGTCACGGACGGCACCGCCCACGGGGTCAGCTTTCCCGCCGGCACGGCCGGGAAGACGGGGACGGCGGAGTACGGGTCCGGCAAGGAGCCGCCCGCGCACTCGTGGTTCATCGGCTATCAGGGGGATGTGGCGTTCTCGGTCATCGTGGAGGGCGGGGGCGCGGGGTCGGCCGTCGCCGCCCCGATCGCGGCCCGCTTCCTGCGCGCCCTGCCCTGACGCCCAACGCTTCCCGCGCGGCGCAGTTCGTCAGCGCGCCGCGCGGTCCAGGGGCGCCGTCAGTGCGGCGACCGCCGCCACCACCTCGGACGCGTTCGACAGATCGGGCAGCACCACATCGGCCCCGGCCTCCCGCAGCTCGGACGCCATGGATCGCCCGGAGGCCACCCCGATCATCCCCGCCCCACCGATCTTGGCGGCCTGCACGTCCCGCGTGGAGTCCCCGATCACCACGGTGTTGGCAGCGGTGAACACCGCCCCCACCCGCTGCTTGGCCCGCGACTGCGCCACCTGCAGCAGGGTCGCCTTGGGGTAGACCTCCTCGCCATACCCCCCGAGCTCGAAGTCGACGTACTTGTCGAGCCCGAACGCCTTGAGCTTATGGACGGCGTTGGCCCGGATGGTCCCGGTCAGCACCGTCTGCGTCACCCCGTCGAGCCGCGACACGGCCTTGAGCGCCGCCTTGGCGCCGGGCATCATCCGCCCGTCCTGGGCCAGCCGCCCGCGCCGGTCGGCGAAGGCCATGGCGAGGGCGGACAGGAAGCGGGGCAGGTGGTCGTCCTCGGCCACGATGCCGTTGACGGCGAGCGTCTCGAAGACGATCTCGGAGTCGGGGCGGCCGGCCGGGGGGACGAGCTTGACCAGGGGCCGCCCGGTCACGACGCGGAACGCCTCGGCGTAGGCGTCTCGGGTCACGATGGCGACGTCGACGAGCGTCAGATCGACGTTCCAGAGCACAAGGCGGTTGATGGCAGCCTCCTGAGGGGTCCCTGCAAGGGTAAGGCCGGCACCGCCGCCCGGGCCCCGCCTGAGCGATTACGGCATGCTCAGGCGTGGTCGAGCGCGTCGGTGAGCGTGTCGACGACCGGCAGCCCGGTCTCCTCCAGCTCGGCCCTGGTGGTCATGCCGCCGGTGTAGAGCACCGCCTTGGCGCCGACGTGCTTGGCGGCGAGGCCGTCGTCCACGCTGTCGCCGATCACCAGGACCTCGCCGGGATCGACGCCGATGGCCTCGATGTGCGCGGTCATGTGGGCGGCCTTGCCGCCGCCGGTGGCGCCGGTGAGGCCGTCGATCCTGGTGAAGTGCCGGGTGATGCCGAACGACTCGACCTTGGGCACCAGGTGGGTGTGCGGGGCCATCGAGCAGAGCGACTGCGTGCCCGTCCAGGTGGAGAGGATGACCTCGGCACCCGAGGCCAGCTCGCACACGTCGCACAGCTTGAAGTAGTGCTCGTGGAAGCCGTCGTCGAGGAGCTGCCACTCGCCCTCGGCGAGCGGGCGGCCGAGCAGGCGCTCGTAGGCGACCCAGATGGGGCGGGTGAAGACGGCGCGGAAGCCGTCGAGTGTCAGCTCAGGCAGCTCGTACGGTCGGAAGATCTCGTTTGTGGCTGCGACCACGGCGTGGGAGTCGTGGAAGAGCGTGCCGTTCCAATCCCAGATGATGTGCTTTGTCATGTCACTTCCCAGCCTAAATGGCCGGTGTGACATTCCGGTGAACCGGGGGCTGCGACGGCGCGGCCACAGCCCCCGTAGCCGTTACCGGCAGGCCTTGCCCGTGGTGCCGGAGCCGTTCTGGCCGCCCCTGCCGCCGTTCCACTGGACGAACACGCTGCCCCAGGCGCACATGTCCTTGGCCCAGAGCATGTCACCCCAGTGGCGGCCGCCGTTGCCGGCCTTGAACCTGAACGAGCCGGACCGGCCGTCCGCGGTGTAGACCTTGATGGTGCCGCTCGCGGAGGTGGCCGTCCTGACCTCGATCCAGTTGGTCTGGCACTTGCCGGACCACATGAGCTTGATCGTGCCGACCTGGCCGTTGGCCCGACTGTTGATCTTCGCGCTCTTGACGACCCTGGCCGCGTTGCCGCAACCCGACCGGTAGGGGTCCTGGTGGTCGTACGGCTTGAGCGTGGCCGCCTGGGCCTGCGCTGTCGTACCGGCCAGGAGCGTCACCGCACCCACAGCGATCGCTGCGACTCGACGCATCACGTGGAACCGACTCCTTCAGTCAGACAAACCTTGCTGGGTCGTGACCCTAGCGAGATCCGGCCCGGCGGTATCGGAAACCACGCCCGTCCGTAATCGCACCGTTATGGGCGCAGCAGGTCGGGGATCTCCTGGGTCGCGTACCACATGAGCTCGTGCGCCTCGGCGCCGTCGACGGTGAAGCGCGCGTCGTCGTCGCCCTCGTCGGAGGCGGGCAGCGCGGCGACGGCGGCCTCGACGTCGGCCACGGCGTACTCGTCGTCGATGTGCACGGCGGCCACCTTGGCCATCGGAATCGGCGCGGCGAGGCGTACCCTGGCGCGTTCCTCCAGGTCGACGCCGACCGTGGCGGAGCGCTCCGGCACCTCGGCGGCGACCACCACGCGGCGGGGCGCGGCCTCGACGCCGTCGGCGCGGTCGGCGGCGAGCATGCGCAGGGAGGCGCGGGCCGCCTCGGTGAGCGCGACGTACTCGAGCTCCTCGGTGTCGCCAGAGGCGTACCACTCGATCAGCGCGGGCGTCACCGCATAGCCGGTCAGCGGGGCGGGGCCCAGCTCCCCCGCCTCGACCGCCGCGGCCAGGGCCGGAAGAGTGCACGGCAGATAGACGCGCATGACGAACCTTTCCATCACTGTGGGCGCACCAGATATCCGTCACCCTACTGATAGGGCCTGGTCACGACGGCATCGACGGGTTATTTGCGCAACGTGAGCCGCAGCAGGGTCTCCATCTCGGCGATGGTGGTGGCCGCGTCGCGGTGGTGGATCCCGGCGATGCCGAGCGCGCGGGCAGCGACGATGTTGGCCTCGATGTCGTCGATGAACACGCAGTCCTCGCCGGTGAGGCCGATCCGGCCGAGCGCGTGCTGGAAGATGCGCGGCTCAGGCTTGCGCATGCCGACCTCGCCGGAGATCACGACCGCGTCGAAGACCTCGTCCCAGTCGTCGCGCGGGTAGGTGTTGGACCAGGAGTTGGACAGCAGGCAGGTCTTGACGCCGTTGCCGCGCACGTCGCGGAGCATGTCGTACATGGCCTCGACCCGCTCGAAGCCGGCGAACATGCGGTCGAGCAGCCCTTGGGCGACCGGCGGCACGCCGTCCACGGTCAGCAGCCGGGCGGCGAGGTCGCTCTCGAAGGCGGCCCCGTCGATCTCGCCGCGTTCGAGCGCGTGCACGAGGCTCTCCCCGTCACCGCCCCGGTAGGCGTGGTCGATCAGCTCGCGCATCACGGTGTAGTAGCGGTCGGCGTCGATCCTGTCGGCCGCGATCCATCGGGCGATGGAGTCGGAGAGGCTGGTCGTCAGCACGCCGCCCCAGTCGATGAGCACACCCGTAACCATCGTTCTAGGGTAGAGCGTCAAAGATACGACTTTTACCGGAATACACCCACAATTACCACGAAATAACCCTTAAAAAAGGACGTCCGAAATATCCCGTTAAGGTGACCTTCCAGCGTTAGTCGCTACCCAGAAGGGACCGCCGTGCGGACGACGATCCTGATCACCTCCCCTGAAGAGTGGACCGCTCCGGGCACCGAACTCTTCGAATTCGCCCCCATCATCCCCGGCGGACCGGAATGGCTCACCAAACCGGTCCTCATCGTCATGCTCAGCTCAGTAGTGGTCATCGCCCTCTGCTGGGCCGCGTTCGCCAAACCGAAGATCGTGCCACGGGGCTGGCAGAACCTCGGCGAGTACGCCTACGACTTCGTACGCGAGCACGTCGCCAAGCCCAACCTCGGCAAGGACTCCGACCGCTGGATGGGCCTGCTCCTGACGATCTTCCTGACCGTGCTCGTCTGGAACCTGATGGGCGTCGTCCCGCTCATCCAGTTCCCCGCCGCCGCCTACATCGCCTTCCCCGCCGTGCTGGCGGTCTCCGTGTACGCCATCAAGGTCTGCCTCGGCGTACGCCACCACGGCGTGCGCGGCTACCTGCGAGGCGTCGTGTACCTGGAGGGCCTGCCCGGCTGGGCGTACGGCATCTACGCCCCGCTGATCCTCGCCGAGGTCTTCCTCACCTCGCTGTTCACGCACTTCATCCGGCTGTTCGCGAACATGTTCGCGGGCCACCTCCTGGTGGCGTTCTTCGCCTCGGTGGGCTTCTGGTTCCTGTTCGAGCAGCTCTCACCGCTCGGCGCGGCCCTGGGCGTGCTCGGAGTGGCGATGACCATCCTGATCACCGCCTTCGAGATGTTCATCATGTTCCTGCAGGCGTTCCTGTTCGCCATGCTCGCCGCCATGTACATCGCCAGCGGCCTGCACGGCTCCCATTGACTCAGGCGCGGGCGGCCAGCTTGCGGTGCTCCGGCGAGCGCAGCACCTCGGCCGCCCGCTCAGCGGAGGCCACGGGCGCCTCGGTCAGCAGCCCCCTGGTCTGCTTCAACGTCAGCAGCCGGGTGACCGACTCATCGAGGCGCTCCTTGGAGATCCGGCCCGACTTCACCGCCGTCAGCACCGCGCTGTAAGCCCTGGGCAGGTCGTTCGGCATGAGCAGCAGGTCGGCGCCGGCCAGCACGGCCCGCACCGCGATCTCCCCGTCGTTGTACTTCTTGCGCACGCCCGCCATGTTCAGCGCGTCCGTCGAGATCACGCCATTGAACCCGAGCTTCTCCCTGAGCAGCCCGGTCAGGATCGGCTTGGACAGCGTCGCCGGGTCGCCCGACGGGTCGAGCTTGGGGAAGACGAGGTGGGCGCTCATCACCGCGTCCACCCCGGCGGCGATCGCGGCCTTGAACGGCGGCGCGTCGATGCGCTCCCACTCCGCCTTGGTGTGCTTGATCACCGGCAGCCCGGTGTGGCTGTCGACGGACGTGTCACCGTGGCCGGGGAAGTGCTTGGCGGTGGCGGCGATCTTCGCGTCGGCGAACCCCTTGACCGCCGCGGACACCATCTTGGCCACCTTCTGCGGATCATTCCCGTAGGCGCGGCGGCCGATGACCGGGTTGCGCGGGTTGACGTTGACGTCGGCGACCGGGGCGAAGTCGAGGTTGACGCCGAGCGCCCGCAGCTCCTCGCCGGTCGCCTCGGCCACGTCCCGGGCCAGGCCGGTGTCCTTGGTGGCGCCGATCTCCGCCGCGCCGGGGAAGTCGGTCATCAGCGCGGACATCCTGGAGACCAGGCCGTTCTCCTGGTCGGTGCCGATCAGCAGCGGCACCTCCTTCGAGGCCCGCTGCATGCCGTTGGTCAGGCCGACGACCTGGCCGGCGCTCCTGACGTTCTGCGGGAACAGGATGACGCCGCCCAGGTGGTACTTCGCGATCACCTTGGCCGGGGTCTGGGCGGCGTACCTGGCCTGGTTCTCGCCGGAGACGGTGTCGGCGGCGGTGCCGTACAGGACGGGCATGAAGAGCTGGCCGACCTTCTCCTCGACGCTCATCCTCGCCAGCACCCGCTGAACAGGGCTCTGCGCCGGGGCGGTGCTCGCCGCAGGGGTGGTGCTCTGCGCCGGCGGGGCGGCCTTGCCTCCGCTCGGCGTCACCTCCGCCGAGCCGCCGCCACCGCCGCACGCGGTGAGCGCGATCACCAGAAGCCCTGTCGTACCGATCCGTCGAAGCATGACTCCAAAGGTATCCAGACGACGACCCCGCCGGGGCCGCACTCTCCCCCGGCTACAGGCCCAGAGCGCCGAGTCCTGGCAGGTGAGCGCGGGCCTCCTCCCGCGCCTCGGCCGCCGAAGATCGGGCGCGTGCCGCGTCGGCCGCCGCCTCGCACTGCTCCAGCGTGTGCGCCGCCAGCCCCGCGCGTACGGCGGCCAGCGCGGAAGGCGCCATCGACAACGACGACACGCCGAGCCCGACCAGCACGCAGGCCAGCGCGGGATCGGCCGCGGCCTCGCCGCAGACCCCGCACGGCTTGTCCGCCCGCGCCGCCGCGTAGGCGGTGGTGGCGATCAGGTCGAGCAGGGCGGGCTGCCACGGGTCGTGCATCCCGCTCACGGCGCCGAGCTGGCGGTCGGCGGCGAAGGCGTACTGGCTCAGGTCGTTGGTGCCGATCGAGACGAAGTCCACCCTGGCCAGCAGGTCGGCGGCGCGCAGCGCGGCGGACGGGACCTCGATCATCACGCCGACGTCCGTCAGCCCCTTGTCGCGGCACTCCCCGGCGAACCAGGCGGCCTCCTCGGCCGTGGCCACCATCGGCGCCATCACCGACACCGCGCCGGCCGCCGCCAGCGCGCCGAGCTGGACGTCCATCACCTCGGGGTGCCGCGCGAACCTGCGCAAACCCCGCTCGCCCAGCGCCGGGTTCGGCTCGGCGGCCGCGGGCAGGAACGCCAGCGGCTTGTCGGCGCCGCCGTCGAGCGTCCGCACCACCACCTTGCCGCCGGGGAACGCCTCCAGCGCCGCCCGGTAGGCGCGCTCCTGCTCCTCGGCGGAGGGCGGGCCGGGCCGGTCGAGGTAGAGGAACTCGGTCCGGTACAGGCCGATGCCCTCGGCCCCCGCGGCCACGGCGGCGTCGAGCTCGGCCGGGCCGCCCACGTTGGCCAGCAGCGGCACCGGGTGCCCGTCGGCCGTGCCGCCCGGTCCCGTCCACGACGCGAGCGCGGCCTGCCTGGCCGTGGCGGCGCCGACCGCGTCGGCCACGTCGGAGTCGGCGGGCTCCACGCGTACGTCGCCGGAGGTGCCGTCCACCATCACCCGCACGCCAGGCGGGACGCTCGTCGCGCCCGGGCAGGCCACGACGGCGGGCACGCCCATCGCCCTGGCCATGATCGCCGTGTGGCTGGTCGGGCCGCCCTCCTCGGTGACGAACGCGGCCACGTCGTCCCTGGACAGCAGCGCGGTGTCGGCGGGCGCGAGGTCCTTGGCGACCAGCACGTACGGCTCCTCGGGCGCCACCGGCAACCCCGGCATGGCCTGCCCGTTGAGCAGCGCGATCACCCGGTCCCTGATGTCGCCCACGTCGGCGGCCCGCTCGCCCAGGTAGCCGCCGGAGTCCTGGAGCACGTTGCGGTACTTCGTGAAGGCCTCGAAGACCGCCCTGGGGGCGGCCAGCCCGCGGTCGATCAGTGACCTCACCTTCACGACCAGGCCGGGATCCCCGGCCATCAGCGCCTGCGCCTTGAGAATCTCCTCGGCCTCGCCGCCCGCCTGGTTGCCGCGGGCCTCCAGCTCGCCCGCGACCTGCGTGAGCGCGGCCATCGCGCGCTCCTTCTCCTGCTCCGCCTCACCGGTGTAGGTGGCGCCCTCGGGGGGTTCGGGCACAGAGACGGTCAGAACGTACGAGGGCCCGTGCCCGATGCCCGGGCTGACCCCCACCCCCCTGAGGTTCATGGCGTACTGGCGATCTTCGCCAGCTCGTCGAGCACCTCGTCGGCGCCCTCGCCCTCCGCGCTGATCACCACGGACTCGCCCTGACGGACGTCGAGCGCCATGATCGCGAGAATGCTCTTGCCGTTGACCGGCCCACCGCCGTGGGACTTCGTCACCGTGATGTCCATCGGGGCCAGTTTGGCCCGCTGGACGAACGTCGCCGCGGGGCGGGCGTGCAGCCCTACCTCCGCCGCCACGGTGACCTTGCGCTCACCCATCTTGCTGCTCCTCCTTCTCACACCGGTCCATACCGGCCGGACTTCATCCGTCATCGCGGTAAACACGGACAACCCGTTCATTGTGCCGGGTGAACCCGATCTCGGGCGAACGGCCGCTACCCCCATCTGAAGAGCTCGTCCCCGACGTGCACCGACCCCTCAGCTACCCCCGTAAGCTCGCCGGAAAGCGCGTCGAGCGCGACGACCGGGCAGACCGGCGATCTGCCGCCCGCCTCGATGGCCGACGGATCCCACGCCACCACCGGCTGGCCCGCGCTCACCCGGTCGCCCTCGGCGGCCAGGAGCTGGAAGCCCGCCCCCTTGAGCTGGACCGTGTCGATCCCCAGGTGCACCAGCACGCCCTTGCCGTCGTCCCCCACGATGACGTACGCATGCGGGTGCAGTTTCATTATCTTTCCCGCTATGGGGGCCACAGCCTTGCCTGGCCCCCGCAGCGGGTCGATCGCCGTTCCCGGCCCGACCATGCCCGCGGAGAACACCGGATCGGGCACGGCCGCTAGCCCCACAGCCGTCCCCTCCATCGGGGCGAGAACAGTCGTCATGGTCTCGCCCTCAGCCGATGACATCCTCGATGTCGCTGGCGATCGTGTCCGCCTCCGGCCCGACGACGACCTGCACCACGTTGCCCGCGGCCATCACGCCGTGGGCGCCCGCCGCCTTGAGCGCCGGCTGGTCGACCTTCGAGGCGTCGCGCACCTCCGTACGCAGGCGGGTGATGCAGGGCTCGATGTCGATGATGTTGTCGGCGCCGCCCAGCGCGGCGATGATCGCGTTCACGTCCGCCGCCATCCGGACCTCCCTAGGATTAGCACTCTGACCAGGCTAGATCAGTCGGTCTGGGTGACCTTGTTCAGGCCCCGCGGCGCGTCGGGGTCGATACCGAGCCGGCGGGCCAGCGCCTCGGTGAGAAGCTGCCCGGGGATGATCAGGCCCATCGGGGCCAGCCACTCGGGCAGGTCGGGGCCGTTCAGCGCGGCCGTGCCCGCCTGCGCGAGCGCGCCGCCGCCACCGATCGTGTACGCCGCCGCGCCCGCCGCCACCACCCGCTCGGCCAGCGCGACCGTGCCCTGCAACGTCGGGCTGTGCTCGGCGGCCACCAGCAGCGCCGGCGTGTCGGCGTCCACCACGGCGATCGGGCCGTGCAGCAGGTCGGCGTACGACAGGCCCATGGCGTGCAGGTAGCAGGCCTCCTTGAGCTTCAGCGCGGTCTCCAGCGCCGTCGAGAACGCCAGCCCGCGCCCGGACACCACCACTCCCGGCTTGTCGGCCAGCCCCTCGACCACGGCCTCGATGTCACCCGGCTCCGCGATCAGCTTCTCCACGGCCTCGGGCACCCGGCGCAGCTCGTCCACGTCCACGTCGGCGCCCAGGCCGATCGCCAGCACGGCCAGCGCCGCGAGCTGCGTCGTGTACGTCTTCGTCGCGGGAACGGCCTTCTCCTCGCCCGCCACCGTGCACAGGGCCACGTCGGCCGCCTGCGCCAGCGGGCTCCGCTCGCCGCCGTTGGTGACGCCGACGGTCCGCGCGCCGCAGTCCTTGGCCCAGGCCAGCGTCTCGACGATCTCCTCGGTCCTGCCGGACTGCGAGATGGCCACGGCCAGCACCCCGTCCAGGTCCAGCTTGCGCTTGTACGTGGTCGCGATCGAGGGGGCCGCCAGCGCGGACAGGCGTCCGGCGTGCGATTCGACCAGGTAGCGGCCGTACACTGCTGCGTTGTCGGAGGTGCCGCGCGCGATGAACAGCAACTGGCGAGTCTGCTCGCCCATGGCCCTGATCTCGTCGATCTTGGGGAGCAGTGCGTCCAGCGTGGCCCGCAGCGCGGTCGGCTGCTCGGCGATCTCGCTGCGCATCTTGGTGGTCATCTTCGGCTCATCCCTCGGGTTCAGACTTGACCGGCTTTCGCGACATGTGGTCTAGTCCGGACTAGACCAGTACGAACCATAGCCCATTGCCCAGGTAGAGACGAGGGGAGGATCCGTGGCGCACATCGATCCGGACAGCCCGGTGCCCAAGTACTTCCAGCTTCGCGAGATCCTGCTGGACCTCATCGACAGCGACGAGTTCGGCATCGGAGCGGCCATCCCGTCCGAGCGCGAGCTCTGCCAGCGCTTCGGCCTGTCCAGGATGACCGTACGGCAGGCCGTCGACCACCTCGTGTCCGAGGGACGCCTGCACCGCGTGCCCGGCAAGGGCACGTTCGTGGCCCGGCCGAAGATCGAACTGGCGCTGCAGCTCACGTCGTTCACCGACGACATGCGGGCGCGGGGCATGATCCCCGGCTCGCGCGACCTCGACCGCCGCGTCGTGCGGGCGAGCGCGCACCTGGCCAAGGAGCTGGGGATCCAGCCGGGCGAGGAGGTGCACTTCATCGAGCGCCTGCGCACGGCCGACGGTGAGCCGCTGTCCATCGAACGGGCCCACATCCCGGTCAAGCTCGCCCCCGACCTGGCCGACCACGACTTGTCCGACAAATCACTGTATGAGCTGCTGGAGCGGCGCTACGGGCTCGTCATGGACGCCGGAGAGCTCACCATCGACGGCGGCATCGCCGACCCCAGCGACGCCGACCTGCTGAAACTGGCGCGCGGCGGAGCCGTGCTGCTGCTGCAACGGCGGTCGTTCTCCGGCGGGGTCTGCGCCGAACTGGGCGTCTCCACCTACCGCGCCGACCGCTACCAGCTACGCACCATCCTCGAAATGCCCGGCCGCCGTGGCTGACCCCACCCCTCCCCCGCCCCCCGCCCTCCCCTTCTCCCCCTCCTCTGCCCTTCCCTCCTCCTCTGCCCTTCGCCAAGCGCGGCTTCTGAGCCCCGCCCCTGACCCCCGCCCCTGAGCCCCGCCCCTGACCTCCACCCCACCCAGCGCGGCCCTTGAGCCCCGCCCAGACCTTCGCCCAAGCGGGGCCCTTGAGCCTCGCCCCGATCTCCGCCAGACTTCGGCCGCCGAGCCGTCCCGTCCGGCGCCTCACATGACTCCTGGCACTTCCACGCCTTGGAGGAACGCCCGGTGAATGAGCACGTGAACGAAACCCCCTCTGCCACCGCCCGGCCTTCGCCGTTCGCTCGCGTGATGACCGTGCTCCAGCGGCTGGGCCGCTCCCTCATGCTGCCCATCGCCGCGCTGCCCGCGGCCGCCCTGCTGCAACGCTTCGGCCAGCCCGACATGCTCGGCTCCAACGGCGCCGAGCCGGGCGGCCTGGCCGACGTCGCGGGCATGGCCTGGATGAACGAGGTCGCCGCCGTACTGGCCGCCGCCGGCGCGGCACTGTTCGACAACCTGCCGCTGCTGTTCGCCGTGGGCGTCGCGATCGGCTTCGCCCGCAAGTCGGACGGCTCCACCGCGCTCGCCGCCGTGGTCGGCTACCTCGTCTTCGACCGGGTGACCAAGGTCATGTTCTTCGGCTCCGACATCAGGGACACCGTCGCCGTCAGGGTGGCCGACGCCCAGGGCATCAGGGAGATCGTCGACAACGGCGTCCAGAACCCCACCAAGGTGCTCGGCGGCATCGTCATCGGCCTGGTCACCGCCCTGCTGTGGCAGCGCTTCCACCGCATCAAGCTGCCCTCGTGGCTGGCCTTCTTCGGCGGCCGGCGCTTCGTGCCCATCATCACCTCCATCGTGGCCCTGCTCCTGGGCGTGGCCTTCGGCTGGCTCTGGCCGGTGATCGGCGAATGGATCCGCCACGCCGGCGAGGCCCTGGCCGCCATCGGCCCCATCGGCACCGGCATCTACGGCCTGATCAACCGCCTGCTCATCCCCCTCGGCCTGCACCACTTCGTCAACTCCGTGGTCTGGTACGTGGTGCCGCAGTGCGACGTCGGCGGCAAGGTGCTCGGCGGCGACTGGAACTGCTACTTCGGCGGCGCCCCGCACTCCGGCCAGTTCATGGCCGGCTTCTTCCCCGTCATGATGTTCGCGCTGCCCGCCGCCGCCCTCGCCATGTGGCGCGCGGCCCCCGCCCACCGGCGCGCCACCGTGGGCGGCATCATGCTGTCGGCGGCGCTGGCCTCCTTCGTCACCGGCATCACCGAGCCGATCGAGTTCGCCTTCATCTTCGTGGCGCCGCTGCTGCTGGTCGTCCACGCCATCCTGACGGGCCTGGCGATGGCGCTGACCACGCTGATCGGCGGGCAACTCGGCTTCGGCTTCTCCGCCGGCCTGCTCGACCTGCTCCTGAACGCCAGCAAGTCCAACACCGAGAACCTGCCCGGGATCCTCGTCCTGGGCGTGGTCTACGGCGCGGTCTACTACGTCGTGTTCACGTTCCTGATCCGCAGGCTCAACATCATGACACCGGGCCGAGAACCCGAGCCCGACCTCGACTCAGGCGAAACCTAGCACCACCGAACGGGCCACGCCCCCACCCGCCCGAGCGGGCCGCGCGTCCGGGCGTTTCCCGGAGATCCACTGCGGGGTAGTGATCCCCTGAACCCCCACGTCCGGCACTTCCGCGGGGGTGACCACGGCCATGCAGCGACCGGCCCCGCCACCGCGTCACTCGTCCTGGGCCCAGCCGGCCTTCGCCGTGCTGCAACGCATCGGCCGCTCCCTCATGATGCCCATCGCCGTCCTCCCCGCCGCCGGCCTCCTCTACCGCTTCGGCCAGGACGACCTGCTGGGCGCGTCCGGCCTAGGCGGCACGCTCCCCTGGCTCCTCCCGCTGGCCAGAGTCATGGCGGCGGCAGGCGGCGCCCTGTTCGGCAACCTGCCGCTGCTGTTCGCCGTAGGCGTCGCGATCGGCTTCGCCCGCAAGTCGGACGGCTCCACCGCGCTCGCCGCCCTGGTCGGCTACCTCGTCTTCGATCACGTGACAAAGACTCTCTTCTTCGACGCGGGCAGCGGCGCCGTCCACGCCAAGGTCACGGTGATCCTCCACGACGGCAGCCCCGCGCTCGACCTGGGCGCCCCGAACCCCACCGGTGTCCTGGGCGGCATCCTCATCGGCCTCACGGCCGCCCTGCTGTGGCAACGCTTCCACCGCGTCAAGCTGCCCTCGTGGCTGGCCTTCTTCGGCGGACGCCGCTCCGTCCCGATCATCACGGCCGTCGCCGCCCTGCTGCTGGGTGTGCTGTTCGGCCTGCTGTGGCGTCCGATCGGCGACTGGCTGGAGGAGGCGGGCGACTGGCTCTCCGCCCACGGCACGGCCGGGACCGGTATCTACGGCGTGGCCAACCGCCTGCTCATCCCCATCGGCCTGCACCACTTCCTCAACACCATCGTCTGGTTCACGGTCCCGCAGTGCCACGCGGGCGTGAACGGCGCCACCCGGGACGCGACAGGCGACCTGAACTGCTACTTCGCCGGGGAGCAGGGCGCGGGCATCTTCATGACGGGCTTCTTCCCCGTCATGATGTTCGGCCTGCTGGGGGCCGCGCTGGCGATGTGGCGCGCCGCCCCGCCGGAGCGCAGGAAGGCGGTCGGCGGCATCATGCTGTCGGCCGGGCTGACGGCCTTCATCACGGGCATCACGGAGCCGCTGGAGTTCGCGTTCATCTTCGTCGCCCCTGCGCTGTTCGCCGCCCACGCCCTTCTGACCGGCGTGTCGATGGCCGTGATGGCCGAGTTCGGCGCCCGGCTGGGCTTCACGTTCTCGGGCGGCGCCATCGACCTGCTGCTGAACGCCAGCAAGTCCAACACGCACGGCCTCGGCCTGGTCCTCTGGTTCGGCCTGGCGTACCTGCTGCTCTACTACGCCCTGTTCACGGCGCTGATTCGGTGGCTCAAGCTGCCCACCCCCGGGCGCGAGCCGTCCGAACCGCACTAAACCCCGCCGCTCCCGCGCCCGAAAGGCCCGGCACCCCCGCCAACTTGCGAAAACTTTCCCCGCAAAGATGGACGAACTCCGGCCTCAGCCTTACAAGCTGGTGCCTTTTGTATTCCTGAGCCGGACCGAAAACTCCTTCTATTGACTCTTTCTTCCAGGTAGAGAATCGGAGAAGCCCATGTTCCCGGAGATCGATGGCGCCCTCGCACTCAACGCCTTGACCTGGGGGCCGCCAGGCGCTCAACCCGACGAGCGCAAGCTGCGCCACCTCACCCAGGCCCTGGCGGAGGTGCTGGCCGGCCGCCGCCCGCCCCAGATCCTGGCCGACCGCCTCACCGAGCGCGCCTACCAGGACCTGGTACGGGCGGGCCGGATGATCCACGCCAGCCGCCCGCCGTTCACGGGCAGCGTGCACATGAAGCAGCCCACGGACGGCGCCATCGAGATGTGCGCGCTCGTCCACTGCGGCGACCGCAACCACGTCCTGGCCCTGCGCCTGGAACGGCACGGCAGCCAGTGGCTATGCACCGAATTCGAAACAGCCTAACGACCGCACGGCCTCGCCCCTCGACGCCCTCCTAGACCGGCCGGGCACCCCTCCGCCACGGCCCCACCGCCTTCCGAATGGCCCGGCACCCCTCCGCCACGGCCTCATCCCTTTCGAGCGGCCCAGCACGACCTCACCCCGCCCTCCCAGAACGGCGGACCGGCCCCCTCCCGATGGCCAGCCATCCTCGTCCCGAAAAAGGCGGGACCCCCACCTCCGAATCCCGGAAGTGGGGGTCAGAATCGCCTGGGACGCGTCGTCAGGCGGCGTTCTTCGGGTCGCCGTGGCAACGCTTGTACTTCTTGCCGGACCCACACGGGCACGGCGCGTTACGCTCCACGTTGCCGTACGCCGCCCGCTCGGCCTGCGTCGTACGAACCCGCACGTGCTCGACCTCGCCCTGCTCACCAGGAGCGGAGTACTCCAGCTCAGCCGGCCGCTCAGGACCGCGCAGCCCGCGCGCGATGATCGAGCGGGTCTCCGCGAGAACCGCGTCCTCCTCCTCGACGATCGGGTTCTCCTGGACCTCGACCTCGAGGTTGAACAGGAAGCCGACCGAGTCCTCCTTGATGCCTTCCAGCATCGCGGTGAACATCTCGAAGCCCTCGCGGGCGTACTCGATCTTCGGGTCCTTCTGCGCGTAGGCCCGCATGCCGATGCCCTCGCGCAGGTAGTCCATCTCGTAGAGGTGCTCGCGCCACTTGCGGTCGAGCACGGAGAGGATCACGCGGCGCTCCAGGTCGCGCATGGTCTCCGGGCCGAACTCCTCCTCGCGCCGGTCGTAGGCGGCCAGCGCGTCGGCCTTGATCTTCTCGCCGATGAGCTCGGCGGACAGCTCCTCGCGGCTGCCGGCCTCCTCGACGACGTCGTCGATCCGGACGGAGACGGGGTAGAGCTCCCCGAACGCCTTCCACAGCTTGTCGAGGTCCCACTCCTCGGCGAAGCCCTCGGCGGTGGCGCCGGCGACGTAGTCGTCGATGACCTCGCCGATGAAGCCGCGCACCTGCTCGTGCAGGTCGGCGCCCTCCAGCACGCGGTGGCGCTCGGCGTAGATGACCTTGCGCTGGCGGTCCATGACCTCGTCGTACTTCAGAACTTCCTTGCGGATCTCGAAGTTCTGCTGCTCGACCTGGTGCTGGGCGGAGGCGATCGCCTTGGAGACGATGCCGGACTCGATCGGCTGGTCGTCGGGGATCTGCAGCCTGGTCATGATCATCTCGACCCTGGCCGAGTTGAACAGGCGCATCAGGTCGTCGCCGAGCGACAGGTAGAAGCGCGACTCGCCGGGGTCGCCCTGACGGCCGGAACGGCCGCGGAGCTGGTTGTCGATGCGGCGCGACTCGTGCCGCTCGGTGCCCAGGACGTACAGGCCGCCCAGCTCGGTGACCTCGTCGTGCTCGGCCTTGACCGCCGCCCTGGCCTTCTCCAGCGCCTCGGGGTAGGCCTTCTCGTACTCCTCCGGCGTCTCGACCGGGTCGAGCCCGCGCTGGCGCAGCTCCAGGTCGGCGCGGAACTCGGAGTTGCCGCCGAGCATGATGTCGGTGCCTCGACCGGCCATGTTGGTGGCGACGGTGACGGCGCCCTTGCGGCCCGCCTCGGCGATGATCGACGCCTCGCGCGCGTGGTTCTTCGCGTTGAGCACCTCGTGCGGGACGCCGCGCCGCTTGAGCGCCTTCGACAGCCGCTCGGACTTCTCCACCGACGTGGTGCCGACGAGCACCGGCTGCCCGGCCTCGTAGCGCTCCTTGATGTCCAGCACCACCGCGTCGAACTTGGCGTCCTCGGTCTTGTAGACCACGTCCGGCTGGTCCTTGCGGATCATCGGGCGGTTGGTGGGGATCGGGACGACGCCCAGCTTGTACGTCTGGTGGAACTCGTTGGCCTCCGTGGCCGCCGTACCGGTCATGCCGGCCAGCTTGCCGTAGAGGCGGAAGTAGTTCTGGAGGGTGACCGTGGCGAGAGTCTGGTTCTCGTCCTTGATCTTCACGCTCTCCTTGGCCTCGATGGCCTGGTGCATGCCCTCGTTGTAGCGGCGGCCGTGCAGGATGCGGCCGGTGAACTCGTCGACGATCAGGACCTCGCCGTCGGCGACGATGTAGTCCTTGTCCTTCTTGAACAGCTCCTTGGCCTTGAGCGCGTTGTTCAGGAAGCCGACGAGGTGGGTGTGCTCCGGCTTGTAGAGGTTGTCGATGCCGAGCCAGTCTTCCACCTTCTCGACGCCGGCCTCCAGGATGCCGACCGTGCGCTTCTTCTCGTCGACGATGTAGTCGCCGGTGCTCTCCTCGCCCGGGTTCTTCGCCTCGACGCCCCTGCGCAGCCGGGGCACGATCTTGGCGAACTCCTGGTACCACTTGCCCGACTGCTCGCCGGGGCCGGAGATGATCAGCGGCGTACGGGCCTCGTCGATCAGGATCGAGTCGACCTCGTCGACGATCGCGAAGAAGTGGCCCCGCTGCACGCACTCGTCGAGCGACCAGGCCATGTTGTCGCGCAGGTAGTCGAAGCCGAACTCGTTGTTCGTGCCGTACGTGATGTCGGCCTCGTACTGCTTGCGGCGCTCGTCGGGCTGCTGGCCGGAGACGATGCAGCCGACCTCCATACCGAGGAACCGGTGGATGCGCCCCATGGTCTCGGCGTCACGCTTGGCCAGGTAGTCGTTGACCGTGATGACGTGCACGCCCTTGCCGGCGATGGCGTTGAGATAGGACGGCAACGTACAGGTCAGCGTCTTGCCCTCACCGGTCTTCATCTCGGAGATGTTGCCCAGGTGAAGGTTGGCACCGCCCATGATCTGCACGTCGTAGGGCCGCTGGCCGAGCACGCGGCGGGCCGCCTCGCGCACGGTCGCGAACGCCTCGGGAAGCAGATCGTCGAGGCTTTCGCCGTCGGCATGGCGCTGCTTGAACTCGTCCGTCAGCGCACGCAACTCCGCGTCGGACAGGCTCGTGAAGTCGTCCTCGATGGAGTTGACCTGGTCTGCGATCCGCTTGAGCTTGCGCAGGATCTTGCCTTCGCCGGCACGTAGGATCTTGTCGAGAATGGCTGCCACTTTATGTAAAGCTCCTCGCAGGTCTACCCCGGCGGCGCCGCCAGGAGGAGAGGCCGAGACAAACTTCCCCGTAGCCCATCGTAGGCGGTTCCACAACCAGACACAGCCACCGTGACGACGAGGGCGCAGAACCCGTCTGGGAGAATGGGCGCAAGGCAGAGGGTATGCCGGTGGAGAGCCGGCTCGCACCAATAGCGCGATAACCGGCAAAGGAAGGATTTGTCATGGTTGAGGGGAAGAAGTCGGAGCATACGGAGAATCTCGGCAGCCACGGAGGGCGCGCGTCTTCGTGGCTCGCGGTGACCGTCATGCTGGTGGGAACCGTCCTGGCCGGCTTCGGCCTGACGGCCTCGAACTGGACGCTCGTCTGGATCGGCGCCGGGTTGTTCGTCGTCGGCGGCATCCTCGCCCTCGTCTTCGACATCTTCACCGACGTCGTCATCGACGCTCCGCGGGTGGGCATGCGCGCTGAGGATCACCGCTAGACCGCACGCTCAGACCACACGCTTCCGACGGCGGGCGCCCGGCCACGGGCGACCCGCCGTTCGCCTGCCGGGCACGAACGACGCCCCCTTACCGGGCTTGCGCGGCCCTCCCCTGACTTGCGCGGCCCTCCCCTGGCTTGCGCGACGCCTGCCCAACCCGTCCGGCATGACACACGCGCGCTTCGGCGCGACGCATAGCCCGGCGCGGCGCACGTCCGGCGCGACGCATGGCCTGGCACGACGCATGGCCGGGCGCTCCGCATGGCCTGGCGCTCTGCACGTCCGATATGACGCATGGCCCGGCGTTACGCACGTCCGGCACCGCGCATGAAGCCCAGCCCCGCCCTGCGCCGCACACGCCATCACCACGCACGCACACACGATCGAGACGCACGCCCGGCCGATTCTGTCGGTCCCCCTCGCTAGATTGCTCGCATGCATCGCCATACGGAGCCGCGGGCATGACCGGCGTGACCGACCTGACCCCCGACGAAGCCCGCCGGATCATCCTGCGCTCGCAGGGTTTCATCGGCGCAGACGCCCGCAAGGGCGGCGTGCACGCCATGCTGCGCAAGCTCGGCGCGATCCAGCTCGACACGATCTCGGTCCTGGCCCGCTCCCACGAGCTGGTCGCCTACGCCCGCCTCGGCGCGGTGGGCCGCCCCAAGGTCGAGCGCGCCTACTGGCACGACCCCGCCCAGAGCTTCGAGTACTGGTGCCACGCCGCCTGCATCCTGCCCATCGAGCACTGGCCGCTCTACTCCTTCCGCAGAAGGGCCTACCGCGAGCGCCGCTACCGGTGGCACGAGGTGCCCGACAACGTGGAGAAGCTGCTCGACCAGGTCCGCGAGTCGGGCCCGTTGACGACCTCCGACGTGGGCGGCGCCAAGAACGGCGGCCCCTGGTGGGACTGGTCCGACTCCAAGATCGGCCTGGAGTGGCTGCTCGACATCGGCGAGCTGGTGTGCAGCCGCCGCGTCGGCTGGCGCCGCGTCTACGACCTGGCCGAGCGCGTGGTCCCCGCCGACCTCCTGGCCGAGGACCTGTCCGACGAGGAGTGCATCGTACGGCTGGCCGGCGTGGCCGGGCGCGCCCTGGGCGTGGCCAACCGCACCGACCTGCTCGACTTCCTGCGCCTCAAGGGCCGTTACGCGGCGATCCTCGACGAGGTCCTGCTCAGCGGCGCGGCCGGTCTGGTGCCCGTGGCCGTCGCCGGCTGGCCGGGCAAGAAGGGCCTGGCCAACGCCTGGGCGTCACCCGAGGGGCTGGCGTCCGAGCCGCGCGGCCGGCACCGCACCACGCTGGTGTCGCCGTTCGACTCGCTCATCTGGCACCGGGAGCGCACGAGGCGGGTGTTCGGCTTCACCTACACGCTGGAGCTCTACGTACCCAAGCACAAGCGGGTGCACGGCTACTTCACGATGCCGGTGCTGGCCGGGGGGCGGCTGATCGGGCGGGTGGATCCGGCGCGCGAGGGGTCCACTCTGGTGGCCAGGCAGCTCAGCCTGGAGCCCGGCCTGTCGCCCGCCAAGTGGGGGGACGCGCTGAGCGAGGCTCTGTGGTCGGCGGCCGAGTGGGTGGGTTGCGACGCCGTGCGCGTTGAGCGTGCTGACCCGCCTGAGCTGCTTCCCCTCCTGAACGCGACCCCCGCGCACCGGGCCTCGGCGATCGGGGGCTGAGCTGGGGGATGGCCTCGCGGGGATGCGCACCGCCCACCAGCGCCCCGCAACGAGAGCATCCAGCCCCGCCACGGAGCGCGCAGATCAGGTGATCTCGAGCATGCGCTCCCGCACCGCGTAAACCACAGCCTCCATCCGCGAGTGCAGTTGCAGCTTGTCGAGGATGTTCCGCACGTGGTTCTTCACGGTGTTCTCGGAGATGAAGAGCTGCTTGGCGATCTCCCGGTTGTTCATGCCCTTGGCGACCAGCCGCAGCACCTCCATCTCGCGGTCGGTCAGCCGCGGGACCGGAAGCTGGGGCGGGCGCTCGGCTTCCTTGCGGCTCATGTTGGCGAACTCGCTGATGAGCTTGGCCGCCATCGCCGGGTTGATTAACGACTGGCCTTCGTGCACGCCGCGCACCGCGGCCGGGACGTCGTTGATCTGGACGTCCTTGAGCAGGTAGCCGGTGGCTCCCGCCTTGATGGCCTCGAAGAGATCCTCTTCCTCGTCGCTCACCGTCAGCATGATGATGCGGGTGCTCGGGACGGAGGCCTTGATGCCCTTGGTCGCCTCGATCCCGTCTTGCCGGGGCATGCGTACGTCCATGAGGGCGACGTCAGGCATGAGGCGATCGGCCAGTTCGACCGCCTCCTGCCCGTCGCTCGCCTCACCGACCACCTCGATGTCAGGCTCGGCAGCCAGCGCCAGCGCCAGGCTCCGCCGGATCAGCTCGTGATCGTCGACGATCAGCACGCGGATCGGCTCGCTCGCCTGAGCGCGGGCCTCGCCGGACTCGGTCACGAAGCCTCCTTGGGGTGCTCCGTGACGACCAGCCTCGTGACGACCAGCATCGTGACGGGCAGCCTCGTGACGGGCAGCCTCGCGCCTGCCGTTGCCTCGCTTCGCTCGCTCATCCCTACCTGACTGAGCTCGCTCACGTCTCCTCCTCGTCGGGGGGCCAGAGCCGTCTGAACCGCCATGATGGCATGTACCCGCGGTTCTCGGGTGGTCGAGAAGATCTTTTAGCGCGCGATCAGGGCTCTACGAGCCGCAACACGCCGTAGTTGTAGCCGCGTCTGTTGTAGACGACGCACGGCTGGCCGCTCTCCTTGTCACGGAACAGGTAGAAGTCGTGTCCTACCAGCTCCATCTCCAGCAGGGCCTGGTCGATGGTCATGGGTTCGGCTCGGTGGTACTTCTCCCGGACGATGAGCGGGCCGTCGCCGTCCATCTCGATCGGGACGATGTCGTCGTAGAGCTGGTCGCTCTTCTGCTGCAGCTCGTCCTCGTCGGGTTCGGCCTGCTTGGGGACGTCGGGCTGCTTGAGTGGCGCCAGATCGGCAGCGTCAGGGAGCGTCGCGGTGATCTCGGCCACCGAGGGTGGGCAGTGGTTGCCGTGGTGCACCTTGCGTCGGTCGGCCAGCCTTCTGAGGCGGCCTTCCAGTTTGTCGAGGGCTAGATCGAGGGCTGCGAATCGGTCGTCGGCCGAGGCCTCGGCGCGGATGGCCGGCCCTCGGGAGTGAATGGTGAGCTCGACACGCTCGCGCTGTCCGGCGAGGCGCGGATTACGCTCTTTCGACACCTCCACATCAACTCGGATGAGTTTGTTGTCCAGACGTTCGATCCTGGCCAGCTTGGTCGTCACGTGGTCTCGGAACCGATCACTTACTCCTGTGTGCCGGCCCTTGACGATGATGTCCATGCAACAGCCCCCCTTCGGTCTAACGACTGAGCAAGAGCGCCCGACGACGACGTGCGCGTCGGACGGGGTCGATTGGCTGCCTTCCTGTCACGGTTACCCTCTTCCGACATTGCGCCACCGGGAACTCGGAAGGCACCCGCCCGGCCGACCTGGTCTTCGACCCCACATCCGCCTGCTGAGGATTTCGCAGCTCTGTTGCCACTACTGCCCTTCTCTTCTGACGGGGGACATCTGGACCCCCGGGAAGGCAGGACTTACCCCTAAGCCGCACCGTGATCGGTCGACAAAGAGTCGCCTTACGTGGACCGTTTTGCCTGCGGCTGGCATCGGCTAGCAGAGCCGGGGACCCCGACCCTGCGCAACCACGGACCCGAACGGGTGCCATGTAGGAACGCTATCCGCATCCAGCACGAATGTCAGCCGGGGCCTCTCCAGGAGGATCACGGTACGTGATGTCCACCTGGGGGGTAAGCGCATTCCGGTGCCCCATTTAACCGATCGGCAACCCTTATGCGTGCGGGGCTCCCGCTCACTGAGCAGTGCGGGTACCCGTCTAGGGGAAGTGACATGTGACCTCCTGGCTAGGATCCCGATTTGGATCTTTCTTTACCCAACGTGACCATGACGATTTCAAGATCTTCGGCGTGTCGCGCCCGCCGTCACCGACAGCGGCACCGCGATACCCGCAGCTCGCAGGGCCCGGGCGGCCTCGGTGAGGGTGGCGCCGGTCGTCACGATGTCGTCCAGGAGCAACGCAACGGGCGCTGGAGGGCCGTTGGCGGCGGGCAGGACCTGGAGTGACCCTGCGAGGTTGGCGGCTCTCAGAGAGCGACTCAGGCCCGCCTGGTCGGCCACCCGCCTGCTCTGGCCCAGCCCGGCCCACGCCTCGGCCCCCGCCCCGAGCGCCCGCAGCCTGGCGGCCACCAGCACCGCCAGTCTTCCCACCGGGTCGTGGCCTCTGCCCCGGACGCTGCTGCGGGCACTGGGGACCGGGACGACGGCGAACCGGCCGCCCGCCCAGTCGCCCAGGGCCATCAGGACCGTGCGGGTCAGCGCGTCGGCCAGCACCCCGGCCAGTGCCACGGCTCCCCGCTCCTTGTACGCGACGATCATCCGGCGCACGGCGCCCTCGTACGGCGCCGCCGACCAGCAGTCGGGCAGACCGGGCGGGCTCGGGACGGGGCCGCGCCTGGCGGGGGCACGGGTGAGGGACCCGAAGCAGCGGGGGCAGCACGACGCCCCCTTGGCGCCGCAGCCCGCGCAGGCCGGGGGAAGGACGAGGTCCAGCACGACGTTCAGCACGGGCCTCAGCATGCCGGTCGCCACCGACAGTTTCCGGGCGGTGACGAAAAGCGAGGGACCGCCCGGCACAAGGGCGCAGGCACGGGGCCGATCAGCAGGGTCAGCCCAGCGGGAACACCGGCGTCCCCGCGTCGGTCTCGACCTTGACGTCCCAGGTCTGCCGATCCTGGCTCAACACCATCAGCTTGGTCCCGTTCCCGGTCGTGACGTCGGCCAGCACCTGATCCTGGAACGCCGCCACCGACTCCAGCCGATCCTTCAACGGCACCCCCGTGGTCTCCCCGTCCCCCACATTGATCTCGTTGAGCGTCTGCCCGGCCGTCCCCTGCACCAGCACGAGCAGGCGCTCGTCGTCCAGCCAGGCGATGTCGCGGATCTCGTTGCCGGTCTCGGTCGTCATCAGGCTCTGCAGGTTGGCCAGCTTCGTCCCGGCCTCGCCGGTCAGCGCGCCGATCTGGACGGTGTTCTCGCCGGTGGTCACCGCCACCCGCACCCCGTCCCTGGCGATCCTGAACTGGTTGACGTCGAGCTTGTCCAGCTCGCCCGGCACCTCGACGGGCTCCACGCGCGTCCTGGCCGGGTCGTACTTGAGCAGCACGCCGTTCTTGCCGTCGTAGGTCCACAGGGACCCGTCCCTGTTCCAGGTGGGCGGCGTCAGTTCGGTGCCCTGGACGACCTCCTGCCAGGCCGCCTCGGGCGCGAGCCCGGCGACGGAGATTCCGGTCGAGGTGCGGGCGGCGATGAGCGGGTTGGGGCCGGCGGAGACGGCGAAGTGGCTGTAGCCCTCGCGCTGCTCGCCCGCCGCGCCCGCCACGGCGCCTCCCGCGCCGTCCTTGGTCAGGTAGTGGACGGCGCCCTTGTCGACGTAGTACGCGCTGTCGCCGACCTCGTCGTCCAGCCACTGGTCGTCGGAGTCGGGCCGGTCGACGGTGTAGGCCTCGCCGTCCACGAGGATCTCGATGATGCGGCCCTTGGCGATCTCGTTCTTGTTGAGGCTGTTCCTGATCTGGCCCCTGAGGGTCTCCTCGGCGCTCAGGTCGAGCGTGTCGAGCGGCCCGGAGAGGTTGATGATCACGCGGTCCTCGCCTGCCCTGATCGACTCGATCTTGGTGTCGGCGGGGAGGCTGGAGGTGACGGCGCCGCGCAGGCCCTCTGTCGGCGGCTTGAGCAGGCGTTCGAGCACGGTCTGCGCGAACGTCTCCGTCGTGTTGAGCCGCAGGCGCACCCGGTCGACGACGAGCCGGTCCTGGGTGCTGCGGTTGACGTAGTAGAGGTTGGTCGGCCGGTACGCGCGCGCCACGTCCGACTCGGTGAGCACGAGCCCGGCGGGCAGGTTGCTGACGCGGTACCCCTCAGGCATCTTGACCAGCTCGAACGTCCGCTCCCACGGCCCGGCCGTCGGCTTGTAGGAGTCGTCCTCGTTGATGAGGGCCACCCAGTTCCCCTTGAGCCCGACCTTCATCGCGGTCTCGGACTCGCGCGGCGGCGGCACCCCCACCTCGTACGCGTCCTGGATCACCGTCACGGGCCCGGCCGCCGACCACTTGGCCCGCGCCTCGGCCGTCAGGTACTTGGGCAGGATCGACGGGTCGTCGGCGTAGGCGGCCATGGCGGCCTGCAGGCCCCTGATCGTGTCCTCGACGCCCCATCCGGGCTGCGGCGGGATGGCGATCATGCGCTGGAACGGCTTGTTGAGCGGGTCGCCTGCGCCCTGGTCGTTGCCGACGGTGTACGGGCCGGTCACGGGGATCACGGTGCAGCCCGAGCCGCCGAACGCCGCCGCGGCCACGATCGCCAGCGCGGCGGCGGCGCGCCTACTCCTCGTCATGCTCGGCTCCGTCCCCGGAGGCGGGCAGCAGGACGGGCGTCATCGCCGTCCGCCAGGTGCGGCGCATCTCGATCTCGGGCGGCACCAGCGACAGCGGCGAGCCCTTGAGGTCGACGCCCGCGCTTCTGGGCAGCGTGAGCCTGAACTGGGAGCCCTCGCCGGGCTGACCCCACGCCTGGAGCCAGCCGCCGTGCAGGGCGGCGTCCTCGCGGGAGATGGCCAGGCCGAGCCCGGTGCCGCCGATGGTCCTGGCGCGGGACGGGTCGGCCCGCCAGAAGCGGTCGAAGACCATGGTGTCCTCGCCTGCCTTGAGCCCGATCCCGTGGTCGCGCACGGCGACGGCCACGGCGTCGCGGTCGGCGCCCACGGTGACGACGATGTCGCGGCCCTCCCCGTGCTCGATGGCGTTGAACAGCAGGTTGCGCAGGATGCGCTCGACTCGCCTGTTGTCGATCTCGGCCACGCAGGGCTCGTTGGGCAGCCTCAGCTCGAAGCGGGTGCCGTGCCGCTCGGCCAGCGCCTCGGAGTCGCCGATGGCGCGCAGGACGACGTCGCGGATGTCCACGGGTTCGAGGTCGAGCGTGGCGGCTCCGGCGTCGTAGCGGCTGATCTCCAGCAGGTCGGCGAGCATCGACTCGAACCGTTCGAGCTGGGCCTGCATCAGCTCGGCCGAGCGGGCGGCCATCGGCTCGAAGTCCTCGCGGGCGTCGTAGAGCAGGTCGGCGGCCATGCGGACGGTCGTCAGCGGCGTGCGCAGCTCGTGCGAGACGTCGGAGACGAACTGCCGCTGCACCTGGGACAGCTCCTCGAGCTGGTGGATCTTGAGCGCCAGGTTGGCGGCCATCTCGTTGAACGAGTTCGCCAGGCGGGCCAGGTCGTCCTCGCCGCGCACCTTGAGCCGTTCGTCCAGCCTGCCGGAGGCCAGCCGCTCGGCGGCCTGGCGCGCGAGCCGGACGGGTGTGACGACCTGGCGGGCGACGAGGTAGGCGATGGCGGCCAGCAGCAGGACGAGCCCGAGCCCGACGACGACGATGGCCAGCCGGACGTTGGACAGCAGCTCCTCTTCCTCGTCGAACGGGAAGAAGTGGTAGACCTCGTAGGTGCGGCCGTTGGTGGGCAGGTGCACGATGCCGCCGACCACGTACGTCAGCCTGGGCTGGCTCTGGCCCCGGAAGGTGATCACCTGCGTGAAGCCGGTGACCTTGTCCCACTTGTACTCGCGGATGTTGCGCTGCAGCGTCATCCGGAGCGTGAGAGGCACGTCGGCGGGCACCACGCTGCCCGACGCCCGCGACTGGCCGGGGGTCGTCAGGTTGAGCACCAGCACCTCGTAGCGCTTCTCCGAGCCGTTCTCGCCGGAGCCGGTGACGGTGTTCATGACCTCGTCGAGCAGGTTGCCCCCGCCCTGCTCGCCGCCGTCGGCCTGCTTGGCGGGGTCGTCGGTCTCGGGGGTCAGCGCGTCGAGTATCTGCAGGCGGTCGGCGGACGCCTCGCTGGCGGCGGAGCGCTGGCTGCTGTCCACGACCGACTTGTTGATCTGCTGGAACAGGAACGTGCCGAGCACGACCACCACGATGACGGAGATCACCAGCGTGCTGGTGACCACCTGGAGCTGCAGCGAGCGCCGCCAGACGCTGCGGATCCTGCCCGCCGCACGCAGAAGCCGCCGGCGGACGCCGCCGAGAATCTGGCGGAACGTCCGTCTGCGGGCTCTCTTCTTCGTCGGGGGCACGGCGGGGAGAGGCGAGGGTTAGGCGGGACCGGCTTTGTAGCCCACGCCACGGACCGTCACGACGATCTCGGGGTGCTCGGGGTCCTTCTCGATCTTGGCCCTGAGCCGCTGCACGTGCACGTTGACCAGGCGGGTGTCGGCGGCGTGCCGGTAACCCCACACCTGCTCCAGCAGGACCTCGCGGGTGAAGACCTGGCGCGGCTTGCGGGCCAGGGCCACCAGCAGGTCGAACTCCAGCGGCGTGAGGTTGATGGTCTCCTCGCCGCGCTTGACCGAGTGGCCGGCCACGTCGATCGTGATGTCGCCGATCTGGAGGATCTCGGGGGTGGGCTCGTCGGTGCGGCGCAGCCGCGCCCGCACCCTGGCCACCAGCTCCTTCGGCTTGAACGGCTTGACGATGTAGTCGTCGGCGCCCGACTCCAGCCCGAGCACGACGTCGATCGTGTCGCTCTTGGCGGTGAGCATGACGATGGGAACCCCCGACTCAGCCCTGATCCGGCGCGCGACGTCGATGCCGTCGGCCCCCGGCAGCATCAGGTCGAGCAGAACCAGGTCCGGGCGTGTATCCCGGAACGCGTCGAGGGCCTTGTCGCCATCGGAGACAAAGGACGGCTCGAAGCCTTCCCCCCGCAGCACGATCCCCAGCATCTCGGCGAGAGCGGCGTCGTCGTCGACGACCAGCACGCGACCTTTCATGGCCCCTCATTCGTTCTACGCATTGTGGGACATACCCGCACGATCGCTGAAGGTTACCCTTGGTTGACCCATGAGTGTGACCTGAGCCCTGCAAAAGGCGAATTTTAGGTCCGCCCCCGCGACCGCAATCTCAGTCTGCGGTAACAGAGCGACTTTCGGCCATCCCTGACCGCGAACCTTGCCCGGATTCCTCCGTGAATGCGGGCAAGATGAGGCGGCGAATCCTCTCCGTGACACCAATGCCCCGCCCAGCGTGCCAGGATTGGGATATGTCAGACGGTCACGGTCCCACGCCCGAGACGCCATCAGGCTGGTCGGCCGAACAGCCCCCGCCCTACAGCGCCCCGCCGGCCTCCCCGTGGACCGCCCCCGGCGCGCGACAGCAGGCTCCCAGCGGACAACACAGTGGACAGCCTCCGTACGTGCCGCCCGCGCAACCGCAGCACCAGCAGCCGCCCCCGCAGCCGCCTTACGGGCACGCGCCGCAGACACCATATCCGCAACAGCAGCCGGGATACGGCTACATGCCGCCGCCGGCGCTCCGCCCCGGCATCATCCCGCTGCGCCCGCTGGGTCTCGGCGACATCCTGGACGGCACGATCAAGCTGATCCGGTCGAACCCGAAGGCCGTGCTCGGCCTGTCGGCCGTGGCCGCCCTGCTCGCCTCCGTGCCCGTGGCCATCGGCCAGGCGTTCCTGCTCGACGCCATGCCCAGCCCGCTCGACGACCCCGCGAGCTTCGCCACCGCCGAGAGCGAGCTGACCACCGTCTCCGGCGTCCTCGGCCAGTACGCCGGCACGCTCATCTCCTCCGCGATCTCGTTCGTCGTCGTGACCGTGCTGACCGGCGTGCTGACCCGCATACTCGGCCGGGCCGTCTTCGGCGGCAACATCAGCGCCGGCGAGGCCTGGCAGCTCGTCAAGGGCCGGGTCCCCGCGCTGTTCGGCGTGGTGGGCATGATGGCCGCGATCATGATCGTGCCGCTGATCGTCTTCGTGCTGCTCCTGGTGGCGATCGCGATGAACGCCTCCGACTCCTCCGCGCTCGGCTGGATCGCGGGCCTGACGATCCTGTTCCTCATCGCCTACGTCGCCTACTACCTGTTCTTCAGGACGCGCTTCGCCTTCGCCTCCTCGGCCGTGGTCCTGGAGGGCCGCGGCCCGGTCGACGCGATGCGCCGCTCCTGGCACCTGGTGACCGGCGACTTCTGGCGGGTGTTCGGCATCCTGCTGCTCACCTCGATCCTCGTCGGCCTCGTGGCGAGCCTGCTGACGATGCCGTTCACGCTGGGCGGCACCCTGTTCGGAATGTTCGGCGCCAGCTCGGCGGCCACGACCATCGTGACGGCCGTGCTGATCGCGATCGGCGGCACGCTCGGCGCGATGTTCACCTACCCGTTCGAGGCCGGCGTCGCGGGCCTGCTCTACGCCGACCGGCGGATGCGCAGTGAGGCGTTCGACCTCGTGCTGCAGACGGCGGCCATCGAGCAGCAGCGGCAGGGCTGGGTGCACGCCTCCGCCGACGAACTGTGGCACCCGTCCAACTCCGCCAGGTCGTGAGCCCGATCGACAGGGAGGAGGCCGCGCGCAGGGCCGCGGAGGAGCTCCTCAAGCCGGAGTACCAGAACGAAGCGCTGTTCGACCGGATCTACCGGTACGTCATGCAGTTCCTCGGCGACCTCGTCGACACGGCCGGAGGCGGCGGCTCGGCGGGCGGGATCATCGCGGCCATCGTGATCACGCTGATCCTCCTCGCGCTGATCGCGCTGATCGCGTGGCGGCTGCGCAAGACGGCCCGCAGGAACGCGCTCGCGCCCGGCGCGCTGTTCGGCGCCAGGGCGCTCAGCGCGGCCGAGCATCGGCAGGCGGCCGAGCGGCTGGCCGCGGAGGGCCGCTGGACGCAGGCCGTCCAGGAGCGGCTCCGCGCCATCGCCCGCGACCTGGAGGAACGCGCGCTGGTCGACGGCATGCCCGGCCGGACGGCCGACGAGCTGGCCGCCGAGGCTGCGGTGTCGCTGCCGGCGTTCGCGCAGGAACTCGCGGCGGCGGCCCGCTCGTTCGACGACGTGACGTACGGCGGGGTGCCGGGGACACGGGAGGCTTACGAGACGATGACCGGCCTCGACGAGCGCCTGCGCCTGGCCCGGCCGGCGCCGCTCGCCACGGGCGCCGGCACGGCGGCGGGTGAGGGCCGGGCATGAGCGCCACGACCCCCCAGTCGCCTCCAGGCCAGACTCCCGGGCAAGCTCCAGGCCAGACTCCTGGGCAGGCTCCCGGGCAGACTCCCGGGCAGGCCCCAGGCCAGACTCCTGGGCAGGCTCCAGGCCAGATTCCTGGGCAGACTCCCGGGCAGGCTCCGGGGCAGTCCCGTCCGACCTCCCCTACCGCCCGCTCCGCCTGGCGTTCCAGCCGCATGATCGTGCTGCTCGGCGCCGTCGTGGTGCTCGTGTCGATCCTGGGCGTCCTGCTCGGCCCCGAGCAGACCCCGGCCCGCTACCTCGACCCCGACGACACCTCGCTGTCCGGCTCCAAGGCGCTGGCCGAGTTACTGCGCGACCGCGGGGTCACCGTCGACCGGGTCGACTCCGTCGAGGCCGCCGCCGCCAAGGCAGCCACGGGCGACCGGCTGCTGCTGATCACCGACACCACCTACATCGACGAGTTCGACCTGGCCAGGATCCCCGGCGACCGGCTGGTCATCGGCGGCGTCTTCGGCCTGGAGGCGCTGGCCCCCGGCGTGCGCGTGGAGCCGGTCGGGGAACGGGTCCGCTCCCGCGAGCCCGAGTGCGGGCTGCCCGCCGCCACCGCCGCGGGCAGCGCGTTCCTGGGCGGCGCGCCGCTGCGCGGCCCGTCCGGCTCGACCGCCTGCTATCCGGCGGGCGACGGGCACGCGCTGGTCAGCTTCCCGTACGCGAGCGGCGTCATCACGGTCGTCACCGACGGCGACTTCATGACCAACCAGCGCCTGGCCGAGGACGGCAACGCGGCCCTGGCGCTGAACCTGGTCGGCACGGGCAAGGCCGTCACCTGGCTGGTGGCGCCGGAGACGCCGCCCGCCGTCGCGCTGCCGGGCGAGCGCGGCAAGTCGATGTACGACCTGATGCCGCCCGGCATCCGCTGGGCCGTCTACATGGCGATCATCGCCGTCCTCGTGACCGCGTTCTGGCGCGGCAGGCGGCTGGGGCCCGTGGTGACGGAGAAGCTGCCCGTCATCGTCAGGGCCGCCGAGACGGTCGAGGGCCGCGGCCGGCTCTACCGGGCCAGGCGGGCCAGGGAGCGCGCGGCCGACGCGCTGCGCGCGGGCACGATCGACCGGCTCACCCCGAGGCTGGGGCTGGCCTCGGGCGCGGACCGCCAGGAGATCGTCCCGGCGCTGGCCGCGCGTACGGGACAGGACGCGCAGCAGGTCGGCGCGGCACTCTACGGCCCACCACCGGCGGACGACGCGGGGCTCGTCAGGCTCGCCGGATATCTGGACTTCATGGAGAGGCAGATCAGTGAACACCGATGAGACATACCGGGTGCCGGCCGGCAACGGCGACTCGGCCAGGGAGGCGCTCGGCGCGCTGCGCGCCGAGGTGGCCAAGGCCGTCGTCGGGCAGGACGCGGTCGTGACGGGGCTGGTCATCGCGTTGCTGTGCAGGGGGCACGTGCTGCTCGAAGGCGTGCCTGGCGTGGCCAAGACGCTGATGGTGCGCACGCTGTCGTCGGCGCTGTCGCTGGACTTCAAGCGGGTGCAGTTCACGCCCGACCTGATGCCCGGTGACGTGACGGGGTCGTTGATCTACGACGCGAAGACCGCGGAGTTCGAGTTCCGCGAGGGCCCGGTGTTCACGAACCTGCTGCTCGCCGACGAGATCAACCGTACGCCGCCGAAGACGCAGGCGGCGCTGCTGGAGGCGATGGAGGAGCGGCAGGTCAGCGTGGAGGGCGCGGCCCGCGCGCTGCCCGACCCGTTCGTGGTGTGCGCGACGCAGAACCCCGTCGAGTACGAGGGCACCTACCAGCTCCCCGAGGCCCAGCTCGACCGGTTCCTGCTCAAGCTGACCGTGCCGCTGCCGCCGCGCGAGCAGGAGATCTCGGTGCTCGAACGGCACGCCCGCGGCTTCGACCCGCGCGACCTGTCGGAGATCAAGGCCGTCGCCACGGCCGAGGACCTGGCGGCGGGCCGGGAGGCGGCGGCGCAGGTGCACGTGGCGCCCGAGGTGCTCGGCTACATCGTGGACGTGGCCCGCGCCACCAGGAACTCCCCGTCGCTGCAGCTCGGCGTCTCCCCGCGCGGGGCCACGGCGCTGCTGGCGGCCTCGCGGGCGTGGGCGTGGCTGTCCGGCCGCCCGTACGTCACCCCTGACGACGTGAAGGCGCTGGCCAGGCCCGCGCTGCGGCACCGCGTGCAGCTCAGGCCCGAGGCCGAGCTGGAAGGCGCGACCGCCGACGGCCTGCTCGACGGCATCCTGGCCTCCGTCCCGGTCCCGCGTTGACGGCCGCCACGGGAAGCGGGGTGCGGGAATGGCTCTGACGGGACGCGCCGGGCTGGTCGCGGCGGTCGGGATCGTGGCGGTGCTGCTCGCGCCGCGGCCCGGCGCCGCGCTGGCCGGGGTCTGCCTGCTGCTGGCCGCCGGGATCCTGATCGACCTGGTGTTCGCCGGGGCCGTGCGCCCGCTGCGCCTGCACCGCTCCGGCGACACGCTGGTGCGGCTGGGCCAGGAGGCCACGGTGGAGCTGGTGGTCGAGAACCCGGGCGGCCGGCGCGTGCGCGGCCTGCTCAGGGACGCCTGGCCGCCCTCCGCGAACGTGCACCCCCGGGTCGCGAAGCTGGACGTGCCCGCCGGGGAACGCCGCAAGCTCGTCGTCACGCTCGCCCCGACCAGGCGCGGCGACCGCTCGTCCGTGGCGATCACCGTCCGCTCGGTCGGCCCGCTCGGCCTGGCCGCCCGCCAGGGCAACCACCAGGCACCCTGGACGGTGCGGGTGCTGCCGCCGTTCCTGTCGCGCAAGCACCTGCCGTCCCGGCTGGCCCGGCTGCGTGAGCTGGACGGGCAGCACCCGGCGCTGGTACGCGGGCAGGGCACCGAGTTCGACTCGCTGCGCGAGTACGTGGTGGGCGACGACGTGCGCTCCATCGACTGGCGGGCCACCGCGCGCCGCCACGACGTCGTGGTGCGCACCTGGCGGCCGGAACGCGACCGCCGCGTGCTCATCGTGCTCGACACCGGCCGTACCTCCGCCGGGCGGGTGGGCGCCGCGCCGATCCCCATGGCGGGGGCCGAGGCGGGCGGCGGCGGGCTGTTCCTGCGGCCCGACCCCCGGCCCGCGCCCGGCTGGCCGCGGCTCGACTGGTCGATGGACGCCGCCCTGCTGCTGGCCGCGCTGGCCGCCAGGGCCGGCGACCAGGTGGACTTCCTGGCCTACGACCGGGCCGTACGCGCCTGGGTGAGCGGGGCCTCGCGCACCGAGCTGCTGTCGTCGCTGGTCAACGTGATGGCGCCGATCGAGGCGGAGCTGATCGAGGCCGACTCGCAGGGCATGGTGGCCGCGATCCTGTCGCGGGCCAAGCGGCGCTGCCTGGTCGTGCTGCTCACCGACCTGAACCCGGCGGCCCTGGACGAGGGCCTGATGCCGGTCCTGCCGCAGCTCTCCTCGCGGCACCTGGTGCTGGTGGCCGGTGTCTCCGATCCGTCGGTCGCGGCCATGGCGGGCCGCCGGGGGTCGGTGGACGAGGTGTACGACGCGGCGGCGGCCGAGCAGGCCCAGCTCGGGCGCAGGCGCATCACGGCCAGGCTGCGGCGGCACGGGGTCGAGGTCGTGGACGCGCCGCCGGAGGACATCGCGCCCGCGCTGGCGGACGCCTACCTGGCACTGAAGGCCGCCGGCCGCCTCTAGAGGAATCGGTCAGGCGGTCGGGGCGACGTCCGGCGCCTGCTCGATGTCCCCGGTCTCGTTCTCCCGCAGCGCCCGGCGTCCGAAGATGATCACGTACGCCAGGAAGACCGCCTCGGCGAGCACCCCGATGCTCACCCGAGCCCAGGTGGGCAGCCCGGACGGCGTCACGAACGCCTCGATCAGCCCCGACACGAACAGCACCACGACCAGCCCCATCGCGACGCTCATCACCGCCCGCCCCTGCTCGGCCAGCGCCTCGATCCGCCTGCGCGGCCCCGGGTCGATGACCGTCCAGCCCAGGCGCAGGCCCACGGCCGCCGCCAGGAAGATGGCGGTCAGCTCCAGCAGGCCGTGCGGCAGGATCAGGCCGAAGAAGATGTCCAGCTTGTCCCTGGAGGCCATCAGGCCGCCGGAGACGGCGACGTTCTCGGCGTTGGCGTAGAGCGCGTACGGGATCGGCAGGCCCAGCAGCACCGCGTACATGATCATCTGGGCCGCCACCCAGGCGTTGTTGGTCCACACCCGGCTGGCGAAGGAGGCGGCGGGGTGCTCGGAGTAGTAGTCGGCGAAGTCCTCGTTGACGAGCTGGGTGATCTCGTCCGGGCTGGCGATGGACGCCTGCACGTCGGGGTTGGCCGCGACCCAGGCCCCCATCACCCACCCCACCACCAGGAACGCGACCGAGATGGCCAGCCACCACCACCGCGCCCGGTAGGCCACCACGGGGAACGACACGGTGAAGAAGCGCGTCACCTCGCGCCAGGCCGGGGTGTGCGCGCCGGTGACGGCCGACCTGGCCCTGGCCACGAGCGCCGACAGCCGGCCGACCAGCGCCGGGTCCTTGGCCGACGAGCGGACCATGGACAGGTGTGTGGCCACCCGCTGGTACAGCTCCACCAGCTCGTCCACCTCCGCGCCGGTCAGCGAGGAGCGGTGCTTGACCAGGTGATCGAGCCGGTCCCACACGGGGCGGTGTGCTGTGACGAACGCATCGATGTCCACCTGAACATTCTGGCCGCTCGATCACCGGGACATTGCCGTTAGGCTCCACATATGTCGGACGTTGTGACCGGCGACGCCGTCGTCGTCGAAGTGCGGGTGGCCCAGATGCCCTCCAGGGCGCTGGCGATCATCATCGACATGGCCGTGCAGTTCACCGTGCTCATCGCCGCCTACGCCCTGCTGGGAGCGTTCGCGGTGATCACGGACTCCGCCATGTTCGGCGCCGCCATGCTCGTCCTGGTCGTGCTGGTGCTGGTCGGCTACCCGGTGATCTTCGAGTCGCTGAGCAGGGGCCGCAGCCTCGGCAAGCTGGCGCTCGGGCTCAGAGTGGTCGGCGACGACGGCAGCCCTGAGCGCTTCAGGCAGGCGCTGTTCCGCGGGCTGGCCGGGGTCCTGGAGTTCTGGATGTTCTGGGGGGCGCCGGCGCTGATCGCGTCGCTGGTGTCGCAGCGGGGCAAGCGGCTCGGCGACGTGTTCGCGGGCACCATCGTGATCTCCGAGCGAGGGCCGCGCGAGACGGGGCAGGTCATCGTCATGCCGCCGCCGCTCGCGGGCTGGGCGGCCACGCTGGAGCTGTCGCAGTTGCCCGACGAGGTGGCGCAGGCGGCCAGGCAGTACCTGACGCGCTGGCACGACCTCACGCCGCAGGTGCAGCACGAGATGGGGGTGCGCATCGCGACTCAGGTGTCCGCCTTCGTCTCGCCGGCGGCTCCCGGCGGGGTGCCCGCGCACGCGTACCTGAGCGCCGTCCTGGCGGAGCGCCGCCGTCGCGAGCAGGCGCGTTTCGCGCAGCGCCTGGGGAACGGCCAGCCCCAGCAGGGCCCGTACGCACCACCGGCGCTCCCCCAGCAGAGCCCTTACGCACAACCGTCATACCCGCAGCAGGCCCCGCTCCCACACCAGCCTCCGCCGCCCCCCGCGCCGGAGCCGCCGAGGGCGACTCCGGGCGGGTTCGCGCCGCCTCAGTGAGCGAGGGCCGTCACCTCAGCCGTGGTGGCGGCCGTGGAACGACTCCTGCGTCTGGGTGTTCAGCCGTTCGGTACGGACGAACCTGGCGCTGTCGGTCAGCCGATCACTGATCTTGATGACGTCGAGCCCCTCGTGGAAGTCCGCCGCGTAGATGTAGCCGTTGTAGTAGTACGCGGACCAGACGCCACCGCCGCCGCCCGCCGAGCGGGGACCGCGCTCGAAGTAGCCGATCTCCCTCGGGTTGGCGGTGTCGGTGAAGTCCCAGATCGACACGCCGCCCATGTACCAGGCCTGCACCATGATGTCGCGGCCCTTGACGGGGATGAGCGAGCCGTTGTGCGCCACGCAGTTCTCGCTGTCGGCCTGGTAGCGCGAGATCTTGAAGTAGTTCTTGAAGACGAGCTGCCCCTTGACGATCTCGTAGATGGCGTCCGCGCCGCGGTTCGGGCCGGTGGCCTCGTTGCAGGTCGCCGCGCCGCCGCCGCCGAGCTCGTCGGTGAAGACGACCTTCCTGGCGTCGTTGGTGAAGGTGGCGGAGTGCCAGAACGCGAAGTTCGGGTCGGTCGTCCTGGCGGTGACCACGGGGTTCAGCCGGTCGGAGATGTCGAACAGCACGCCGTCGCCCATGCACGCGCCCGCCGCGAGGTCCTTCTCGGCGAAGGTGGTGATGTCGTGGCAGCCGCTGGTCGGCACGAGCAGGCCGGGCTGGGTCTCGTTGCCGCCGTCGGGGAAGACGACGGGGGTGGCCGCGACCGCGGCGGCGGCCGGGTCCTTGAGCGGCACCTTGATGATCGAGATCTTGTCGTGCGGCGGCTGGCAGTCGGGGAAGTTCGCGGCCGGCAGGTACGACGACACGTAGATGTAGACGTTCCTGTTGCGGTCACGTCCCTTGCCCGGCACCAGGGTCAGGGTGTGGGAGCCGCAGTTGGTCTCGACGGACTTGATGTAGCGCGGGTTGGCCTTGTCGGAGACGTCGAAGATGCGGACGCCCTCCCACGACTCCTTGATCGTGGCGCTCTGTGCCGTGCTGCTGCACGAGTCGTTGTTGCGGGAGGAGTCCACGGCCGTGAAGAGCAGGTCGCCGTAGACGGACACGTCCATCTGCGAGCCGGGGCAGACGACGGAGCTGACCGGCGTGGCCTTCCTGGGGTTCCTGATGTCGTAGATCGAGAAGCCGCCGTAGTTGCCGACGTAGGCGTAGTCGCCCTGGAAGGCGATGTCGGTGTTGATGGTGGCCGCGATCGGGGCGGGCTTGGGGATGTTCAGGACGTGGGTCACGTTGGGGCTGGTGACCACGGTGTCGGGCGGCGGGATGTCGGCGGCCAGCGCCGGCATTCCGGACAGCGCCAAGACGGCGGCCGCCGCGGCCATGACGAGGGAACGGCGCTTCAGGGACACTCGGGAGCCTCCTTGATCACGTTCATGGGTGAGAACGTGGGATGCGGAACCTGAAAAAAGGGGGGAAAGGGGCCCCGGTAGGAGCCCCCGCCGCACGATCTACCAATGGCCGTGCCCGCGCTCGGGGTACGACGTCTGCGTCTGCGCGTTGAGTGAGCGCATCTTGACGCCGCCGGCCTTGTTCGTACGCCAATCGTTGATCTTCAGCACGTCCAGGCCCTGATGGAAGTCGGAGCCGTAGATGTAGCCGTTGTAGTAGTAGGCGGACCAGAAGCCGGCGAACAGCGGCCCGGCGGTGAGGTCGGGGCCGCGCTCGAAGTAGGCGATCTCCTTCGGGTGCGCGGAGTCGGTGAAGTCCACGACCGAGATCCCGCCCTGGTACCACGCCTGCACCATGATGTCGCGGCCCTTGACCGGGATCAGCGAGCCGTTGTGCGCCACGCAGTTCTCCGTGTCGGCCTGGTGCCGCGCGATCTTGAAGTAGCCCCTGAACTGGAGTTGCCCGCCCACGAGGTCGTAGTAGGCGTTGGCGCCCCTGTTCGGGCCGATGGCCTCGTTGCAGGTCGCCCTGGTGCCGCCGCCGAGCTCGTCGGTGAAGATCACCTTGGTGCCGTCGTTGTTGAACGTGGCCGAGTGCCAGAACGCGAAGTTCACCTCGTCCCGCACGGTGGCGGTGACCTTGGGCCGCTCGGGGTCGCGGATGTCGAACAGCACGCCGTCACCGATGCAGGCGCCCGCGGCGATGCCCTTCTCCGGGTAGGCCGTGATGTCGTGGCAGCCGGTGGTGGTCGACTTGCCGTCCGGGTAGGGCAGCGGCACGCCGGGGAACCCGCCGTCGGGGAACAGGTTGGGCGTGGCGATGACCGTGGCGGCCTGCGGGTTCCGCAGCGGCACCTTGATGATGGAGATGAGGTCGTGGGGCGGCCGGCAGTCCGGGTAGGTGTCCCTCGGGCCGTAGGAGGAGACGTAGACGTAGACGTTCTCCCTGCGGCGGTCGGGCACCAGCGTGTGCGTGTGCGAGCCGCAGACGGTCTCGACGGCCTTGACGTAGCGCGGGTTGGCCTTGTCGGAGACGTCGAAGATGCGGATGCCCTCCCACGACTCCTTGACGGTGGCGCTCTGCTCGGCGCTGCTGCAGGCGTCGCTGTCACGCGCGTAGTCGACCGAGCCGAACAGGAGGTCTCCGTAGACGGACACGTCCATCTGGCCGCCGGGGCAGACGACGGAGCTGACCAGCGAGGCCTTCTTCGGGTTCCTGATGTCGTAGACGGAGAAGCCGTCGTAGTTGCCGACATAGGCGTAGTCGCCGTGGAAGGCCATGTCCGTGTTGATGTTGGCCAGAGCCTGGGGCTTGGGCACGTTGGTGACGTGCTTGATGTTCGGGCTCATGACGGTCTCGCCAGGAGCCGGGATGTCCGCCGCCTGCACGGGTGCCGTGACACCCGCCAGCGCGACGAACGCCGCCGCCAGGATGAGGGCTCTGCGGGGGGATAACACCGAACCTCCTATAAAGGGGGCATAAATCTACGCAATCGTCACCCTTTTCGGCCGCACCCGACCAGCGTCCAACCTGTCAAATTTTGTTCCGAATCGACCTCTAGGAATTTGTGCCCCTTTCACCTAGAGTGCGCATGCTGTACCGAGTTCAGTCAGGAGGCTGAGTGCGCGCTGCGCTCGTCGTCGTCGTGGCCTTGGCCGTCGCCCTCCCGGGTTGCAGCTCCGACACGGCCCCGCAGGCCCCCAGGGCCGGCTCGTCGGCGCCCGTGATCGCGCCGGGACGCCCGGGTGAGCAGGCCAGAACCCTCTCCCCGCAGGAGGCCGCCACCGCCGTGCCCTCCCCCACGGCCAACGCCGCCGACGTGAAGTACGTCCAGGACATGATCGTGCACCACCGGCAGGCCGTGGACATGGCGCTGCTCGCCCCGAACCGCGCCGCGTCCGTCAAGCTCAAGAACCTGGCCGACCGGATCCAGGACGTGCAGGGCCCCGAGATCCAGTACATGTCCTCCTGGCTGCGGGAGCAGGAGCAGACGGTGCCCGGACACCACGCCCGCCACGACGGCATGCCCGGCATGGCGACGCCCGAGCAGTTGGAGGCCCTGACGGCGGCCAAGGGCGCGGAGTTCGACCGGATGTTCCTGCAGCTCATGATCAGCCATCACCTGGGCGCGATCGAGATGTCGAAGCAGGTGCTGATCGGCGGCTCGCACATCAGGATCGAGGAGCTGGCCACCGACGTCAGCGTGGAGCAGGCGGCCGAGATCCGGCGCATGCAGCAGATCCAGGCCGCCCCCTGACAGCCGGACGTCCGATTTCTGCAAGCCGCGGCGGCGGCGCCCCGCATACCGTCGCGCACATGGAGACGAGCCTCTCGAACCTCACCGACCTGCTCAACGTCGGCCGCGCCGTGGCCGCCCGCTTCGAACGCCTCGGCATCACCCGCGTCGACCAGCTCGCGGGCCAGGACCCGCTCGACCTGTACGAGCGCATGTCGGCCGCCCGCGGCGAGCCCGAGGACCCGTGCCTGCTCGACACCCTCATGTCCGCCGTGCGCCAGGCGGAGGGCGAGCCGGCCCTGCCGTGGTGGCACTACACCCCTGAGCGCAAACGCCTGCTGGCCGCCAGGCAGGCCTGAGCGGGGCTCAGCGCAGGGGGCGGAAGAAGGCCCGGATGTCGTCCACGAGCAGATCGGGGGCCTCCATCGCGGCGAAGTGGCCGCCCCGGTCGAACTCCGACCAGTGCACGACGTTGTGCTCACGCTCGGCGATCCGGCGGACCCCGCCGTCGCCGGGGAAGACGGCGACACCGTGCGGCAGCGCCGAGTACTCGGCCGCGCCGCCCCACCCCTTCTGCCCCTCCTTGTAGAGGCGGGCGGCGGAGGCCGCGGTGCCGGTGAACCAGTAGATGCTCACGTCGGTGAGCAGTTCGTCCCGGTCCACCGCGTCCTCGGGCAGGTCGTGGGCCGGGTCGGTCCACTCCTTGAACTTCTCCGCGATCCACGCGAGCTGGCCCGCGGGCGAGTCGTGCAGCCCGAACGCGAGGGTCTGCGGCCGGGTGGCCTGGATGATCGCGTACCCGGCCCCGTCCTGGTCCTGGTACTGGCCGAGGCGGGCCAGCTCGGCGGGGGTGAGCGAGTCGAACTCGGCCGGGTCGCCGGAGGGGAATCCGAGCGCGCCGTTGACGTGCACGCCGACCACGTTCCGCGGAGCGGCGCGGCCGAGCATCGGCGAGATGACCGCGCCGCTGTCGCCGCCCTGCGCGCCGTAGCGCCGGTAGCCGAGCCGGTCCATCAGGCGCGCCCACGCCCGCGCGACCCGCTCCAGGTCCCAGCCGGTCTCGGTGGTGGGCCCGGAGAAGCCGAACCCCGGGATCGACGGGGCGACGACGTGGAAGGCGTCGGAGGGGTCGCCGCCGTGTGCCGCCGGGTCGGTGAGCGGGCCGATGACGTTCAGGAACTCGGCGACGGAGCCGGGCCAGCCGTGCGTGATGATCAGCGGCAACGCGCCGGGCTCGGGCGAGCGGGCGTGCACGAAGTGCACGTTCTGACCGTCGATGGGGGTCGTGAACTGCGGGAACGCGTTCAGCCTCGCCTCGGCGGCCCGCCAGTCGAAGCCGGTGCGCCAGTACTCGGCGAGCTGCTTCGCGTAGCCGGTGGGCACCCCGTAGGACCAGCCCACCCCGGGCAGGTCGTCCGGCCAGCGGGTCGCCGCCAGCCGGGCGTGCAGGTCGTCGAGCTGCTCCTGCGGGATCTCGATGCGGAAGGGACGGATGTTCGCGTCTTCGGTCATGTCAGCAGGTTATGGACGGCTTAGGACAAGTTCGGTCCTAGCATGGACGTCATGTTGGAGACCTCGGCACGACTGCTGCGGCTGCTCTCGCTGTTGCAGACCCCCCGCGACTGGCCGGGCGCCGAGCTGGCCGGACGGCTCGGCGTCTCGCCCCGCACGATCCGCCGCGACATCGACCGGCTGCGCGAGCTCGGCTACACCGTGCACGCCACCGCGGGCGCGCCCGGCTACCGGCTCGGCGCAGGCGCGGGGCTGCCGCCGCTGCTGCTCGACGACGACGAGGCCGTCGCGGTCGCCATCGGTCTCGGCACCGCCGCCGTCTCCGGCGTGACAGGCATCGAGGAGACGTCGCTGCGCGCCCTCACCAAGCTCGAACAGGTCCTCCCGTCCCGGCTCCGGCACCGCGTCGGCGACCTGCGGTCGGTCACGGTCCCGCTGGCCGGTTCCACGGCCGCGGCTGTGCGGCCGGACGTGCTCACCGCGATCGCCGCGGCCGTGCGCGACCGGGAGAGCCTGCGCTTCGGCTACCGCACCCGCGACGGCGCCGAGGAGGACCGCACAGCGGAGCCGTACCGGCTGGTCAACTCGGGCCGCCGCTGGTACCTGGTGGCCTGGGACACCGGCCGGGCCGGCTGGCGCACGTTCCGCGTCGACCGGCTGCGCCTGCGCACCCCCAACGGGCCGCGCTTCACGCCCCGCCGGCCGCCCGGTGACGACCTCGTCCAGTACGTCTCGGAGCGGATCTCCGTCAACCCCTACCGCTACCGCGGCCGGTTCACCGTGCACGCGCCCGCCTCCGTGGTCGCCGCCCGGATGCCGCCGACCACAGCGCTGGTCGAGCCCGCGGGCGACGACGCCTGCGTCCTCACCACCGGATCGAACTCCCTGGACGAGCTGGCCATGTGGGTCGCGGCACTCGGCGTGCCGTTCGAGGCGCACGAGCCACCCGAGCTCGTCCGGCACCTCCGCGACCTCGGCGCCCGCCTCACCGACGCGACCCGCCACCACCCGCCCGGTTGACGATCGGCCTCTAGGAGCCCACCCGCCAGGAGTGCAGGTAGTCCTCCTGCTCGGCCGTCAGCAGGTCGATGCCGATGCCGGCGGCGGCCAGCTTCAGCCTGGCCACCTCGTGGTCGATCTCCTCGGGCACGTCGTAGACGCCGGGCGCCAGGTTGGCCCGCTCGCCGGCGAGCCACGCCACCGCGAGCGCCTGGGCGGAGAACGACATGTCCATGACGGCCGCCGGATGCCCCTCGGCGGCGGTGAGGTTCACCAGCCGCCCCTCGGCCAGCAGCAGGAGCCGCCGCCCGTCCGGCATGACGTACTCGTCGGTGTTGGGCCGCACCGCCCTGTGCACCTCGTGGGCCAGCTCGTCCAGGGCGCGCACGTCGATCTCCACGTCGAAGTGCCCCGCGTTGGCCAGGATCGCCCCGTCCCGCATCACCGACAGGTGCTCGGCCCTGATCACGTCGCGGTTGCCCGTCACGGTGACGAACAGATCGCCCAGCAGCGCGGCCTGCGCCATCGGCCGCACCTCGTACCCCTGGAGGGTCGCGTCCAGCGCCTTCACGGCGTCGATCTCTGTCACGATCACCCGCGCGCCGAACCCCTTGGCCCGCTCGGCCACCCCCCGGCCGCAGAACCCGAACCCGGCCACGACCACGGTCCGCCCGGCGAGCATGGTGTTGGTGGCCCGCATGATCCCGTCCAGCGTCGACTGCCCCGTCCCGTACCGGTTGTCGAACATGCGCTTGGTCCGAGTGTCGTTCACGGCCACCACAGGAAACCGCAACGCCTGCTCCGCCGCCATCTGCCGCAACCGGATGATCCCGGTCGTGGTCTCCTCACACCCACCCGTGACCCCGTCGAGCAGGTCGGTGCGCTCGGTGTGCAAGATGTTCACCAGGTCGCACCCATCGTCCAGCACCAGCTCAGGCCCAAGATCCAGCGCCTGATGAATGTGCCGGTAGTAGGTCGCCCGATCGACCCCTGCACGGGCGTGCACAGCGATCCCATACCCCCGCAGCGCCTCGGCGACGTCATCCTGCGTGGACAACGGATTGGACGCCGCCAGCGCGATCTCCGCCCCACCCGCCTTCAACGCCCCCAGCAACACGGCGGTCTCGGCCGTAACGTGCAGACAGGCCGCGATCCTCAGCCCGTCGAGCGGCCGCTCCACCGCGAACCGCTCACCGATCGCCGTGAGCACCGGCATCGAGCGCGCGGCCCAGGAGATCTGCCGCTCACCGCTTTCACTGAGGTCCATGGCCAACCTTAAACCGAAGAAGACGGCCAAGGTCACGCTCGTCACGGCGCGCGGCTCGTGAGCCTTCACGACCGGCCATGACAGACGGAAGGGGCGTCGGCGCGTGCGGTTGTGCTGGCCTGCCGTAAAAGATCAAAAACGGAAAGCTCCGAGAGGCGATGTACCACCCCCCGGAGCTTGAAGTAGATCAGTACCGATAGTGGTCGGACTTGTAGGGGCCTTCGACGTGGACGCCGATGTAGGCGGCCTGCTCCTTGGACAGCTCGGTGAGCTTGACGCCCAGGGCGTCGAGGTGCAGGCGGGCGACCTTCTCGTCCAGGTGCTTGGGCAGCGTGTAGACGCCGATCGGGTACTCGGAGGTCTTGGCGAACAGCTCGATCTGCGCGATCACCTGGTTGGTGAACGAGTTGGACATGACGAAGCTGGGGTGGCCCGTCGCGCAGCCCAGGTTCATCAGGCGGCCCTCGGCGAGGACGATGATCGAGTGCCCGTCGGCGAACACCCACTCGTCGACCTGCGGCTTGATGTTGTTCTTGACGATGCCGGGCAGCTTGGCGAGGCCGGCCATGTCGATCTCGTTGTCGAAGTGGCCGATGTTGGAGACGATCGCCTGGTGCTTCATCTTCGCCATGTGCGCGGCGGTGATGATGTTGAAGTTGCCGGTGCAGGTGACGAAGATGTCGGCGATGCCGACGACCTCGTCCAGCGTCGTGACCTGGAAGCCGTCCATGGCCGCCTGGAGCGCGCAGATCGGGTCGATCTCGGTGACGATGACGCGGGCGCCCTGGCCGCGCAGCGCGTCAGCGCAGCCCTTGCCGACGTCGCCGTAGCCGCAGACCACGGCCACCTTGCCGCCGATCAGCACGTCGGTGGCGCGGTTGAGGCCGTCGATGACGGAGTGGCGGCAGCCGTACTTGTTGTCGAACTTCGACTTGGTGACCGAGTCGTTGACGTTGATCGCCGGGAAGAGGAGCTGGCCGTTCTTGTGCATCTCGTAGAGACGGTGCACGCCGGTCGTGGTCTCCTCGGTGACGCCCTTGATGCTCTCGGCGATCCGGGTCCACCGCTTGTCGGCGCCGACCGTGCGGGTGAGCAGGTCGATGATGACGTGCCACTCCTCGGGGTCGTCGGCCGTGGCGGCGGGGACGGCGCCGGCCTTCTCGTACTCGGCGCCCTTGTGCACGAGGAGCGTGGCGTCGCCGCCGTCGTCGAGGATCATGTTGGGGGCGTCGCCGTCAGGCCAGGTGAGCGCCTGCTCGGTGCACCACCAGTACTCCTCCAGCGTCTCGCCCTTCCAGGCGAACACCGGCACGCCCTGCGGGTCGTCGACGGTGCCGTTGGGGCCGACGACGACCGCGGCGGCGGCGTGGTCCTGGGTGGAGAAGATGTTGCAGCTCACCCAGCGCACCTCGGCGCCCAGGGCGACCAGCGTCTCGATGAGGACGGCGGTCTGGATCGTCATGTGCAGGGAGCCCATGATCTTCGCGCCGCGGAGGGGCTGGGAGGCCGCGTATTCCTTGCGGACCGCCATGAGGCCGGGCATCTCGTGCTCGGCGAGCCGGATTTCCTTACGGCCGAAGTCGGCAAGTGAAAGGTCTGCGACCTTGAAGTCCATCGGGTTTCCCCTCGCGTCACTGATGGTTGTCGCCGACGAGTCTAGGCGGCGGTTGTACGGGGACGCACCTCGCAGAGGGCGAACCTGACGTAAGAATGTAAGAATGCGCATCACTGAAGCGGCCAAGCGGCTCGGCATGTCCCCGCGAATGCTCCGATACCGGGAGGCACTCGGGCTGCTGCCGCCCGTTCGGGAGCAGGGGGCGCACCGGCGCTTCGGGCCCGACGAGCTGGCCGCCGTGGCTCAGGGGGTGGAGCTGGAGAAGCGGTTCGACGTGTCGCCGGCCGAGCTGGCGTTCGCGCTGCGGGTGCTGAGCGAGCCGTCGGTGGCCGCCGCGGTGCGGGATCTCGGGATCCGTATCGGGCGGATCCAGGTGCCCCGGCGCGCGCTCGACTTCGAGAAGGAGAAGGCGCTGCGCCTCCTGCGCAGTTCGAACGGGAACCGCTGACGTGGGCGGCGGCGGCCATGCCACCGCCCACGTGCGGCTCACTGCTCGCGGCCCGTCAGCCGCGCCTCGTCCTCAGCGGCTCGTCAGCCGGATGCGGAGGTGCTCCTGAGGCGGTCCAGGTCGGGCTCCAGGTAGATCACCCGCGCGATCGGCACGGCCTCGCGGATGCGACGCTCGGCCTCGTCGATGCCGTGCGCGACCTCGGCCGCCGTGTCGTTGTGCTCCACCGCGATCTTCGCGGCCACCAGCAGCTCCTCGGGCCCCAGGTGCAGCGTCCGCATGTGGATGACCCGCGCGACCTCGGGCGCCCCTTCGAGCGCGGCCCTGATCTGGTTCTCCACCTCGGGCGAGGCGCCCTCACCCACAAGCAGCGACTTGGTCTCGATGGCCAGCACGATCGCGATCACAGCCAGCAGCACGCCGATCATCAGGGTGCCGATGCCGTCCCAGACGCCGTCGCCGGTGATGACGGCCATCGTCACGCCGAACAGCGCGAAGACCAGGCCGAGCAGCGCGCCCAGGTCCTCCAACAGGATGACGGGCAGCTCGGGCGACTTGGAGCGCCGGATGAACGCCCACCACGACTGGGTGCCGCGGACCGCGTTGGATTCCTTGATCGCCGTACGGAACGAGAACGACTCGGCGATGATCGCGAAGATCAGCACCCCGAACGCCCAGACGGGCTGCTCGACCGGATGCCCTTCCTGGATCTTGTGGACGCCCTCGTAAATCGAGAACGCGGCACCGATCGTGAACAGCACGACGGCCACCACGAAGGCGTAGAAGTAACGTTCGCGGCCGTACCCGAACGGGTGCTCCTTCGTGCTGGCCCGGGCCGCCCGCTTGCCGCCCACCAGCAGCAACACCTGGTTGCCCGAGTCGGCGACCGAGTGGATGCCTTCCGCCAGCATCGAGGAGGACCCGGTGAATGCCGCGGCCACGAACTTTGCCACGGCAATTGCCAAGTTCGCGGTCAAGGCCGCAACGATTGCTTTGGTTCCGCCGCTCGCGCTCACCGAACTTCTCCAGTCATAAAAGATCACCTGCAAAGGCCTGAAAGGCGATCCTATGGGGAAATTCTTGCCTTGACCTCAGTGATCGCTGACACAGAGGTCGGATCGACGTCATAACCCAGCGCCAGATAGGTGCTCGCATAGTCGCCGAGCCCGATCAGGCTCGCGATGCGCTCCAGCGGATGCACGCCCTCGGCGGCCAGCTCCGTGACCGGCACGTCGCGCTCGCGGGCCAGCCGCAGCGACGCCTCGCGCCGCCGCGTCACCTGCGGGTGCTCCTCGACGTCGCGCAGGACGACGAGCCGCAGCGCGCGGCTCGCCGTGTCGGCGAAGATGTCGCGCTCGGCCAGCGGCCCGTCGAACGCCGCCACCTGGTGGTGGCCGGCCTCGGGCAGCTCGCCGTGCACGGCGGGGTACTTGGCGTTCGCGCCGAGCTGGCAGACCAGCCGGTACGCCGCCACGGACGCCGCCGGCGACGACCCCCAGATCATCGGCACGCTCTCGGCCAGGTCCATCGCCAGCGACTTGCCCGGGTTGATGAACGACTCGCTCGACGGGCGGCACCGGTGCGCCATGTCCTCCAGCGATCTGGCCACCCGCTCGAACAGGTCGGCGTCGGCGGACACCAGCCGCAGCGCCGCCGCCGCCACGATCGGGGGGATGCTCAGCAGCCACAGGTTGGCCCTGGACTGGCCGGTGATCGGCACCGGCACGTAGACGGCCGACGCCTGCGTGGCGATGGCCTCCAGCGGGGTGCCGGGCGCGCCGACGCCGAGCAGCGTGCAGCCGCGCCGCACCGCCTGCGTGGCCAGCGACAGCGTCTCCTCCGTGTCGCCCGAGCCGGAGACGGCGATGACCAGGTCCGTCGCGCCCACCCAGCCGGGGAGCTGGTAGGAGCGGACGGTCACGATCGGCAGCGGCGCGCCGCTGCCGACGACCGCCGCCAGGATGTCGCCGGCGATGCCGGAGCCGCCCATGCCCGCGACCACGACGGCGCGCGGGCGCCCGCCGTCGGCCAGACGCTCGACGCGGGCCTCGACGGCGTTGCGGTAGCCGGTGCGTACGTGCGCCGCGGAGGCCGCGACGGCCGGGAGCATGCCGCCAGGATCGCCCTCGCCGAGGTGCCGCTGGTCGTCAAGCCGCTCCGGCTCCCAGGTCACGGCTTCCTGGCCTCATCGACGAGCAGGACGGGAATGTCATCCCGGACCGGGTAGATCAGGCCGCAGCCGGTGCAGACCAGCTCCTCCGCCTCGTTCTCGGCCCGCAGCGGGGCCTTGCACGCCGGGCAGGCGAGGATCTCCAGCAGCCAGTCGTCGATCTTCACGCAGACACCTTTCCCACAATGGCGAGGACCTCGTCCCTGATCGCCGTCATCTTGCTCTCGTCGGCCGCCTCGGCGTTGAGCCTGAGCAGCGGCTCGGTGTTGGAGGGCCGGAGGTTGAACCACCAGCCGGGCCCGGTCACGGTGAGCCCGTCGAGCTCGTCGAACTCCCCGCGCCCCGCGAACGCCTCGCGCACCCGCCGCAGCGCCTCGGCCTGGTCGGACACCTCGCTGTTGACCTCGCCCGAGGCGTGGTAGCGCGAGTAGGCGCCGACGACCTGCGACAACGGCCGATCCTGCTCACCCAGCGCGGCCAGCACGTGCATGGCGGCCAGCATCCCCGAGTCGGCGAACCAGAAATCCCTGAAGTAGTAGTGGGCCGAGTGCTCGCCGCCGAACACCGCGCCCGACCTGGCCATCTCGGCCTTGATGAAGGAGTGGCCCACCCGCGTGCGCACCGGCACGCCGCCGTGCTCGCGGACGATCTCGGGCACGCCCAGCGACGTGATCAGGTTGTGGATGATCGTCGCACCGGGGTACTTGGCCAGCTCGCGCACCGCGACCAGGGCCGTGATCGCCGACGGCGAGACCGACTCGCCCCGCTCGTCGATCACCCAGCACCGGTCGGCGTCGCCGTCGAAGGCGAGCCCCAGGTCGGCGCCGCTGTCGACGACCGCGCGCTGCAGATCGACCAGGTTGCCCGGCTCCAGCGGGTTGGCCTCGTGGTTGGGGAAGCTGCCGTCGAGCTCGAAGTACAGGGCGGTCAGCTCGATGGGCAGGCCGTCGAACACGGCGGGAACGGTGTGGCCGCCCATGCCGTTGCCCGCGTCCACGACGACCTTCAGCGGCCTGATGCCGCTCAGGTCGACCAGCCCGCGCAGGTGGTCGGCGTAGCCGCTGAGCAGGTCCTTCTCGATCAGCGAGCCGCCCTGCTCGACCGGGGCGCCGACCAGCTCGGCGGCCCTGTCGCGGATCTCCGTCAGCCCGGTGTCGCCGCCGATCGGCACCGCGCCCGCCCGGCACATCTTCATGCCGTTGTAGCGGGCGGGGTTGTGGCTGGCGGTGAACATCACCCCGGGCAGCCCCAGGCTGCCGCTGGCGTAGTAGAGCAGGTCGGTCGAGCCCAGCCCGGCGTGCACCACGTCGGCACGGCGCGAGCGGGCGCCCCGGATGAACGCCTCGGCCAGCAGCGGGGACGACTCGCGCATGTCATGCGCGACCACCACCGACCCGGCCCCGGTCACCTCGACGAACGCCGCACCCACGGCCTCGGCGGTCGGCTCGTCCAGCTCGTCGGGCACCACCCCGCGAACGTCGTACGCTTTGAAGATCTTGGCGAGGTCGCCCACTCTCCAGCTCCGCCCCTAGGTCGTTTCCGCCGTACAGGACGAGCCTACCGGTCGCGGTGCTGCTGGGCCGATCTCAGAACGCGCAGGTGCCCGCGCCTGCTCACCTCGACGCCCTGACCGACCGGCTCGCCCCCACCGGAGGACGTCGGCCGCGCGGCCTCCCTGACGGCGTTGGCCAGCGCTTCGAGATCGTCGGAGCTGGGCGAGGCGCCGTCCGTCGGCAGCCGCACCACCTCCCAGCCACGGGGGGCGGTCAGCCGCTCGGCGTGTTCGGCGCACAGGTCATAACAGTGTGGCTCCGCGTACGTCGCCAGAGGGCCGAGAACAGCGGTCGAGTCGGCGTATACGTACGTGAGCGTGAAGACGGCAGGCTGGCTGCAGGCGGTGCGGGAACAGCGGCGGACGGGGCTCACGGAGGGACCGTATCTGGTAAGAGTGCGAGGCGCCACTACCTGAGCGCTCTTAACGAGCGTGTCGCCACAATTCGGACACCTGTCGCAGCGTTTCCACCCACATGCCCCGAACCCTCCTCCGGTCGGCCCCACATCGCCCTCCCCGGCTTCCCCACCACATGACCTGCCCAATCCTCCGCCCCGCCGCGATCTTCCCTGCGACGTTCCCGATCTCCCGGCGGCGCTCCCGGGGACCGCGCGGGCGGCCCCGTACACTTGCATCCGTGACTCCAAAGCGCGGTCCCCGACGGCGCGATCGCCACGGTCGCGGCCTCCGCGGCCCGCTCGCCCCCTCCCACGTCCCCATGGCCAAGTCCCGCAGCGAACGATTCGACGACCTGGTGCTCGACGCGGTCGACCGCCTCAGGCCGCGCTGGGAGAGGCAGTTGTCGGCGGTGGAGTTCGCGGTGGAGGACGTGCCGCCGCTGAGCGAGCTGGGTGACGGCCCCCGCCTCAACTCCGACCCGATCCCCTTCGGGCGCGCCGACGCCGCCACCGGCCAGACGCCCGCCTCCATCGTGGTGTACCGCCGGCCGCTGGAGGCCAGGGCCAGAGACAGGGACACGCTGGGGGCGATGGTCCACGACACCGTCGTCGAGCAGGTGGCCACGCTCCTGGGCCTGGCTCCGGAGACCGTCGATCCGGGCTACGACGACCGCCGCTGACGTCCCCTTTTGCCCCTGCCGATGAGTTTCGCGGGCCCCGCGGGTCCAAACCGCGAGACTCGACGACAGGAGGCCCGAGATGGGCGAGCAAGTGAGCACCGCGATAACCGGCATCAGGACCGTCGGCGTCCCGGTCACGGATCAGGACCGTGCCGTCGCCTTCTACGTGGACGTCCTCGGCCTGGACAAACGGCTGGACGCCCCGGTGGAGCAGCTCGGCGGGCGGTGGATCGAGGTGGCGCCGGCGGGGGCCGCGACCACGATCGCCCTCGTCCCGTCCGGCCCGGACGCCAAGGCGGGGGTCGAGACGGGGATCCGGCTGACCGTCGGGGACGCGACGGCCCTGCACAAGGAGCTGGTGGAGCGCGGGGTGCGGGTGGGCGAGCTGCTGATGTGGCCTGGGGTGCCGCCGATGTTCAGCCTGCGGGACCCGGACGGCAACGGGCTGGAGATCGTCGAGTGACCGGTTCGGGTGGCGGGCGCCGGCCCGCCACCCGAACCACCCTCAGACCGAGAGACAGCCCACGAGCGGAACCTCGACCGGCACGGCCACGGCCCCGGCGGGGTCGGCGACCGTGCCGGTCGTACACGTGGCCATCATCAGCGGATCCATCTTCTGCACCGACTCCAGAACCGCGGCCTTCGAAGGATCGACGACGGCGTGGGCGGGAGCCGGAGCAAGCAGGACCAAACCGGTGACAACAGCGGCGATCTTCAGGGGGAACGTCGGCACAACAGCCTCCTCGATGCGTATGCGGACTATCACCCTCCGTCACCGCGTCCTGGCCACACAAGGGAACAACTGGTTACGTTGAGTTATCCCCGGCGTTGTGGATCTCTGACGGCACGGACGCCCCCAGACCTCAGCTCACACCGCCGACGATCGCCTTCCCCTGACGCGCCGCCTCCACATAGAACGGCACAAGCGCCTCGAACCCCTCGAAGCGGCCGGCTCTGACCTTCCCGGCCCCCCACCCCTCGCCCACCAGCCCCTGCGCCACGGCCGTCACCTCGGCCGGATCGAGCACGAACGCGGGCCCGTAGCCGAGCACGGACCCCGCCACGTCGTTCTCGCCGCTCTCGCCGGTGGCCGTGGCCAGCCACGGGTAACACTTCTTCCACCGCACGGTGCCGTGCTCGGCCTCGGCCCTGCCCTCCGCGACGGCGATCAGCGTCCGGTAGTCGTCGACGAACATGTCGGCCTCGCGGGAGAACCCCTGCCGCGCCCGCCCGTCATCGAGGAAGACGGCGCCTATCAGGGTGGCGGGATTGACCCGCATGGACGCCAGCAGCGCACCCTCGATCTTCGCGAGGTTCAACCGCATCGACATGATCAAAAGCTTAGTGCGGTTGACTTGGGCCCGCCTATGAACATAGGTTCATGAACATACGTTCACAGAAGAGGAAGTGCCCATGGAGTCGATCGTCAACACCGAGCAGGCCGAGGCGTGGAACGGCTACGAGGGGCGGCACTGGGCCGACCACCACGACCGTTACGACGCCATGAACAGCGGCTTCAACCAGCCCCTGCTGGACGCCGCGGGCATCGGCGAGCATGACCGCGTGCTCGACCTCGGCTGCGGCAACGGCCAGATCACCCGGCTCGCCGCCCGCCACGCCCGGCACGCCGTGGGAGTGGACCTGTCGGACCCGATGCTCACGCGGGCCCGCTCGACCGCCGCCGCCCAGGGCGTCACGAACGTCACCTTCGAGCAGGGCGACGTCCAGGTCCACCCCTTCCCCGAGGCCTCGTTCGACGTGGCGGTCAGCCGGTTCGCCGTGATGTTCTTCAGCGACCCGGTCGCCGCCTTCACCAACGTGGCCAGGGCCCTGCGCCCAGGTGGCCGCCTCGCCTTCGTGTCCATGCAGGACCCGCACGGCACGGACCTCGGCAAGATCCTCGCGGCGATCGCCGGCCACCTGCCGCGCTGGCAGACCGCGTCCACCCCCGACCGCTCAGGCCCGCTCTCCCTCGCCGACCCCGACCGCATCCGCGAGGTCCTCACCCAGGCCGGCTTCGGCCACATCACCGTGACCCACGCGGAAGCCGTGGCCGAGATGGGCAGGACCGCCTCCGACGCGGCCGGCTTCTTCAGCGGCTGGGGCCCGATCCACTTCCACCTCGGCGGCGCCGACCCGGCGCCGGTCCGCACGGCCCTGGAGTCCGCGTTCCGCGACTTCGAGGACGGCACCGCCGTCCGCCTCAGGAACACCGCCTGGCTGGTACGCGCCGAACGCTGACCTTCGCACGATCAACGGCATACGTCCCCGATACGGTGTCCTGGTGTCACCGAGAAAAGCGCCGGCACTCCACGGAACCGACCTCAGCCTGCGCGAACACCTGATCGCCACGGCCGAACGCCTCATCGCCGAACGCGGCACCACCGGCCTGACCGTCCGCGCCATCGCCCGCGAGGCCGGGGTCGCCGACGGGGTGCTCTACAACCACTTCGCCGACAAGGAGGAACTGCTGGCACTCGCCGTGCGGGCCCACCTCCGGACGGTCGGGCAGGCCCTGGGCGAGCTGCCCCGGCCGGGCGACGGCTCCGTCCGCTCCAACCTGCGGGCGCACTTCCTGTACGGGGTCGCGTTCCACAAGGCGGTGCTGCCGGCGTTCGCGGGGCTGATCGGGCAGCCGAGGGTGCTCGACGCGTTCAACGCCAGCGGGGTTTCCGGCGAGGACTGGCGGGATCAGCTTCGTGAGTATTTGCGGGGTGAGGTGGAGTTGGGGCGGCTCTCCCCCGGCGCCAAGGTTGATGCGGTGGTGGCGATGATCGTGGGGGTTTGTCATGAGACGGTGCTGACGGGGCTGTTGTATGGGGCCTCCGATGCTTCGGAATTGAGCGGGGAGTTCGTTGACGACCTGGTGAGCACCGTGCTGGAGGGCATCGGTCCGGCTGGGATGTGACTCGAAGCACGAGCCGTGACGGACACTGTCTGCGAAGCTGAGGGCATGTTCCGTCACGGGCTTCGACGTCGGCGTAGCGGGGATCAGCCTTTTCACTACAGGCCGAGCCGCAGGAAGTGGTGGTGGCAGCGGGCCGAGCCGTTCGACGACCGGGAGGACGATCCGGCGGCGAGGGGCGAGGAGCAGTTGTGGCGGGTCGCCTGGTGGGGGGACGGGTGGGGGGTGTGGCCGGGCGACGCTGATCCGACCACGACCCCGCCCACCTATGCCACGAGGAACATCACACGGGCGAACTCGGACGCGGCCGGAGGGTGGGCCCTCGGAGTCGTGCCGTCGCATCCGAGAATTCGCATCAAATGCTCACACGGAGGAGATCCGTCAGCGCCGTTCATGTGATCGGCTCCGTCTTCTCGCAGTTGATGCTGGTGCTGCTCGTTTCCTCCGTCAGCTTGAAGACCTCGCCGTTGGTGAAGGTGCCGATGATGGATGCCCTCGCACGGTAGCTACCATCCCTGCACGGTTTGGCGATGAGCGGATACGAGCGGCCGAGACCAGGCAGGTCATGGTGATACTCGTAATCGACCTCGTACCAGTCAGCGAAGAGGCCGTCCTTGTGATCGATGGCCATCCTGACGTTGAAGGTCGTGATGATCTCCTTTTCGCACGTGACTCGCAGACTGGCACGGATCCTGGGCTCAGAAGGGCCGAATTGCACGGCCACGAGCGGTCCCCAGGAGTTCTGGCAGCCGACCTGGCCTTCAGGATGAGTGGAGCTGTTCCCTCCTGGAGCGCACGCAGCGGGGGTGGCGGCCAAGGCGACAGCCATCGCGGAGGCGGCAGTTAACGTGATCCACATGGGGACCTTTCCTGTGGGAGCGTTTCGACGACCCACAGGCTAATGTGTTCGAATGCGCAACGTAGTGCCTTATTCACGTTTGGTCATAATGGCAGTTCAAACGGCTGATCGTGTGATAGGGGAGGCGTCCGGGGAGCGCGAGGGGCCGGCAGGCCCCTCGCCCGGGGGTGTGGGGGCCTGCCCCCACAGGGCGCTGCCCGAGCCCCGTCGCGCGGAGCGCGCCTCTCTGGGAGGACCTTGCAGTTCCCCCCAAGGCCCCCGTGCTCAGGGCAGGACCACCTCGTACGTGTCCGTCAAGGGCGGCAACATCGTGAACATCCGGGCCGGGGCCAGGGGTTGGGTGGTCAGGAGGACGCCTGTTCGCTGGCGTTCCTCCACCAGCCTGCTCCCGTAGACCTCCCCCGCCACCGGCGTGACCACCACCGCGAAATCCCCCCTGGCCTTCAGTTTCACGGCCTTGGTCCGTCCCGCCGGGATCTCCACCTCGTACGGCGCCTCCGCCGCGCCCTTCCCCGGCACCACCTGCACCCGGATCTTGCCGGGCTGGGTGCCGAGGGCGGTGAGGAGGAGCTGGGAGCCGGTGGCGTTGCGGGCGACGGCGCTGCCGAGGGCGAGGGACGGGGTGCCGGCGGTGAAGGCGACGTCGGAGCGTTCGCCGGTGCCGGTGGCGATGACGCCGGCGACGATCGGGGTCTGGGAGGTGAGGACGAGGGCGGCGGGGGAGCCGGCCACGCCTGTGGTGACGTCCAGGGCGGTGACGCTGCCCGCCGGCACGTCGAGCGTCTCCCTGCCCTTCATGGCGTACGTGGCGTCCGTGCTGACGGCTTTGATCTCGACGACGGCGTCCGCGTCGCCCGGGGTCGCGACGAGGAGGCTGCGCAGGCCGCCGCCCCCGGGGATGCCGGGGACGACCACGCGGGTGGAGGGGAGGGCGGCCGGGGGGAGCCAGTCCACGCCGCCCGTCTCCAGGGTCGCCTTGGCGGCGACGGCGACGCGGCCGTAGGTGGTGGTGACGCTGACGGCCATGATGTCGGCGGACGGGGCCAGCGTCTTGAGGTCGATCTCCTTGTGCTCGCCCGGCGCGATCTCCAGGCCGAGTCCGGCGTCGCTGGAGATGCGGCCCTCCGCCGCGTACACCTGGACGTCCGCCAGCGCGGGCGCCTTGTCGGCGTTGGTGAGGTGGAGGCGGACGTCGGCGTTGGCCGGGCCTGGGCCCACCAGCCACGTCTGCGGGGCGGGCTCCGTGCAGCGGACGCCCGCCAGGCCGCGCGCCGCGCCGGCGGTGGCGCGGGTGAGGTAGCCGGCCTCCAGGCCGCCAGGCCCCTTGGTGACGTACGGTTTCCCGCTCTCCATGGTCTCGCCGTTGAGCGTGCCCGGCAGGTACACGTTGACCTGCTCGCCCTTCGTCCCCGGGCACACCGCCGTGACCGACTCCACGGCCACCTTGCGCGGGCTCGCCGGGGCGGGCGGGGTGACGGCGGGCCTGGTGACGTACGCGAGGCCGTACATGGCGGCCAGAGAGACGACGACCAGCACCAGCAGGCCGAACCTGTTCTCCACGAACCTCTTCATCAGGCACCCGCCAGCGCGACGGCCGGCGCCTCGGCGGGCTCGGCACGGCTGCGGCCCGGCGACGCCAGGAGGGCGACGATCAGCAGCAGCGCGCCCTGCACCCACAACCACACCGCGTGCAGGACGCTCACCGGCTGCACGGGGACGCGGGTGACCGGCTCGGCCAGGCGCCACAGGCCGCCGCCCGTGTCGGACAGGCTCATGCGTTCCAGGGAGGGCTGGGAGTCGAGGGTCCTGGCCAGCTCGGGCGTGACCGGGGGCGCCACGGCGACCATCGCGATGCCCTGGGCGGCCAGCGTGGCGGCGTCGCCGCCCCGGCCGCCGACCAGGCCCTGCACGGCGGCGGTCACGCGGTCGCGGGTCTGCGACGCGACGGGCAGCTCCGCCTCGCCGATCAGCGGGGTACGCCCGTGCAGCACCGTGAACCCCGACCCCTTGATCACCAGGGTGCGCTCCCCCTGCGTCGTACGGGCGGCGGCGAGGGCGGGCATCACGTCGCGCGCGTCACCGACGAGCGGCCCCCGCACCCCGGTCGCCACCCAGTAACCGGCGGCCAGCAGCGGCGTGCTGAACGCCACCGCGACCATGACCGTCGCGCCCAGCCGCCGCAGGCCTCCCCCGGCGCGCAGCTCGGCGAGGCGGTGAGCGGTCAGGCCCACCAGGACCACCAGCCCCGTGCCCGCGAACGCCAGCGGCACCCCCGGCCACACCTTCGTCCCTTCGACGGTGACGCGGCTGATCACGATGGCCGCCAGGATCCCGTACAGCGCCACTGCCCAGCCGATCGCGACGATCAGGCGCTGGCGGCGCATGAGCAGTGCGGCCAGCGCCGCCGCCACCAGGCCCGCCGTCACCCAGAACGGGGGGAGGCCGGGGCCGCCCGGGCTGAGGGACAGGAGGTGCTCCGGGGCGAGGGACGGGGCCACGAGGGACGGGTCGTTTAGGCCCGCCTCCAGGAGGATCCTGCCGGGGTTCGTGAGGAGGGTGAGCGTCCAGGGGAGCAGGAGGATCGGGGGTACGGCGAGGGTGATCAGCATGGAGATCAGGGCTTCGCGGCTCACCCGGACGCGCGCGCCGCCCTTGGCCCGTCCGCCGCTCGGGGTTTCGACGGCCCGCCCTCGTCCTCGCCTGCCGCCGCCTCGCCCGCGACGGCCGCCACCGCCATCGACGGCCGTCTGCCGGCCGCCGTGCGCAGGCAGGGTGACGGTGCCCGCGCCACCGGCGAAGGCAGGAACGAAGGCGCCGCCAGGATCGGCCACCGCACCGAGTGCATCCTCGCGCGCCTCGGAGGCATCGTCCCCTCGAAGACCGCCGACCACACCCCCCAGGCAAACCGCCCCCAGCACCCCCAAGACCGCGAACAACGGATAAACGACGGGCACGAACGCCGTCCCGACGGCCAGCCACAACCCCAACGCCCAGGCCGCCCGCCGAGCCCTCCGCCGATCCTGCGCCAGCAGGATGATCCCGAGCAGCCACGCGTACACGGGCAGCAGCACGAAGACCACGGCCGTCCCCAGCCGCCCCGAGGAGATGGCCCCCGTGGCGACCGGCAGCAGCGCGTACGTCCCCGCGGCCCAGGCCCGGGCGGGCACGGACGGGATGAGGTGGCGGGTGGCCAGGTAGGCGGTGGCGCCGGCGAGCGGCACGGAGCCCAGCAGGAGCACGGAGACGGCCAGCCACGTCTTGCCGAGGGCGAGCGTGGACAGGGCGGCGAGCATGGCCACGTACGGCGGGGCGGGCGCGGTCGAGCCGAGGCCGACGTCGTGGAAGCTCTCCAGGTAGAACGCCCACAGGTCGGCGGCGCCGCCCGTCACGGGGACGAGTGCGCCCCCGCCGAGCCGTTCGCCGCCCAGCACCGACCGTTCGGCCACGAGGGAGACGACGGTCAGCGCGAACATGAGGATGACGCCTGGCCGGCCGATGAAGCGCTGGAAGGCGCCGGTGTCGGACGGCGGGACGGCGTCCTGTTCCTCTCCGTGGGCCGCGTGGTGGTGGTGCTGCCCGGCCGCGTCCACGGGGGCCTCGCCGGCGAGGAAGCTCTGGACCATGTCGGTGAGGCGCCGGTAGGCCGCACCCCGAGGGGTCATAAACCGCTTTATGCGGATATATCCCCTCTTGCGGCCGTGACGGCGGGCCCGCCGCGCCCGCAGCAGCCTGAACGGGTGCGCCAGCACCGAGCCCATGGCCACGACCTCGTCCAGGGCGTTCGCGGGCTGCTTGCTGACGATGAACAGCAACGTACGGAAGAACGAGCCGAGCACGTTCCTGAGCAGCGCCCACCACATCGCCGTGAACGGCAGGTTCGCCATCACCACGAAGATCGCGTTGCGCCGGTCGAGGCGGCGCGGATGATCGCCGCTGACCGCGATGCGCCGCCGCCTGCGGGCCGCCGCCTCGGCGTGCCAGGCGACGGCGGAGGTCACGTTCAGCACCCTGTGCCCGGCGTACCGCACCCGCCAGCACAGGTCGAGGTCGTCCCTGAACAGCGGGAGGAACGGGTCGAGCCCGCCCGCCTCTTCCCACACGTCCCGGCGGATCAGCATCCCGGCCGTGGACACCGACAGGACCTCCCGCGTCCCGTCGTGCTGTCCCTGGTCGAACTCGCGCGGCTCCAGCCCCGTGTCCCTGCGCCCCGTCCGCCCGACCGTGACGCCGATCTCCAGCAGCCGCCTGCGGTCGATCCAGTCGCGCAGCTTGGGGCCCAGCACGGCTGCCTTGGGATCCTGCTCGGCCGCGCTCAGCAGCATCTCCAGCGCGCGCCTGTCGGGGGCGCAGTCGTCGTGGAGCAGCCAGATCCACTCGTCGCGCCCGGCGGACGGCATCCGGTCGAGCGCCTTGGCCACCGACTCGCCGAAACCGGTGGAGCGGGGCAGGGAGATCAGGTTGCCGGGGCCGAGCGTCTGTCCCAGCAGGTCGGCCGAGCCGTCCCTGCTGCCGTTGTCGACGCCCGCGACGCGGTCCGGCCTGCGGCTCTGGTTGATCAGCGCACGCAGTGTCTCCCCGAGCCAGCGTGCGCCGTCATGAGCGACGACGATCGCGGTGACGTAGGGACGGGAGGACATGGGCAGGTGACTCCTGGGGGGAAGATCAGGCGGCCCCACGATACAGGTGCAAGCGGTTCAGGAGATGCGAAAAGGGTCACACGGCTCCCCGTGTGACCCCTTCCCCCCTTATAGCTACACCGCCTGGCGCTTGATCCGTCTGCGCTCCCGCTCGGACAACCCACCCCAGATGCCGAACCGCTCATCGTGCTCGAGTGCGTATTCCAGGCACTCTGCACGGACCTCGCACGATCGGCAGACCTTCTTGGCCTCTCGGGTGGAGCCGCCCTTCTCCGGAAAGAACGCCTCCGGATCCGTCTGAGCGCACAACGCACGCTCCTGCCAGCCGAGTTCTTCAGCGTCAAGCTGATCCTGTGCGATGACCGGATCGGTCACTGCACACCTCCCTGCCGCCCGCCCGCAATGGAGCCCCCCATGGACGCCTTCCTTATTACCCACCCACGGGAAGGCGTAACAACATGGTTGTAATTACACGCGTGTGCCGCACGTGGCGTCAAGCGGCATGCAGCTATCCGGGGAAAGACCAGATCTCGCCCCGGTGTGCTCGGCATGTGATGTTCGCACCCGGCCCGCACCCCGCAGGCGGGACGCCGGCCTGGCCCGTTTCAAGCTCTCAGCGGTCGGAACCGTACCAGGGCGAGACAGACACCCGCCCGTGGCCCACCTTCTCTCTAGCCGTTCATTGCCGGTCCGTTACCTGCGTGGCTCATTGGGGGTGTATATGGCGGTCGGGTCGATCGGGTCGTCTCCCGGACGGCGCTGGTCGCCGCCGAAGTTGCCGCCCAGCGACGCGGGGTCGATCCGCATCGTCGACTCGCCACCCTGCGCGTCCGGCCAGCCGCCCTGCTGCTGCTGGGGGGCCTGGTGGGTGGGCTGGTACTGGCCCTGCTGCGGCTCGTACCCGCCGCCGTACTGGGCCTGGCCCGGCTGCTCGCCGCCGCCGTACTGCGGGTGACCTGGCTGCTCGCCGCCGCCGAACTGAGGCTGTCCCGCCTGCTCGCCGCCGTACTGGGGCTGGCCCGGCTGCTCGTACGCGCTCGGCTGCTCGTAGCCGCTCGGCTGCTCGTAGCCGCCGTGCTGGGGCTGCTGAGGCTGGGGCTGGGCGTGCTGTGGCGCGTGCTGCGGACCGGCCTGCTGGGCCTGCGGGTGGCCGAACGGGTCGTCGTACGGCCTGCTCTGCTGGGTGCCGTAGTCGGGGACGCGCAGCTCGGGCTGGGTGCCGACGTTCGACTGGTACGTCTCCGCCTGCTGGTAGGCGTCCATGAGCTGCTGCGAGCGCGGGTCCACCGGCGGGTCCGGCTCCTGGTACGCGGGCGGCGTGGCGTACTCGTGCCCCGAGTACCCGGTGAACGGCTGCCCGCCCTGTTGCTGCTGCTGGTCGAACGCGCTCTGCCCGAAGTAGGGCTGCTGGCCGAACTGCTGCGGCTGCTCGGCGGCCTGCGGCGGATACGGCACGTTCGGCGCCGTCTCACCCGACGGGTAGGCCTGCTCGGCCGGGGGCGCGTAGGGGTTGGGCTGCGGGTCGGCGTACGGGCCGGCCTGCTGGTCCGCAGCGGCGTAGGGGGCGGGCTGCTCCGCGGGCGTGGGGAACGGGTCGCTCGCGGGGGGCGCGTACGGGTTCGGGCTGGGCTGGCCGTACAGGTGCGGCTGGCTGTCGGCCGGGACGTACGGGGCGGGGGTGTACTCTCCGGCGGGCGGAGTGTTGTACTCCGGCGCGGGCGTCGGGGCCGAGGGGGCCGTGTCGGCGGGGACGTACTGGCCGAAGCCCTCAGGGGCGTAGGGCTCGGGCTGCTGGTCGGAGGGGGCGGCGGGCAGCGCGCCCCTGATGTGCGGCGCCGGCTGCGGGGTGTACGCCGCCGCCTGGGGCTCGGGCTGGCCGCCGTAGCTGGGCGACTGCTGGCCATAGCCGGGGGCCGAGAGCGGCTGCTGGTCGTAGCCGGGGGTGGAGGGGGGCTGCTGACCGTAGCCGGGGGTGGAAGGGGGCTGCTGACCGTAACCGGGCATCGAGGGCGGCTGCTGGTTGTAACCCGAGGCGGGCTGCTGACCGTAGCCGGGCTGCTGGCCGGACGGGGGCTGCTGACCATAGCCGGGTTCCTGGCCGGACGGCGGCTGCTGGCCAGAGGGGGGCTGCTGACCGGACGGAGACTGCTGACCGGAGGGAGGCTGCTGGCCGGAGGGAGGCTGCTGGCCGGAAGGGGGCTGCTGGCCGGAAGGGGGCTGCGGACCGTAGCCGGGCGCCGCCTGCGGATCCTGGGCCCCGCCGAAGCCGGGCTGCTGCCCGGACGGCGGTTGCTGCCCGTAAGCGGCGGCGGGCTGATCCTGGGGGAACCCGGGCTGCCCGAAGCCGGGCTGTCCGTAACCGGGCCCAGCCTGCGGCTGCTGCTGCCCCTGGGGGTTGTACTGCTGCTGCTCGAAGAACCCGGGCTGCGGCCCGAACTGCCCGTGATACACCTGCGCCGCGGGCCGCTCAGGCAGCACCTGCGGAAGCAGATACACCAGTGCGAGGGCGGTCAACGCCAGGGTGGGCACGCCGAGCAGCACGTACTCGATGGTGACGCGCGCCCCGGCGCCGGCGAACAGCCCGCTCAGCAGCGCCAGCATGCCGAACACCGCCGCGAGCAGCAATCCGGCCGCCGCGCCGTACGTGATCGGCTTGGCCTTGGCGGACGGCTCACTCACCTTGGTGACCAGCAACACCGCACCGAGCAGCAACGCCGTCACGACCGGGCTGGTCAGGTCGGAGAAGTTCGAGGCGGCACGCTCCGTGAAGGACGAGCCGGACGAGCCGATCAATATGTGCCCGATCGCCAGCACCACGTTCAGCAAGCCAGCGACGAGCATGATCCAGGCGGCCGGCTCTCTGAGCCGGGCAACGTCAAATTTGCTCACAAGTACCCCCATCGGACCCTTTAGCCCGAAGGGAGTTTGCCACATCGCTGACTCACCTGCGGGGAGTCCCAGGAACCTCTTCCATATCAAATCGCCCAATACCTGGCAGTACACGGCTGACAGAAACCGGAAAACCAGTCCGGAGACGGGCTTGTCAGAGCCCGATGGAAGACTGGGCCGCATGCACATCGTGTCACTAGCCGGCGGCATCGGCGGCGCCCGTTTCCTGCGCGGGCTGCGGGCCGCCGCACCCGACGCCTCGATCACCGTCATCGGCAACACGGGCGACGACATCACCCTGTTCGGCCTGCGGGTCTGCCCCGACCTCGACACCGTGATGTACACCCTGGGCAACGGCATCGACGAGGAGCAGGGCTGGGGCCGGGCCAAGGAGAGCCACGTCGTCAAGGAGGAGCTGGCCGCGTACGGCGTCGAGCCGCAGTGGTTCGGGCTCGGCGACCGCGACTTCGCCACCCACATCGTCCGCTCGCAGATGCTGGAGGCCGGTTACCCGCTCTCGCAGATCACGCAGGCGCTCTGCACGCGCTGGCAGCCGGGCGTGCGGCTGCTGCCGATGAGCGACGACCGCTGCGAGACGCACGTCGTGATCGAGGACGAGCGCGGCAAGCGCGCCGTCCACTTCCAGGAGTGGTGGGTACGGCTGCGCGCCTCGGTGCCCGCCCAGTCGTTCGCCCTGGTCGGGGTCGACTCCGCGAAGCCCGCCCCCGGCGTGCTGGAGGCGATCGAGCAGGCCGACGTGGTGATCCTGCCGCCGTCCAACCCGGTGGTGAGCATCGGCACGATCCTCCAGGTCCCGGGCATCCGCGAGGCCCTGCTGCCGAAGACGGTGGTGGGCGTCTCGCCGATCATCGGGGGCGCTCCGGTGCGGGGCATGGCCGACGCCTGCCTGACCGCCATCGGGGTGGAGACGACCGCGCAGGCCGTGCTGGAGCTGTACGGCGCGGAGCTGATCGACGGCTGGCTGGTCGCCGAGGAGGACTCAGGGGTGTCGCTCGACGGCGTCCGCGTGCTGGCCCGTCCGATCCTCATGCACGACGCGCAGGCCGCGGCCGACATCGCCCGCACCACCCTCGACCTGGCCCAGGAGCTTGCCAAGTGAGCGATGTGACGCGGGTCGAGGTGATCCCCGTGACCGGCCTCGGCGAGGTGCGGCCGGGTGACGACGTGGCGGCGCTGCTGGCGGGCGCCGACCTGCGCGACGGCGACATCGTGGTGATCACCTCCAAGATCGTGAGCAAGGCCGAGGGCCGGGTGCGCCGGGCGCCCGACCGCACGGCGGCCATCATGGAGGAGACCGAGCGGGTCGTCGCCAGGCGCGGCGAGACGGTGATCTCGCAGACCAGGCACGGCTTCGTGATGGCCGCCGCGGGGGTCGACGCCTCCAACACCGAGCCGGGCACCGTGCTGCTCCTGCCGGACGACTCCGACGCCTCGGCCAGGCGCATCAGGGCGGGCCTGGGCGGGCGGGTCGGGGTGATCGTGTCCGACACGTTCGGGCGGCCGTGGCGTCACGGGCTGACCGACGTGGCCATCGGCGCGGCGGGCGTGCTGCCGCTCGACGACTTCCGGGGGGCCTCCGACTCCTACGGCAACCAGCTCAGCGCCACGGTCACGGCCCTGGCCGACGAGATCGCGAGCGCCGCCGAGCTGGTCAAGGGCAAGCTGGCCGGGGTGCCGGTGGCGATCGTGCGCGGGCTGGCCCACCTGGTGACCGACGACGACGGGCCGGGGGTCAGGCCGCTGGTGCGGGGCGCCGACGAGGACCTGTTCCGTTACGGGTCGCGTGACGTGGTGTTCGCCCGCCGGACGATCAGGGAGTTCTCCGGGCAGCCCGTCGATCCCGGGGCCGTGCGCAGGGCGGTCGCGGCGGGCATCGCGGCGCCCGCGCCGCACCACACGACGCCGTGGCGGTTCGTGCTGCTGGAGACGCCTGAGGTCAGGACGAAGCTGCTCGACGCCATGCGCGAGGCGTGGATCGCGGACCTGCGCGGCGACGGCTTCTCCGAGCAGTCGATCGCCAAGCGGGTCAGGCGCGGCGACGTGCTGCGCAACGCCCCCTACCTGGTGGTGCCGTGCCTGGTGATGGAGGGCTCGCACACCTACAGCGACGATCGGCGCAACGCCTCGGAGCGGGAGATGTTCATCGTGGCGACCGGCGCCGGGGTGGAGAACTTCCTGATCCAGCTCGCCGTCGAGGGGCTCGGCTCGGCGTGGGTGTCGTCCACGATGTTCTGCCGGCCGGTCGTCCGCGAGGTGCTCGACCTGCCCGAGTCGTGGGATCCGATGGGCTGCGTGGCCGTGGGCCATGCCGCCGCGCCGCCGCGCGACAGGGCGCCGCGCGATCCGGCCGACTTCATCGTCACGCGCTGACAGGCCGTCAGCGAGGCGTTTACCGTTAGGAAACTTTCCTTTACATTAGGGCCAACCCCCCATGTGAAGGAGCACTTCATGAGAAGGACCCTCACGTTAGTCGCCGTGGTGGTGGTCGCGGTCGCCACCACGGTGTTCAACACGAGCCCGGCGTTCGCACACGGCTACGTGCTCACGCCGCCCTCCCGCCAGGCCAACTGCGCGCAGGGCAAGGTCTCCGGCTGCGGCAACATCATCTACGAGCCGCAGAGCGTGGAAGGCCCGAAGGGCCTGCGTAGCTGCCACGCCAACCTCGGCCAGTTCGCCCAGCTCAGCGACGAGAGCAAGGCCTGGCCCGTCGCCTCCGTCGGCACCTCGGTGACCTTCACCTGGACGTTCACCGCCCGCCACGCCACGGCCAGCTACGAGTACTACATCGGCAACACCCTGGTGAAGAGCTTCGCCGGCAACGGCCAGCAGCCCCCGGCGACGATCTCGCACACGGTCAACTTCTCCGGCTACTCCGGCCGGCAGAAGGTCCTGGCCATCTGGAACATCTCCGACACCACCAACGCCTTCTACTCCTGCATCGACCTGAACATCGGCGGCGGAGGCGGCAACCCGACCCCGACGCCCACGCCCACGCCGACCGTCACGCCCACGCCCACCCCGACGCCGACCACGACGCCGACCACGCCTTCCGGCACGTGGAAGGCCGGCACGGCGTACGCCGCCGGCAACACCGTCACCTACAACGGCGTCACGTACCGGTGCCTCCAGGCCCACACCGCGCTCGCGGGCTGGGAGCCGCCGAACGTGCCGGCCCTCTGGGCACGCGTGTAACACCGATAGAAGCGCCACGGGGCGGGCAGGGGCACGTGCCATGAACAAGACCCTGCTCGCCACCGCGCTCGCGACCGGCGCGGCCGCCCTCGCCGGCTCGCTGGCCACCGCCCCCGGCACGGCCTGGTACAAGCGGCTGCGCAAGCCCTCCTGGCAGCCCCCTTCGCAGGCGTTCCCCCTGGTGTGGACCCCCTTGTACGGGCTCATCGCGTACGGCGGAGCCCGCGCGCTGGACCAGGAGCCCGGCGCGGAGCGCGACGCCATGGCCCGCGCCCTGGCGGGCAACCTGGTGCTGAACGCCGCCTGGCCCGCCCTGTTCTTCCGCGCCAAGGCCCCGCGCCTGGCTCTGGCGGAGCTCCTGCTGCTCAACGCGTCCAACGTGGTGCTGATCCGCCGGGCCCTGCGCGCCGACCGCACGGCCGGGCTGCTCCTGCTGCCCTACGCGGCGTGGACGGCGTTCGCCACCGCGCTCAACGCCTCCATCGCCCGCCGTAACCGTTGAGCCCTAGGCGGTCGGCTTGCAGGTCGGGTGGCACAGGCGCCGCGCCAGGGCCGCCAGGAAGACGTCGATGATCTCCCCGGGCTCCTCCGCCTCGTGCAGGGACCCGTTCGTGACGGAGGTGATCTGCGACAGCGCGGCCCGATCGACCCCCTTGCCGAACGCGATCACGATGATCTGCACCGGCCGGTCCGGGTTCCACTCCCGCTTCAGCCGGTCGAGCACCTGCCCCAGGCCGGTGCCCTTGCCGTCGTCCCGCCCCGCCGTGATCACCAGCAGCGCGTTGTTCATCTCCTCGCGGTAGCCGCTGCTCATCGTGCGGAACCCGCTGAGTATCGAGTCGTACAGCGAGCTGTCCCGCTTGGGGTGGGCGGCGATGGTGCTGGTGAGCTGGTCCAGCCGGCTGCGGCGGATGACCTGCCCGGTCTCGGGCTCGTTGATGGGCCCGAGGCCGACGTGCTGCCGGTAGTTCCTGATGCCGCCCACCTTGTCGGCGAACTCCCACAGCCCCATGTGGGTGGAGTCGGGGAAGAGCTGCAGCCCGATCTTGGCGGCGTCGAGCGCCACGCTCACCCTGGTCCGGCCGTTGAGCGGCTCGGCCATGTGCTTGGAGGTGTCGGCCAGGACGAGGATGTTGGTGGGCGGGGCGAGCCTGCTCCAGGCCCGCAGCGCCTCGTCGATGTCCTGCGGCGACACCGACGACCTGGTCTTCGGGGTGGCGGAGGGGATCTGCGGCCCCGGCGAGAGGGGGCCCTGGGTGCCGTCGCCCGACCGGAAGCCGGCCCGCCGCACGATCTCCTGCGCCTGCGCGCCCTTCAGCCAGTCGGCGAAGACGGTGGAGGCCTCGGCGACGTCGGGGTCGGCGGCGGTGACGACGTACGGGTAGTCGAGGTTGATCGTGCCCTCGCGCGGGTGCAGGGCCACGACGGGGTCGGAGGAGGGCCGCAGGTTGTGGTTCCACACCGACTGCTCGGGCACGATGACGACCGGGCGCTGCCAGAACGTGTGATCGTCCACGGCCGCCAGCATGCTGCGGTAGTCGGGCGCCGACCCGGCCTGCGCCCAGCGCACGAACGCGGTCAGCGCCTTGTCGGCGTCGGGGCCGGTGCCGACGACGTCCCTGGCGGCGGCCACGGTGGCGATGCCCGCCCCGGCCAGCGACGGGTCGGGCACGCGGACGACGTCCGGCTCGTCGGCGTTGGGCGTCAGCCGCCCGCGCACGGTCGAGGGGAAGACCATCCGCCAGTTCATCTCGGTCCTGCCCACGGAGAAGCGCTGGGCCAGCGACGACCGGGTGGCGAACACCAGCGGCGAGGTCGCCACCACGCTCTCCCCCGCCGGCAGCGAGCTGGCCCCCTGCTGGCGGGCCAGCCTGATCCAGGCGGAGGAGTCGGCGATCCAGCCGTCGGGCCGCTCGGCCAGCACACCCGCCCGGTCGCCGATCAGCGTGCGCAGGACCGTGGCCGGCGGCTGCTCGGTCACCTGGACCAGCACGCACCGGCCGCCCACGGCCGTCTTCGTCTCGTTGAACCGGCCGGCCGCCTCCATGACCGCCGGAGCCACGTCCACCGCGGCGGCCACGTTGACCAGAACAGGCTCTCGTGTGCTGCACAGCACCCCGCCGCCGCCGAAGATCACGACGAGGCCGGCCGCGACGATGGCCACGGCCGTCAGCCCTGCCAGCATGCCGCGCTGGAGCGCCTTCCTGCGTCGCTGCTCGGGGGCTAACGCGGCGCGGTGCCGACCCAACCGCACGGTGAACCTCTCTCCACGGGGAGGAACGATTCTCCCAGCGCCTCACAGGGCGGGCGCAAGTGCTTGTTAGAACATGTTACAACTAGGCCAGCGGCAGGACCCTTCTGACGCTCTGGCAGACGCCGTCGCTGGCCGCCGAGGCCGCCAGCCGCTCCGCGCCGGGGACGCCGTACTCGGTGGTGCGCTGCCGCACCGGCCGGCCGGTCACCTCGACCATCGCGCGCAGCTCGCTGATCGTCTTGTACGAGCCGTTCTCCGACCCGGCCATCCGGCTGATCGTCTCCTCCATCAGCGTGCCGCCGAGGTCGTTGACCCCGCCCTGGAGCACCTGGCGGCACAGGTCGTCCTGGAGCTTGACCCAGGAGCACTGGATGTTCCTGATCGCGCCGTGCAGGAGGATCCTGGCCAGGGCGTGCACGGCGCGGTTCTCCTGCGCGGTCGGGCCGGGCCTGGCCACGCCCGCCAGGTAGATCGGGGCGCTGGTGTGCACGAAGGGCAGCAGCACGAACTCGGAGAAGCCGCCCGTCTCCTCCTGCAGCCTCCTGATCAGCTTGATGTGCCTGACCCAGTGCAGGTGGTTGTCCACGTGCCCGTACATCATGGTCGAGGTGGTGGGGATGCCGACCCGGTGCGCGGTGCTGATGACCTCGATCCACTCCTTGGCCGGCAGCTTGCCCTTGGTCAGCACCCAGCGCACGTCGTCGTCGAGGATCTCGGCCGCCGTGCCGGGCAGCGAGTCCACGCCCGCCTCCTTGGCGGCCTCCAGCCAGTCGCGGATCGACAGGTTCAGCCGCGACGCGCCGTTGATGACCTCCATCGGGGAGAACGCGTGCACGTGCATGCCCGGCGTCCTGGCCTTCACGGCCCTGGCGATGTCGAAGTAGGCGGTGCCGGGCAGGTCGGGGTGGATGCCGCCCTGCATGCACACCTCGGTCGCGCCGGCCGCCCACGCCTCCTCGGCCCGGTCGGCGACCTGGTCCACGCTCAGCGTGTAGGCGTCCGCGTCCGTCCTGCGCTGGGCGAAGGCGCAGAAGCGGCAGCCGGTGTAGCAGACGTTGGTGAAGTTGATGTTCCGGTTGACCACGTAGGTGACGTCGTCGCCCACCGCCTCCCTGCGCAGCGCGTCGGCGATGGCGGCCAGCTCGTCCAGCGCCTCGCCCTCGGCGCCGAGCAGCGCCACGGCCTCGGCGTCCGTCAGGCCCGCCGGGTCGGCCTCGGCGCGCTTCAGCGCCTGCCGCACGTCGGTGGGGGTGGCGGCGACCGTGCTGCCCAGGCGCTCGCGCAGGGCGTCCCAGTCGCCGTAGACGTGGTCGAAGTCGTCGCGGCGGTCGTTCGTGCGGCCCGTGGTGTCGACCTCGACGTGCAGGTCGACGCGCCCGGACGCGGCGAAGCCGCCGTCGGGCTCCTGCCAGGGGCGGCCTTCCAGCACGGCGTCCTCGCGGGCCAGGCCGGTGGCCGGGTCGGCCAGGGCGGAGACGTGGCCGATCAGGCGGGGGTCGAGCCAGGGCTCCCCTGCCTGCACGTACTCGGGGTAGATCGTCAGCCGTTCCCTGAGCAGGAATCCGGCCTCGCCCGTGCGGGCGGCGAGGTCGTCGATCTGCGGCCACGGCCGCTCCGGGTTGACGTGGTCGGGGGTGAGCGGCGACACGCCGCCCCAGTCGTCGATCCCGGCCCTGATCATCAGCTCGTACTCGGAGTCGACCAGGTTGGGCGGCGCCTGGAGGCGTACGCGGGGGCCGAGCACCAGGCGGGCCACCGCGATCGTGGCGGCCAGTTCCTGGAGGTCGGCGTCCGGCAGGCCGCGCATGGCGGTGTCGGGCTTGGCGCGGAAGTTCTGCACGATCACTTCCTGGATGCCGCCGTACTCCCTGGCCACCCTGCGGATCGCGAAGATCGACTCGGCCCGGTCCTCGACGGTCTCGCCGATGCCGATCAGGATGCCCGTGGTGAACGGCACGTTCGTCCGGCCGGCGTCCTCCAGCACGCGCAGCCGCACGGCCGGGTCCTTGTCGGGCGAGCCGTAGTGCGGCTGGCCCTTCTCCTCGAACAGCCGCCGCGACGTCGTCTCCAGCATCATCCCCATGGACGGCGCGACCGGCTTGAGCCGCTGGAAGTCCCGCCAGCTCAGCACCCCCGGGTTCAGGTGCGGCAACAGCCCGGTCTCCTCCAGCACCCTGATCGCCATCGCGCGCACGTAGGACAACGTGTCGTCATAGCCGTGCGCGTCGAGCCACTCCCTGGCCTGGTGCCAGCGGTCCTCCGGCCGGTCCCCCAGCGTGAACAGCGCCTCCTTGCACCCCATCGCCGCCCCCTGCCGGGCGATCTCCAGCACCTCGTCGGGGCTCAGGAACGGCGCCTCCAGCTTGTGCGGCGCCGTCGCGAACGTGCAATAACCACAGCGGTCCCGGCACAGCCGGGTCAACGGGATGAAAACCTTCCTGCTGTAGGTGATGATCCCCTCGCGACCGGCGGCCCGCAGACCGGCGTCGCGCACGCGGGAGGCGTGTTCGAGGAGCGTGTCGAGGTGCTCGTCCCTGGCGTGCAGGAGCACGGTCGCCTCGGTCACATCGAGCGTCTTTCCGTCCCTGGCTCGGGCGAGGGCGCGGCGGAGCGCGGAGTCAGAACTCATAGAGGCACAGTACGACGGGCTGAGTTCGCCGTACGCACCCAGGGCGCGCTCAGAACGCCCGGTAGTCGCGCGCGGCCATCCTCGGCCCCCTGGCCGGCGGGCGCAGGCCGCTGAGCCACACCAGCACCGTGGCGCGGTGCCGATGCCCGGTGTACGGCTCCAGCAGCCGCATCATGCCGGGATCGTCGGTCTTCTCCCCGGTCAGCGCGTAGCCGACGAGCTTGGCCAGGTGGAAGTCGCCCACGCTGACCGCGTCGGGATCGCCGAACGCCCGCTGCCGCACCTCGGCCGACGTCCACACGCCGACCCCCGGCAGCGCGCGCAGCAGCCGGTCGAGCTCCTGCGTGGTGGCGGCGGCCTCCAGCTTGGCGGCGTGCCAGGCGGCGGTGGCGATCGTGCGGGCGCGCACGGCCTCGGCGCCCGCCCGGTGCCAGTGCCAGGACGGGATCTGCCGCCACACCTCGGGCTCAGGCACCACCCGCATGCCCTCGGGCGCAGGCCCGGGTGCGGGCTCGCCGTACCGGCCGAGCAGCCACCGCCAGGCCCGCCACGCCTCCCGCCCGACCACCTTCTGCTCCAGCACGGCGGGCACGAGGGCCTCCATCACCCGCCCCGTGCGCCCGATGCGCAGCCCGGGATGCCTTCTGACGACGTCGGCCAGCACCTCGTGCCTGACGCTGAACCCCGCCAGGTCGTCCTCGGCGCCCACCAGCGCCGGCATCGTCTCCAGCGCCCAGCCCGCCCCCGGCCCCCACGCCTGACCGTGCACGCCGCCCGCCCGCGCGCTCACCCTGAGCGTGCAGGGCCCGTCGGGGGTCCTGGACGTGCGCCACACGGCGCCGTCGGGCGTCTGGCGCCAGGTGGGGTCGCCGCCGCCGCGCTTGTGGGGCTGCAACGCCAGCCCCACGTCGAGCGGCCCATCGGGCTCCCACCTGCGCTCCATCACCTGTACAGTCTGCCCGCCCCCGAGGGCTGGGTCAGACGTCGCTGGAGTAACGCAGCGCCCGTTCGGGCAGCTCGATGCCCGGCCAGACGCGTACGCCGTTCTGCAGCTCGTTGCCCGGCCCCACGATGGCGCCGTCGCCGATCACCGCGTCGCGCACCACCGTGCCGGCGCAGACCCGCGCACCCTGGCCCACCACGGAGTCGACCACCGAGGCGCCCGCCTCCACCACGCAGTCGTCGCTGAGCACGGAGCCGGCCACCGAGGCGCCCGCCTCGACGACGGCCCGCGCGCCGACGGCCGTGCCGCCCTGGACCTTCGCCTCCGGCGAGATCCTGGCCCCGTCGAGCAGCAGGAACTCGCCCGTGGGCCCCGGCAGCGCGGGCGAGGCCAGCCGGCCCAGCACCAGGTCGCGGGAGCCCTGCACGTACGCGCTCGGCGTGCCGACGTCGAGCCAGTAGGTGCGGTCGGCATACCCCAGCACCAGCTCGCCCGACTCGATCAGCCCGGGGAACGTCTCCCGCTCGACCGACACGACCTCGTCGCGCGGGATCGAGTCGATCACCGACCGGGTGAAGACGTAGCAGCCGGCGTTGATCCGGTTCGTGACGGGGTTGGGGGTCTTCTCCAGGAAAGCCGTCACGCGCCCCGCCTCGTCGGTCGGCACGCAGCCGAACCGGGAGGGGTCGTCGACCTCCGTCAGATGGAGCGTTACAGCGGCCTGCCGCTCCCGGTGCGCGCGCACCTGTTCGCCGATGTCGTGGCCGGACAGGATGTCGCCGTTGAGGATCAGCACCGGGTCGCCGGGGCCGGCCGTCAGCGCCTCCGCGGCGTTGCGGATGGCGCCGCCGGTGCCCAGCGGTGTCTCCTCGGTCATGTATTCGAGTGAGAGCCCGAACGCAGCCCCGTCGCCGAAGGCAGGCTCGAACATGGACGCCTTGTAGGAGGTGGCGAACACGATGCGGCGGACGCCGAAAGAGCGGGCGCGCGCCAGTTGGTGTGCCAGGAACGGCACCCCGGCGGTCTGCAGCAGCGGCTTGGGCGTGCCCAGTGTCAGCGGACGCAGGCGCGTGCCCTGCCCCCCGACCAGGAGGATCGCCTCGAGGTCTGGCAAAGAGCTCTCCATCACTCCGTGAGGTTACCGAACTATTCGATCGCGCGTTGATAGGAGCTGAGATGGGCCTCCGCCGAAGCGTCCCACGTGAATTCGCGGGCTCTGGCCGGCCCCGCCTCCTGCAACTGGTTCCTGCGCTCGGGAGAGGCCAGCAGGTGACCCAGCGCCTCGGCGATGCTGCCGACGTCCGGCTCAGTGTAGGCCACCGCGTCGCCGCCCACCTCGGGCAGCGACGTGCGGTGGGTGGTCAGTACGGGGGCGCCGCAGGCCATGGCCTCCAGCACCGGGAGCCCGAACCCCTCGCCGCGCGAGGGGAAGGCCACGACCAGCGCCCCGCCCAGGAACCCGGGCAGGTCGGGCGCGCGGAGGTAGCCGGGCCTGATGACCCGGACGGTGGCCTCGACCTCGCGGCAGGCTGCGTCCACGTCGTCCTCGTGCACGCCGCCGCCGAGCACCAGCGCCGGCGGCTTGTCCAGCCGCTTCACGGCGGCGGCGAAGCCGCGGATGAGGTTGGGCACGTTCTTGCGGGGGTCGAGGGCGCCGAGGAAGGCCACGTACGGCTGGCCGTGCAGCCCGCACCGCATGGCCGCGCGGCGGATCTCCTCCTGGGTCGGCGGGTGGAAGTGCGCCAGGTCGACGCCGTGGTAGGCGACGTCGATGCGGGTGGGGTCGGCCGCCAGCACGCGGACCAGCTCGTCGCGCGTCGCCTTGGACGGCACGATGACCCGCTTGGCGTGGCGGACGGCGGTGCGCGTGGCCGAGCGGAAGAACGCGGCGCGCGGGCTGTGGTCGTCGGGCTCGGTGAACCAGGTGGCGTCGTGCACGGTCACGACGGTCGGCAGGCCCGACCCGAGCGGGATGGAGTAGTAGGGGGCGTGAATCACGTCGGCGCCGGCCTGGCGGGCGAGTAACGGGAGCCCTGTCTGCTCCCACGCCAGCCTGGCGGCCCTGTTGGTGATCGCTACGGGCCCGGGAAGTATCTGGGCCGAGGGCGCGAGGCGCCGATATCGCTCCGCTTCGGCACGCTGGCAGACCACCGACAGATTCGCGCCGGCCCGATCGAGCGCGGCCACGAGCCCGTCCACGTATCTGATCAACGCGCCGCGGTCCGCGGGAACCGCCGCCGCATCGACGAGCACTCGAGGCATTACGAAGATCTTCTCCCCTCAAGATCAACGTGGGACCGGGCGTCCCCCTCTGAAGTTCAGCTTATGACCAGCCTCCCCTAAATCGTGGGCCAAATCACACCGAGTCGCGACGGGCTGCGATTCCCGCCAGGCCCGCACAGATCAGATCACCGACGATGATGACAATGCGGGACGAAAGAGCCACCGCAATCGCGGCACCCGACTCCAGATGGGGCGCCAGCACCGCGACCATCGCCACCTCCCTGACCCCCGCGCCCGCCGGGATCACGAACGTCAGGATGCCCAGGCACCACGACAGCGCGAACGCCCCGACGGCGAAGAGCAGGCCGCCCTGCGGGGCGACGAAGTACAGGTGGACGCCGTAGGCGAGCCAGCCGGTCAGCGCCCAGCCGAGCGCGGTCAGCATGCCGCGCCTGGTCAGGGGGCGTTCCAGGGGCTCGCGCCGGAGGCGGCGCAGGGCGTACCCGATGACCGCGTTGACGACCTTCGGTTCGAGCAGGACCAGCAGCAGCGGGATGAACAGCAGCAGCCAGCCGTACCGGTCCCAGCCGAGCGTGACCAGCGTCACCAGCAGGCCGGTGGCGAGCTGGATCGGCATCATCAGGAAGAACGCCGCCGCGCTGCGCGAGCGCGGCACGCCCAGGTCGCGGCCCATCTCCATCTGCGCGAGCACGGGCCAGACGGCCCCCGGGATGTACTTGCCGAGCTGGCCCACGAAGAAGACCTTGGCGGCCGGGCGGGCGGGCAGCGGCGAGCCGAGGTCGGCCAGCAGGGTGCGCCAGGTGAGCATGGCTCCGAGCAGCGCCGCGACCACCGCGACCAGCGAGCCCGCCAGCGCCGCCCACGACAGCCTGGAGAAGCCGGCCACCACCGCGTCCCACTCCCTGGCCACCGCCCAGCCGCCGAAGGCGAGCGCGACCGCCAGAAAGCCGTACCTGACCAGACGGCGAGCCACCGGACGCCGCCGCGGCACACCTCGGGCGGCGCCGTCCGAGCGTTCGGAGTCGCCGTTCGCGGCCACGGATTCGGCGGTGGGCTCGGTGCTCACAGCGGGCGCACCCGCTCGGGCGGCTGCGGCAGCCGCGGGCCGGCCGGGCGGCGCGGCGTCTTGGTGGCCACCCACAGGTACGTCGGCACGACCGGCAGCAGCAGCCTGAGCACCTCACGCGGCGTACGCGACAACACCGTGCGCACCACCTTGCCCAGCACGCCGGGGAACAACTCGCCCCCCGCGAACTTCGTCGGCGTGGCCAGCACCGGAAGCGTGTAGTCCCACACGTGGAAGGCGCGCAGCATCCTGCGCAGCCCGCGCCGCGTCCTGAACCGCTCGTAGTAGTGGTCCGCCCGGCCGAACGCCCGCACGTAACGGTCGGCCAGCGCCGGCGGCAGGTACGACAGGAACGGCAGCTTGTAGTGCGGCTCCATCACCCCGAGCCGGTTGCCCAGCCCGAGATAGAGCACCCCCGAGTCGGACAGCACCCGGCGCATCTCCGCCACCACCGCGTCAGGGTCGACCACGTGCTCGTAGATGTGGTTGAACACCAGCACGTCGACCGACCCGTCGGGGAACGGCAGCGCCGTGCCGTCGCCGCAGACGAACGCCACCCTGTCGCCGAACCGGTCGGCCGCCTTGCGCAGCCCCGGCACGTCGATGTCGATGCCGAGCGTGTGCTTGGCCCCGGCCTGCGCCAGCTCGTCGGCGATGAACCCGGCGGAGCAGCCCACGTCGCCGACGGTCAGCCCGCCGAGCGGCCCGTTGAAGTGCTCCAGCACCGCGATGATCTTCGCGGCCTTCCGCCTGCGCTTCGCCTCGTCGAGCATGGCGGACTGGAACTGCGAGTACTCGAGCTGCGCGACCCGTTGCTTCACCACGATTCCCCACCGTACCGACCCCGTGCGGGCCCGTACGCCAATCCCCGCTCCCGCCTGCTGGATTTACCCGGAGAGCCGCGCGTAACCTGAGCCAATGCTCCGCCGCCTGCTGCGCATCGTCCTGGCCCTGGTCGCCGTCGGTTTCCTCGGCTACGGGCTGGCCGTCAACTGGGACGAGACGACGACCGCGCTGGCCGCGATGTCGCCGTGGGCGGTGCTCGGCTCGTTCGCGGCCGTGCTGATCGGCCAGTTCTGCATGTTGCTGGCCTGGCGGGAGATCCTCTCCGGGCTGGGCACGCGGGTGCCTGTGCGGATCGCCGGGCGGATCATGTTCGTGGGGCAGCTCGGCAAGTACATCCCGGGCGCGGTGTGGGCGTACGCGGCGATGATGGACCTCGGGCGCGACCACGGCAGCCCGCCGCGCCGCACGTTCGCGACCATCTCGCTCGGGCTGGTGATCAACCTGGGGGTGGCGATCTCGATCGCCGCCGCCACGCTGGGCACCCTGGACGCGGTGCGGCAGGCCTGGTACTTCGTGCTGCTCGTGCCGGTGATCATCGTGTGCCTGCACCCCAGGGTGCTCACCTGGGGCCTCAACCTGGCGCTGCGCATCGCGCGCAGGGAGCCGCTGGAGAGCGCGCTGCCGGGCCGCACGGTGGTGCTCGCCGTGGCGTGGACGGTGCTCGGCTGGCTCGTGTACGGCCTGCACATCTGGCTGATCGCCGGCCGTCCCGACCTGTACGTGGTGGCGACAGGGGCCTACGCGTTCGCCTGGGCGACCGGCATCCTGACCGTGGTCGTGCCCGCCGGGGTCGGCATCAGGGAGGGCGCGCTGGTGCTCGTGCTCGGGCCGATCATCGGCACGCCCGCCGCGCTCGCCGTGGCGATCGTGTCGCGGCTGTCGTTCACGCTGGCCGACGCGGTGGCGGCGGGCATCTCGTTCGTGGCCGGCCGCCGGCCCGTCGCCGCGGCTCAGGCGCCGAGCAGCGCCGTCGCGTACGCCGACCAGAACGGCTCGGGATCGACGGCCTTGACCCCCGACCGCAACCTCTCCGGCTCGCCGGAGGCGTAGAAGCGCTCGATCGCCGCCCGCAGCGCCTCCGCGTCGCCCGGCTCGACCAGCAGCCCGTCCACGCCGTCGGTGACGTGGTCGGCCAGCGCGCCGACGCGGGTGGCGATCACCGGCACGCCGTGCTCGTGCGCCAGCCACACGTTCTGGCTGGCCGTGGCGTTGCGGTAGGGCAGCACCAGCGCGTCGGCCGCGGCGAACAGCCTCGGCACGTCCTCGGCGGCGACGTAGCCGGGGCGCAGCTCCACCCGGTCGCCGATGCCCAGCTCGCCGATCAGCGCCTTCGTCTCCTCCAGCCCGCCCCAGAACTCGCCCGCGACGGTCAGCCCGATGCCCTCAGGCAGCGCGCGCAGCAGCAGGTCGAGCCCCTTGTACGGGCGCACGATGCCGAAGAACAGCAGCCTGCGGTGCACCGCCCCGGCAGCCGTGTCACCGGAGGTGGAGGGCAGGTGCGGCGGCAGCCCGGCCACGCTGACCGGCTTGGCCGTCAGCTCCCTGGCCAGCGCCGCCTGCGGCTCGGAGTGGGCCAGCACCCCGTCCACCCGCCTGAGCAGGGCCTTCATCAGCGGCGCGTCGTACGGCTTGCGCTCGTGCGGCAGCACGTTGTGGCACAGCGCGACCGTCCTGGTCTTCCGCCCGATCCCGGCGAGGATGCCCAGGTAGGCGGGCACCTGCACCGGGCTGAGCACCGCCAGCACGACCAGGTCGGCCGACCGCAGCCGCCGCCCGGCCGCCACCCAGCCGTCCGGCCGCCGCCAGTCGAGCCGCCGCACGGTCTTGCGGTACGGCGTGCCCTCGGGCGCGGAGATCGTCTGCTGCCCCGGGTAGAGGAAGGACGGGTACTGCGCCCGCCACGACTCGATCACCACGTCGTGCCCGAGCGCCGACAGGCGGTGCGCCAGCTCGGTGGTGTGCTGCGCCCCGCCGCCCTTGTACGGATGGGTCGGGCCGACGATCGCGATCCGCAAGGTCACTCTCCCCGCGAGCGCACGATCAGGTCGGCGAGCAGCGCAACGGACCCGATCAGCATCCCCGACAGGAAGATCATGACGGTGTTGGCCGGGAAGTAGAACGGGTGCTGGATCATGTCCCAGACGCCCTTCACGAACCCGATGGCGACCAGCCACAACGCGGGCGGCATGAGCACCTTGAGCGGGTTGAAGTACATGATCATCCGCAGCACCTGGAGGATGTAGCGGTAGGCGTCGGAGACGAAGCTGAACTTCGACTTGCCCGCCCGCTTCGCGTACTCCGTCGGCAGGTAGTAGATGTCGTGCTGGTTCATCAGGAACGACAGCGTGATCGTCGTGACGCACGAGAACCCGGGGGGCAGCAGCCGCAGGTAGGGCCGCGCCACCGACTTGCGGAAGGCCCGCAGGCCCGAGTTGAGGTCGGGGATCTTCTGCCCGGCCAGCATCTCGGCCACCTTGCGGATCACCCACTTGGCCGGCACCCGCAGCAGCTTGTGCGACCCCTCCTCGCTGGTGCGCGCCCCCACCACCTGATCGACGGTGGTGTCCTTCTCCAGGATCTGCACCAGTTCGGGGATGCGCTCGTTGGCGTAGGACATGTCGGCGTCGGTCCAGACGACGATCTCGCCCCTGGCCTCCTGCGTGCCTATGCGCCGCACGGTGCCCGAGCCGCCGTTGCGGTGGAAGGCGCGGATGCGCAGGTTGGGGTAGTGCGGCGCGGCCTCCCGCAGCTTGGCCAGGGTCGCGTCGGTCGAGCAGTCGTCCACCGCGACCAGCTCGTAGGTGTAGCCGCTCGAGTCCATCGCCTTGGTGATGCGCTCCACCTCGTCGATGACGTGATCCTGCTCGTTGTAGCAGGGCAGGACGATCGTGACGTACGGCGCTTCATCCACGGCAGTTCCACTCTTGGGGGTCTCAAGCGTGCTCACGGGGGTCGAGGGTACTCTGCCCAGCCGGGAGGCGAGTCCACATCCGGCCAGCGGGAACTCCCGATTCCGGGGTCTTCCTACCAGTCTGGCTCATCGCGGGCCGGTCAGGCGACCGCCATCCACACGTTCATCGTCAGGGTCCACGTGCCGTTCGGAGCCTCGGTGAGCGAGCGCTCGTCCTGGCGCGTGACCAGCTTCAGCACCTGCGTCGCCGTCCCGTACGGCGAGACGTGCCAGCTCTCGGCCCCCAGCACGACCGGCACGCGGCCAGCCGCGCGCACCCGCTCGGCCAGCCGCCGCACCTCGCTCTCCGGCGCGAGATCGCCTTCGGTACGGGCCACCTGCGCCGCCGGTTTCCCGCACATGCCCCGGACGACCTGCACGAACCTGTCGCCCGTGACGCGCTCCACGGTCAGCACCGAGGCGTCGGCCGGGATCCGGGCGCACATCGCCTCGACCGCCGCCGCCTCACCCCGCTCGACCGGCGTGAACGCCGTCCCGATCGAGGTCACGGCCGGGGGCGCCAGCACGAGCAGCACGGCCAGCGCCATGCCCCACTTCAGCACCTTCGGCCCGTGCCGGTCCGTGAGGCGGCGCAGCCGGGCCAGGCCGTACGTGGCGAGCAGGATCATGCCGGGGATCACGATGGGCACCAGGCGGCGGGCGGCCCACGGATGGTCCGGGGTGATCTCCGGGCGCAGCAGCGTGGTGACGGTCGTCCAGCCCACCACCGCCAGCGGCAGCAGCCACTCGAACGACGTGCCGTCGCGCAGCAGCCTGCGCACGAGCAGGGCGGCGGCGATCGTGGCCAGCAGGACGGCGGGGGCGCCGACGTACCAGGTCACCCAGTGCAGGGAGTTCTCGAAGTAGAGCCGCGTGCCGTCCACGGGCATGCCGTTGGCGCGCTGGATCTGCTCGATCATCTCGAACGTGCGGCGGTCGTCGGGGTTGGCGGGGACCCGCGTCACGGTCTGCACCCATGGGCGGGCGTACAGGGCCGCCATCAGCAGCACGACGAGCACCGCGCCCGTCCTCGGCGCCCACTTCGGCAGCCGGATCCTGGCGAGGGCCGGGGCGAAGGCCGTGCCGACGGCGGTGAGCACGAGGACGCCGGCGCAGACGAACAGCAACGGCCGTACCGAACCGGACAAATAAGAAAGGTAAGGACGAGCCAGCAGATACGCCGCCAGCATCCCCACCCCGGCCCCGGCCACCAGCCCGGCCAGCAGCGGCAGCCCCACCACGCCCGCCGGCCTGCGCAGCCGCCGCATGCCGATCAGCAGCCCCGCGAACGCCAGCACCGGCAGCACGTCACGCAGCCCGTCCACCCTGACCAGCACCGCCAGCCCGAACACCAGCCCGGCCAGCAGCGCCCTGCCCCGCTCCCTCCTGGCCAGCGCGTCGTGCGCCAGGGCCAGGCCGCCGAACAGCAGGATCAACGACGGGATCTCGCTGAACGTGGTGCGCGAGGTGTACAGGATCGGCATGCTCACCGCGAACGCCACCGCGCCCGGCACCGCCCACCTGGCCCCGGCCAGCCGCGCCACCACCCCGCCCACCGTGAGCACCGCCAGCGCTCCCAGCACGGCCGGCACCACGTACGGGGCACCCAGCCAGTGGCCGATCGCGAACAACATCGGCGGGCCCGGCATGAACTGCGGCACCACCGCGCCGTCCGCCGGGAAGAAGCCGACGCTCTTGAACACCAGCGAGGGGTCCGGCCCGCCGAACGCCTCCGCCTGGACGGGGATGGGCAGGCCGCCGTGGGTGGCGATCCAGGCGGCGTACTGGGTGTAGGTGGCGGGGTCGCGTCTCACGGCGACCTGCTCGCTGTGCGTGATCGCGTTGAGGACGCCCGACGCGACCGCCACGCCCGCTACGCCTGCCACCTGCCAGGTGCTCTTCTGGACGCGCCTCATGGCGCCGGCGACGCCCGGCTCCTTCACCGCCGCCCGTGACGCGTCGCCCGCCGTTCCGTCGCCCAGGCCTCGCGCGCCCGCCCAGCACAGCAGCGCCGCCAGCGGGACGCCCAGCAGCGTGGCGGGCAGGGGGGCGAAGCGGCCGAGCAGGAGCAGCGGGAGCCCGGCCAGCAGCCAGCCCGTCACTGCCAGGGCGGGCAGCACGGAGAGCGTGGTGAGCACCCGGCCGGGTCGATCGAGTTCCATCGTCGAGCGAGCGTACCCAACCCGGCGCCCACCCTCCGCCCCGCGCGCCCGTGTGCGCGGCTCGGGCGGGATCGCCGGTAGCGTACGGACGTGCCGGAGAAGCGGGAGGACATGCGGTGAGGCCGGAGGCTCACGACGGCGAGCCCACGAGGACCGGCCGCGGCCGGCGCCGCCTGCCGCCCGTCCCGCGACGCCTTGGCGTCCCGCGAAGCCTTCGCGACCCGCAGCGCCACACCGACCCGCGAAGCCTTCGCGACCCGCAACGCCACACCGACCCGCAGCGCGGCGGTGGCGCGCCTCGGCACTGGGCGCGCCGGCACCGCTGGTTCCTGGTCGTGCTGGCCCTGGGCACCGGGCTGAGGGCGCTGGCCATGCTGGGTTACCGCCCCGCCCTGTGGTTCCCCGACTCCTACACCTACATCGTCACGGTCTTCAAACCCCGCCCCGACCTGGTCCGCCCCGCCGGCTACTCGATGTTCCTGAAGCTGCTGGAGCCGCTGCACGCGTTCGGCGCGGTGACGGCGGCCCAGCACCTGCTCGGCCTGGCCACCGGCGTGCTCGTCTACCGCGCCGTGCTCAGGACCGCGCCCAGGGCCCCGAGGTGGGTGGCGACGCTGGCGGCGGTGCCGGTGCTGCTGGACGCGTACCAGGTGGAGCTGGAGCACCTGCTCGTCTCGGACACGCTGTTCATGTTCCTGGTGGTGAGCGCCGTGGCGCTGTGCGCCACGCGGCGGACGGCGACCGCCGCGGGGATCGGCCTGCTGCTGGCCGCCGCCACGCTGACCAGGACGGTCGGGCAGCCGCTGATCGTGGTGCTGGCGGCCTGGTTCGTGCTGCGCGGCCTGCTGTGGCCGCCGGATCTCGCGCGGACGAGGCGGGCCGGCGCGCGGTTCAGGCTGGCGGCGTTCAGACCGGTGGCGTTCAGGCCGGCGGCCGTGCTGCTGGCCGCCGCGCTGGTGCCGATCGTCGCCTACGGCGCCTGGTTCTACGTCACCTACCAGCGGGTCGGCCTGGTGGGCGCGAACGGCGTCTTCCTGTACGCCCGGACGATGTCCTTCGCCGACTGCGACAAAATGGACCCGCCGCCCGACCTGAAGGTCCTGTGCGATCCGCGCCCGCCGGAGCAGCGGCCGCCGTCGCAGGAGTACATCTGGGCCAAGGACGCCCCGCTGGTGCTGCTGCCGGGGATCACGTTCTCGAAGGAGAACGACGACCTGGCGGCCAGGTTCGCGATGCTGGCGCTCACGACGCAGCCGCTCGACTACGCCGCCTCGGTGCTGGAGGAGCTGGGCCGCTCGTTCACGTGGGACCGGCCGATCTATCCTGACGCCGAGATCTACGGCTATTACCAGTTTCCTGTCACCGAGCCTGGACCACCTGGGCGCTATCCCGCGCAGGTGGGCGCCGAATATGCCAAGCTCTACGAGCAGGGTGCGATCGGCACGGAGATCGTGGAGCCCTTCGCCGGATGGTTGCGGGCCTATCAGAGCATGGTGCGGCTGCCCGGCCCGGTGCTCCTGGGGATCTTGCTTGTGCCACCGGTGGCGGCCGTCGTCCGCAGGCGCAGGCGAGAGCGTCCCGCGGCGGGTCCGTTGTGGCTGGTGCCCTGGTCGGCGGCGATTGTGCTGCTGATCACACCGGCCGCGGCCGCCGAGTTCGACTACCGGTACGTGTTGCCGGCCGTGCCCCTGGCCTGTTTGGCGGCGGCCCAGAGCATCAGGCCTGACCTGCTCCGACAGTCCGGTGGCGATTCGAGGGCGAAAGAGTTTGGCGATGATATTCCACCCAATGTCCGGCTCTGAGTATGCTTTGCCGCGAAAACATCACGCCCGGGTCACGGTCGTTCCCCACGATCATGGCTCGGGGCACGCCGTACGTGACCTAGTCTCGTGGCGCGGAGCGACCAATCCGGCGGCGCAAGGAGCGAGGCTAGGGGGCGTATGAGTGACTACAGGAGCGTGCCGGTCGCCGATTCCGTGCATGACCGCCGCACCGCCGTCACACAGCCGGGCAGCACACAACCGGGCAGCCGGATGGCCCGGCGGCAGGCAGCCGCCGCGTCGCCTCCGCCGCCGCCCGACGACCGGCCGCCGCGCAGCCACCGCTCAGGCGGCGGCCCGGGCGGTCAGAACAAGATGCGCGTGCTGGCGTGGGTCAGCATCGGCCTCACCACGGTGATGGTCGCGGGCGCGCTGACCGCGTACACCACCTACCGCGACGCCTTCGGCAACATCAACCAGAAGAGCGTCAAGGAGGACATCATCAACCCGCGCCCGCCGGAGACGGGGGCGCTGAACGTGCTGCTCGTCGGCTCCGACACGCGCGCCGGCGCGGGCAACGCGAAGTACGGCCAGCAGCTCGCCAGGCAGTCCGACGCGGGCGGCAAGCGCACCGACACGATCATCCTCATGCACATCTCGCCCAACCGGGACAAGGCGCAGCTCATCAGCTTCCCGCGCGACTCGATGGTGCAGATTCCCCGGTGCAAGAACGAGACCACCAAGCAGGAGATGCCCGCCCGCCGGGACATGATCAACTCGGCGTACAACTCGGGCGGCATCGCCTGCACGATCTCCACCATCGAGACGCTCACCGGCATCCGCGTCAACCACTTCGTCGAGGTGGACTTCAGCGGCTTCAAGAACATCGTCGACGCCCTCGGCGGCATCGAGATCTGCCTGAAGACGGCCGTCAACGACAAGTCGTCCAAGCTGGTGCTGCCGGCCGGCACCAGCCTGCTCAACGGCGAGAAGGCGCTCGGCTACGTGCGTCTGCGCCACTACGGCGACGGCAGCGACATCCAGCGCATCAAGCGCCAGCAGATCTTCCTCAGCAAGGTCGTGGCCAAGGCCACCAGCAGCGAGCTGCTCACGGACGTGGGCCGGCTGCGCGACTTCGTCGCCGCCGCGGGCAAGTCCGTCACGATGGACCCCGAGCTGGCCAACGACACAGAAGAGCTGATCAGGATCGCGATGAGCGCCAAGGCGCTGACGGCCAACGGCGTCAAGTTCATCACCGTGCCCTGGGGCGCGGCTCCCGACGACCCGAACCGCGTGGTGTGGACCGAGCCCGACGCCAGTGAGCTGTTCAAGGCGATCAGGACCGACACCGAGGTCGCCACGCCCGAGCCGACCAGCAGCACCAGCGCCAAGCCCAAGGCCGCGGTCAAGCCGCAGCAGGTGCGCGTGCAGGTGCTCAACGGGACCAAGACCTTCGGCAAGGCCCGCGAGGTCGCCGACCAGCTCGCCAAGGAGGGCTACAAGGTCGTCTCGGTGGGCAACTACACCGCGCCCGGCGGGGCCAGCCTGCCCAAGAGCGAGATCCACTACACCAAGACGGAGACGGCCACCGACCACGCCGTCAAGCTGGGCACCGCGGTGCTGCCCAAGCCCCAGGCCGCCTCGGGCAAGGTGCAGGCGTCCAACGTGCAGCCGTACACGTCCACGGCGGGCACGGCCACCGCGGGAGGCGCCGCGAAGGGCACGCCGATCATCCAGCTCGTGGTCGGCGAGGACTTCGACTCGGTCAAGGTCACCGAGCTTCCCGACAGCGTGAAGAACAACTCGATCACCGCGTCCGAGCAGAAGAACGTGTGCACCTGAGGCTCCAAGTTCCCTGTGTAACCGGGCATTCTGGCCCACTGCGAGAGACAGGACCCACGAGGGCGGGATAGTCTGTCGTGGGTTGGCGACGCAGCGCGACGCAATTCCGCAAGGGTTTCGATCCTGTTGTCGTCCTGGTTCCCCGGCCCCGAGCGAAGCTGAGCGACTTCTTCTGTGTCTGACACCAGATTCTCCCCATCGGCCACGCCCCAGCGCAGCCCCGAGGAGCAAGGGCCCGCCAACACGGGAGCCCGCTGGCCGTTGCCGGAAGAGGCGTTCTGGAGCGAGTCCACCGACCCGCACGGGGCCGCCCCCGGCGAGCGCACCGCGCCGCAGGCGGCGGTCGTCACGGAGCCGGTCTCAGGAGAGGGCCGGCAGGAGCAGCCGCAGCCGGCCGCCGAGCCGGCCAAGCGCAGGCGCGACCCGTTCCTCGACAACGTCAAGTTCATCCTGATCGCGCTGGTGCCGATCGGCCACTCGCTGGTGCCGACGCTGGCCGCCGACTCGGCGCGGGCGGCCTACATCTTCATCTACGTCTTCCACATGCCGCTGTTCGTGGTGATCAGCGGCTACCTGTCCAGGAACTTCTGGAACTCCAACGCGAAGACCAACAAGCTGGTCGACACCTTCCTCGTCCCGTACGTGATCGTCGAGGTGGGCTACGCCGCGCTGCGCGCCGCGCTCGGCGGCAAGTGGAGCCTGACGATCATCGACCCGGCGTGGCTCAACTGGTATTTGCTGGCGCTGCTGTTCTGGCGGTTGTCCACACCGGTGTGGAAGCGGATGAAGTACCCGGTGCCGGTGGCGATCGCGATCTACCTGTTCGCCGGGTTCTCGCAGATCTCCGGCGACTTCAGCATGGACCGGTTCTTCGGCCTGCTGCCGTTCTTCGTGATCGGCCTGGTGCTGCAGCCCGAGCACTTCGAGATGCTCAACCGGCGCTGGATCAAGATCGTCTCGGGGTTCATCGTGCTCGGCGCGGCGGCGGTGGCGATCTTCCTCGCGTCCAGGGGGGCGAAGCTGGGCCCGCTCTACTTCAAGAACAGCTACCAGGACCTCAACCTGTCCTGGTACATGGGCCTGGGCATGCGCGTCGGCCTGCTCGTCTGCGCGCTGGCCATGTGCTTCGCCGTGCTCGCGCTGGTGCCCAGGAAGGAGACCTGGTACACCGACCTCGGCACCCGCACGCTCTACTGCTACCTGCTGCACGGCATCCCGGTGCTGATCGCCAAGGAGATGGGCTGGCTGTCGGTCCCGTGGCTGTACGGGCCGCTGGGCGTGCTGGCGATCAGCGCGAGCTGCTTCGCGCTGGCCATCGTGCTGTGCCTGCCGGAAACCCGAACGGTGTTCAAGTGGGTGCTGGAGCCCCGCCTGACCTGGCTCTATCGGCGCCCCTCCCGAAGTTAAGCAGCCGTTCCACCCGCATTAACGCCTTTGACCTGGTAACCGCTCAGCATCGACACATGCGTGCTTGTGTCGCCACGACCGTCCATCATCCCGAGGACGCCCGGATCATGCACCGCCAGATCCGGGCGCTGCTCGACGCGGGCCACGAGGTGACCTACGTCGCGCCCTTCACCTATTTCAACGTGACCCCAGCCATGGGCCTGACCGCGATCGACGTGGCCCGCCAGGCGCCCTACAGCCGGGCGCGCGCCGCGCTCAGGCGCGGCCTGCGGGACGCGGACCTGCTGATCGTGCACGACCACCGGCTGCTGCGGGCGCTGCCGTACCGGCGGCCTCCGGTCGTCTGGGACGTACGCGAGGAGGCCACCTCCAAGCAACTGTCCCGCGCCGCGAGGCGGCATCGGGTGATCACCCCCTCCGTGGTCCCCGAGGCGACCCTGGTGTCACCCGGTCCTCCCCCTCCCGGCGACACCAGGGTCGTGCACATCGGCCGGCTCGCGGCCGACCGCGGCGTGACCGAGCTGATCGGGCTGGCCGAGCGCCTGGTCCCGCACGGCGTCCGGCTGGACCTCATCGGCGCCGCCGCCCGCGAGGTGCGCCCGCTGCTGCGGGACGCGCAGCGGGTCGGCCTGCTCGACTGGTTCGGGTACGTGCCCAACCGGCACGCCCTGCGCATGGCCGAGGGCGCGCTGGCCGGGCTGTCACTGGCCGACGACACGGTCAGGACCCTGCCCACCAAGATCATGGACTACATGGGCAGGGGCCTGCCGGTGATCACCACCCCGCAGGGCGCCTCGCTGGTCGAGGGCGTCGGGTGCGGGCTCGTGGTGCCGCTGGACGTGGACGCGGTGCTGAACGCCGTCCTAGACCTGAAGGAGGACGTGGCGCGGCGGGTCAGGCTCGGCGCGCAGGGCCACGCGGAGGCGCGGCTGCGGCACCACTGGCCGGATCACGCCGACGCGTTCGTGCGGCGGGCCGAGTCGTGGGCCGGGGTGACCAGGCACGCGCTGGCCGTCTAGCTGGGGTGGTCCAGGTCGAAGGTGACGTCGGCCAGGCGGATCGTGCGCACGTGCGGGTCGTCGATCAGCTTGCGCAGGCTCTCGACCCTGGACGTCTCGTCCACGTACGCGTAGGCGAGGCCGCTGATCGACGCCTTGCGCAGCCGGTCGAAGGTCAGGTCGAAGCGGCGCAGGTTCGGGTCGTCATCCTCGTCGAGCCGGGCCACCCAGGAGCGGAAGTTCGACAGGCCGACGCCGCACCCCTCCTTGTCCTCGGTGAACGTGCCGCGATCCCAGGTGATCGCGCCCCAGGTGATCGGCAGCGCGCCCGGCCTGCGCTCGTAGACGACGCTCTGCGCGCACCTGCCGCCGGAGCCGAGCCAGCTCTGGAGCTCCTCCGGCTTGAGCGGCGCAGAGAACTCCACCACCGCCAGCGCCCGCAGATCGCCGGGCAGCCGGTCCAGCACCTTCCGGACATCCTCCTTGCGCGCCAGGTCGGTGCCGACGTCGTAGAGGCTCTGGGAGAGCCTGGTGTTGGCGTTCCTGCCCAGCGGCAGGTGGCCGACACGGCCGAAGAGGCTCTGGCTGATCGTGTACGTGCTCACGGGCGAGATCGCGCCGACGGGCCGCAGCGGCTCCGCGGTCACCGTGAACGACGTGGACAGCGGCGTGACCTCGCAGCAGTCGTTGGTGACCACCCGGTAGGCCGGGTTGTAGACCTTGAAGGCGGTGCCCAGCACGTCCACCATGCGCTGCTCCCGGCCGTCGCGCGTCTGCAGGACGATCGGGCCCGCGACGGCCACCAGCGCGAGCGCCAGCAGCACCGCCAGCACGCTGGAGGTCGTCCTGAGCAGCCCCCTGCGGACGGCCTTCCTGGTCAGCTTGGGGTCGAAGTCCGGCATTTCCGGAAAGTCTTCACTCATGGGGCACTCCGTAGGTCTCGGCGAAGGCGTTCCTGGCGCGCCACAACGCGGTCTTGATCGAGGCGTGCTTCCTGCCGGTCATCGCGGCCACCTCCACGAGCGAGAAGCCCTCGAAGTAGACCAGCGTGAGCAGCCTCCGGTGCTGCTCGGGCAGCCGGGCGAGGGCGTCGCGCACCTCCAGGGAGTCCACGTGGAACCCGGGCGCGCCCAGCTCGTCCGGCTCGGGCAGCGGAAGCTCGCGCCGAGCGCGGCGGACGTGGTCGACGAGCACGTTGCGCGCGATCGTGAGCAGCCACGCGGCCGGGTTCTCGCCGCGCCAGCCCAGCAGGGCCCTGGTCGCCTTGACGAACGTCTCCTGTGCCAGGTCTTCCGCGAGGTGGGGGTCACGGGTCCTGCGCAGGAGGAACCCGCACACGAGCGGCCAGTGCTCGCGATACAAGTCCTCGATGATGGCGCCCCCCGTGGTCTGTTCATTGTCACATCACACGTAGACGGGACCGGGGCGGGAATGGTCACACGGCTTTCTGGTTGATGTACTGGGACGCATGGCATCGCATCAGATCCAGGGCCGGACGGTGGGCATGCCCGTACGGGTGAGGGACGCCGAGGTGTGCAGTGCCCTCTACCCGGTGCGTGCCGACGCCGCCCGGGCGGTGATCGCGTACTCAGGGCTGGACGTGGCAGAGGTGCTGCCCGGCAAGGCCGTCTGCGTGCTGGTGTTCGTCGACTACCGCGACGGCGACCTCGACACCTACCACGAGTTCGGCATGGCCTTCCTCGTGCGCCCGCCGGGCTCGGCCGGCTCCGTGGGGCCTGGCGAGCTGCGGCACGCCGGGGTGTTCGTGCACTGGCTGCCGGTGGACCAGGGGTTCACGCTGGAGGCGGGGCGCACCCTGTGGGGGTTCCCCAAGGAGCTGGCCGACATCGAGCTGCGGCTGTCGTCGCCGTACAAGAGGTGCATCCTGCGCAAGGACGGGCGGCTGGTGCTCGACATGCTCGTCAAGCCCGGGCTGCCCGTGCCGGCCGGGGCCGCGATGGCGCCGCTGGACGCCTACACGCACCGCGACGGGGTCACCCGGCGGGTGCCGTGGAGCGTGCGCGCCAAGGGGGCCAGGGTCCGGCCCAGCGGGGCGCTGATCCGGTTGGGCAACCATCCGATCGCCAAGGAGCTGAGCGAGCTGGGGTTGCCCAAGCGGGCGATGTTCAGCACGACGATCTCGCACGCCGAGATGAGCTTCGGCGAGGCGAGCGAGGCCTGAGCCGGAAAGGGGCCTGAGGGAGGGCCCGGCCCTCCCCCGTGCCTCAGACGATCGGCGGCCGGCCGAGCTTGACCATCCGCCAAGCCGTGGCCCAGGCCATCGGCCGGCGCTCACCGGCAGGAGTGCGCAAGCCCTCGAAGAACCCGGAGAACCACGCCTTCAGCGCCCCGGAGGCCCCGCGCTCGCGGATCACGGTGAGCACGACCCAGTTGGTCAGGTACAGGAACGCCAACGGCCACGGCAGGTTCCGGCGGGCCAGCCACACCCGGTTGCGGGCGTTGAGCCGGTGGAACTCGGCGTGCCTGGTCGGCGGCACCTGCGGGTGGTACATCACCGTCTCGGCGTCGTACTCGATGCGGTAGCCCTCGCCGAGCAGCCGCCAGGCCAGGTCGGTCTCCTCGTGCGCGTAGAAGAAACGCTCGGGCAGGCCGCCCACCTGGAGGAAGGCGGAGCGCCTGATGGCCGAGGCGCCGCCGAGGAAGGTGGTGACGGGGCTGGACCGCTGAGGGTCGCCCGCGCGCAGGCGCGGGACGTGGCGGCGCTGGCTGCCGCTCCCGTCGGGGTCCATGATGCGGAAGGAGATCACGGCCAGGTCGGGCTCGGTGGCGAAGCGGTCCCTCACGTGCGAGACGACCTTCGGGTTGGCGTACCAGCCGTCGTCGTCGAGGAACAGCACGACGTCTCCCGAGCACTCCTCCACGCCCCGGTTACGGCCGGCGGGGATGCCCGTGTTCTGGTCGAGCCGGATCGCTTTCACGACCGCGGCCGACCCCTCGGGTGGCGTCGCCGACACCTCGGGCACGTCGGCACCGTTGCCTACGATCACCACCTCGACGTCGCCGTCGACCTGGTTGAGCGCGGACTCGACCGCCCGGTTCAGCTCCGCGACCCGGTTGCCCATGGTGAGGATGACGCACGAGATCTTCAACGAATCACTGTCCTGACGCGTTGAGAGCACGGGCGGAGCATTCTTTCATGATCACCGAGTCTGCTGGTCTGCATGGTCTGGGAATGGTGAAGCTAAGCGTATCGGAACCGACGATGAACCCCCACCGAACGGCGGACGTCCGATCAATACGACGGAAGAAAGGCTTCCTCGGTTCCAGGCGCGCCATCAAGCCAGTCGCCTCGACGCCATGATGCTGATCAGGTGCAGGACGGTCTGCAGCGCGGCGGCGAGCAGACAGGCCACCACGAGCACCCGCGTGGCCGTCAGATCGCCGATGACCAGGTCGATCACCGCGGTCACCACGGCCAGCATGGACAGCTCGATCGGCTGCACGATGCGGTGGAACTTCGTCGCCGCCAGCACCCGCCGCCCCAGCCCGAGCAGCCCGGAGCGGAACTGCACGGCCGCGGCCTCGCTCGCGGCCGCCAGCCCGCCCTTGGCCCGGGCCACTTCGACGAGGTCGCTCTCGGCCTTGATGAGGATGGCGCCGAGCGCGGCGGCGAAGCCGAACACGGTGTACCAGTCGGGCAGCACGGCCGAGGCCCGCCAGCCCAGCCCGGCCAGCACCGCGGCCTCGGCGAAGTACGCGCCGACCCGGTCGAGGTAGACGCCCGCCAGGGACGTCTTGCCCGTCCAGCGGGCCAGCTCGCCGTCGGAGCAGTCGAGCAGCAGGTAGACCTGGATCAGTAACGCGGCCAGGACCGCCGCCCAGAGCCCCGGCAGGGCCAGCACGACGCCGGCCAGGACCCCGGCCACCGTCATCACCCAGGTGAGCTGGTTGGGCGTGACGGAGGTCTTGGTGAACATCCAGGTGACGTAGATGGACAGGCGGCGCATGTAGAGCACGCCCGCCCAGTGCTCGCCGTTCCTGCGCTCCAGGTGGCCGGGCGGCTGGGCCACCTGGCGCAGCTCAGCTACCGAAGGCCCGGACATAGTCCCCCACCCGATCGCGGATCTCCGAGTCCTGCATGCGCAGGTGCTCCAGGATCGTGTAACGGCCGGGACGGGTGGCCGGGGCCAGCGCGATGACCTCGGCGAACTGCTCGGCGCTCAGCCCGATGTCGCCGGGGACGACGGGCAGCTCGTGCCGGCGCAGGCAGTCGACCACCTGTTTGACGCGCACGTCGTCCTGTCTGAGGAAGAAGCAGAAGGCGGCGCCGATGCCGGCGAGCTCGCCGTGGTTGGAGGTGCCGGGGAAGAGCTGATCCACGGCATGAAGGATCTCATGGTCTCCACCGCTCGCGGGCCGCGATGAGCCCGCGACGACCATCGACATGCCCGACAGGATCAGCGACTCGGCCAGGACGGTCAGGAACCCGTCGGACTCGATGGAGTCGGTGCGCCCGATGAGCGCCTCGGCGGCGGTGCGGGACATCGAGCAGGCCAGCCCGTCGATCGGCTCGCCGCGCTCGACGTTGCCGAGCTGCCAGTCCTCGATGGCCGACAGGTTGCTCACCACGTCGCCCACGCCCGCCCTGACCAGCGACTCGGGCGCGTTGTGCACGAAGTCGAGGTCGACCAGGATGGCCAGCGGCATCGGCACGCCGAAGGAGCCCTTGCCGCCCTCGTAGACGAGCGAGGCGGTGGGCGAGCAGATGCCGTCGTGGGAGAGGTTGGTGGCCACCGCCACCATGGGGATGCCCGCCAGGGAGGCGGCGTACTTGGTCACGTCGATCGTCTTGCCGCCGCCCACGCCCACGACCACCTCGTAGGCCGCCTTGCGCAGGTCGGCGCCGAGCGAGACGGCCGCGTCGACCGACCCGTCGGCCACCCTGAACACCTCGGCCTCGCCCAGCGTGGGCGCGATGAGGCTCTCGATGTGGTCGCCCTGGCCCATGCCGACGGCCACCGCGACCCTGCCGGAGGTCGCCACGCGGCTGTCGGCCAGCAGGGCGCCGAGCTCGGCGACCGCGCCGCGCCTGACGTCCATGGTCAGCGGCGCCGGCAACATCCTCGCTAGAAGCGGCATCCGCGCCCCCTCAGTAGTGAACGGCTATGGCGCGGGCCTTGGCCAGGTCGTCGTGGTTGTCCACCTCGACCCAGTCGACCTCTCCGATGGGCGCGGCGTGGATGAGCTCGCCGCGGTCGACCATCTCCTGGTAACCGTCCTCGTAGTAGAGCTGCGGGTCGCGCTCGAAGGTGGCCTTGAGCGCGTCGGCCAGCCGGTCGGCGGCGGCCGGCCTGATGAGGGTGGCGCCGATGTACTCGCCGTACGCCTGCGCCGGGTCCATCAGCTTGGTGATGCGGCGCAGCGCGCCCTCCGGCGACATCGTCACCTTCATCTCCTCGTCGGCCAGCGCCTTGACGTTGTCGACGGCCAGCAGGATGTCGCTGGTCTCGGGCGCGGCGAGCAGCGTCTTCTCGATGGAGACGGGGTGCACGGTGTCGCCGTTGACCAGGAGCGCGCCCTGGGAGAAGTAGTCGCGCGCGCACCACAGGGAGTAGGCGTTGTTCCACTCCTCGGCCTTGTCGTTGTGCACGAGGGTGAGCTTGACGCCGTGGCGCTCCTCCAGGGCCTCCTTGCGCTCGTGTACGGCCTGCGCCGCGTAACCGACGACGACCACGACGTCCCGCAGGCCCACCTCGGCGAGATTGCGCAGCGAGATGTCCATGATCGTGGTCTCGCCGTCGACCGGCACGAGCGCCTTGGGCAGCGTGTCGGTGTACGGCCGCAGGCGTCGTCCGGCTCCAGCGGCCAGAACCATTCCCAGCAACGTGCACTCCTCAGTCGAGCATGACTCCGATGGCCCAAAGAGTATTCGTCTTTGGGCCCCGTGCGGGTAATCCGGCGTTAGTCTTGCGTTCCCATATCGGTCGCATCCACCCCGGACCGGGGCGCGGCGAGCCAGCACGTCAGGCTCTCCCAGCCGAACAGCCCCCACAGGTAGAGCGCGAGCAGCAGGTAGCCCCCGGTCAGCCAGCCCGACAGCGCGACCAGGGAGACGACCATCATCCGCCCGTCCCAGCCGAGCCCCAGAGTGGACAGCCATGCCGGCGGATAGACGTGCTGGCGCAACCGGTAGACCAGATCGTAATGGTGGAAGGCCAGGGCGGCGAGCAGCATGAAGATCACCAGGGGGTGCACGTCGTGGGCGAACCCGCACGCCGCGATGAACGTGTACTCGATGAGCCGCAGGATCGGCGGCACGAGCCAGTCGAACCTGCCGTCGTGCGGATGCGTGCTGCCGGGCCCGGCCAGCAGCAGCGTCACGGCGGGCGCGAACACCGCCAGGCCGTCCGTGCCCGCCACGCCGAGCATCAGCAGCACGCCCGTGACGAACGTGCCGGCGAGCACCGGCGGCAGCGGCGGGAGCTGCCCTGCCACGAGCAGCCCCATCGCCCGCGAGAGCGGCCCGTCGTCGCGGTAGGCCACGACCGTGCTGCTCGGAACGGGTGTCATGTGAACCGAAATCACCTTGCCGACCTCGCGATCCGTCCGGTGAGCTGGTAGAGCGCCGCCACGCCGCCCCAGCCGAGCAGCGCCAGGAACGTCACCCTGGCGTCCCAGAACGCCGCGGTGACGGCGATCAGGGCCATCCGCTCGCCGATGGGCAGCACGATCATCTTCTTCAGGTAGCGGGCGACGGTGTCGCGTTCGAGCCGCTGGGCGAGCCTGAGCACGCCGCCGGGGGCGGCGCGGACGTCCTGCGTCTCCAGCAGGGACCGCGCGGGCCTGCCCCACATGGCGCCGACGCGGCCCGCGTCGGCGACCGCGCCCGCGTAGGTGTAGTCGACCGCGTGCCTGACGACCTGCAGCACCATCGCGGCCACGGCCAGGTACCAGATGTCCGCGGCGGCGGAGCCGAAGGCCAGGCCGACGTAGACGGCGTACTCCTTGAGCCGGTCGGACATGCCGTCGGCCCAGGCCCCCAGCGGGGAGAACGTGCGGGTGTAGCGGGCGAGCTGCCCGTCGAGGCAGTCGAGCGCGAACGACAGGTACAGCAGCACCGCTCCGGCCAGCCGCCCGCCCTGGGTACCCGCCGAGAACCAGACGGCCGCCAGCAGCGCCAGCCCGGCCGAGATGCCGGTGACCGTGTTGGGGGTGAGCTTGAGCCGGACGCACGGCCTGATCAGGTGGCGGGTCCAGGTGGAGACGAAGAACGTGGCGAAGAAGCCGTCGTCCTCCTTGACGGACGCGTCGAGCCTGACCTGCGCCTCGTCCACCTCCGCCAGCCGGGCCAGCGCGGCGTCGGCGGAGATCTGGCCGGTCACCCGGTCGGCGTGCAACTGCCCGATGCCCGTGGCCCGCACGCTCACGCCGGACCTGACCAGCCCGACCAGCAGCAGGTCCACCGCCTCGACGGGGGTGACGGGGCCGAGCTTGCCCGCCTCCGCCAGCTCGGCCAGCTCCTCGGCGAGGTCGGCCAGCGAGGCCAGGTCGGCCTCCCCCGCCTGCAGCACGCCTCTGAAGGTGGCGTTCGCCTCGGGGACCAGGTGGAAGGAGCTGCCCGCGGCGACGATCCTGCCGCCCTCCACGCGTACGGGCGGGCGCAGCGGCCCGGCGGTGGCGTCGTGCGAGATGAGCGCGGCGGTGCCGCGCGCGGGATGCTCCAGCAGGACGGCGAGCGCCTCGGTGTGCAGCACCAGGTCGGCGGGCAGCACGGCGACGGCGCCCGTGGCGGTGCGCACGATCTTCGCGACGCCGCGCAGATCGGCCGCGAGGTTTCCGGCGGCGGACATCACCTGCACCTCGCGCACGGGCAGCGAGGCGAGCTGGTCGCCGAGGCGGTCGAGGAGCGTGCCGTCACCGCTGAGGAGCCTGCACGCGGGTGTCGTGGCGAGCAGCAGGACCGAGGTGGTCGTGCCTTCGCGGGTCAATGAGTCGGGCAAAGCCTAGGTCTCCTCCCGGTCGGGGTGGAGCACGTGGTCTTGGGGGTGCGTAGCCACAGCGTAGCGACAGGTCAACGCGATATCACGGAACAGCACCGTTACGCTGCCGGTATGGATTCACGGCTGCGGTCGGTAGGAGTGCTCCTCGCGGGCGGTGTGGGACAGCGGGTCGGGCTCGGCACGCCCAAGCAGCTCATCGAGGTCGCGGGCCGGACGATCATCGAGCACTCGCTGGCGGTGTTCGAGAGCGCGCCCGAGATCGACGAGATCGTGGTGCTGATGACGCCCGGGTACGCCGACCGGGTGCGCGAGATCGTGGCCAGGGGCGGGTATCGCAAGGTCAGCAAGGTAGTGGACGGCGGTTCCAGCCGTACGGAGAGCACCTGGCGGGCGCTGGCGGCGCTCGGGGAGGAAGAGTGCGACGTGCTGTTGCACGACGCTGTACGCCCCCTCCTGGAGCCCCGGATCATCACGGAATGTGTCAGGGCGCTGGAGACCCACGAGGCCGTCAACGTGGCGATCCCGAGCTCCGACACGGTCCTCGTGGCGACGCCCGAGGGGGCCATCGGCGAGGTGCTCGACCGGTCGCGGCTGCGGCGCAGCCAGACGCCGCAGTGCTTCCGGCTGTCGGTGATCCGGGAGGCGTACGAGCGGGCGATGGCCGATCCCGGGTTCGCCGGGCTGCCCGCCACGGACGACTGCGGGGTGGTGCTGCGGTATCTGCCCGAGGTGCCGATCCACCTGGTGCAGGGCAGCGAGCGCAACATCAAGGTGACGCACCCGGCCGACCTGCACATCGCGGAGCTGCTCTTCCGGCTGCCCGCGCCCGTGCCGGCGGGTGACCGGGGCGCGCTGGCGGGCCAGGTGATCGTCGTCCTGTCCTCTGCGGAATCCCGGCCGGAGGCGATCGCGCGGGAGGCGGCCCGTCACGGCGCGACCGTGCGTGTCCTGACCGAGGCCGACGGGGTGCGGGTCGAGGATCTCGACTCGGTGGTCAAGGCGCTCGACGACGTGGGCGCGGCCGACCACGTGGTGCTGGTGGCGGGCGCGGCCCACTCCGGTGACCTGGCGCACGCGAGCGCCGAGACCGTGGCCGACGCCGTCGGCGCCGGTCACCTGGCCGCGCTGAACGTCGCCCGCGCCGCCCGCCCGCACCTGCGCGCTGCCGCGGGGGCCGCTCCCCGCCCTCGGCCCGGCCTGCTGCTGCAGGTGCCGCCCGGCTCCGGGGCGCTGCACGAGTCCGGCGCGGCGGCCGTGGCAGGGCTGACCCAGGCGCTGGCCCGCGAATGGGCCGCCGACGGCATCCGGGTCAACTGCGTCAATACCGGCGCCTCTCCGCTCGTGGTCGCGCAGACCTCGCTGGACATCCTCATCTCCGACCTATCAGGGCAAGTCATAGACGTCCGCGTGGACGGCACTTGACCTGAGGCTTGTTACCGTGCGATCACATGGGGAGACTCATCGTGATCGCGGCGCTGCTCGGCTGCTACCCGGCGCTGCTGGTGGCGGCGCTGTGGCCGGCGCCGGTGCTGTTCGGCGTGGTGGCCGCGGCCTCGTACCTGATCGAGTACGCGGCGCCGCGCGCCGCCCGCCCGCTGCCCGAGCTGCTCGGCAAGGTGCACCTCGGGATCACGCTGCGCTTCGCGGTCAGGGAGACCATGGCGCTGCTCCTGGTCGCCAGGACGGCGGGGGCCGAGTTGCCGTGGTTCGCGGCGCTGGCGGCCGGCCTGCTGGCGATCCACGCGGTGCGGGCCCTGCACACGGGGCTGGCGCTGCGGCTGCGCCAGATGCTCAGCAGGATGCCGGTGACCACCCGCAACCTGGACGTCTCCGCGCTGAGCAGCCCCAAGATGCCGCCGGGGCCGCTGCGTGACGCCCGCAGCGTGCCGTTCCTCTACCTGGACGCGCTGCCGGTGCTCGGCGCCGTCCTGGGCGTCGTCCCCGCCACGGCGGGCGCGGGGGTGGCGCTCGCGGCGGGCCTGGCGGCGGCGCTCGCGCTCATCCCGTACGTGCGCCGCGCCAGGCCGCTCACCGACCGGGCCAGGGTGCTGGAGGTCGTCTCGGAGCAGGTCGAGAAGTACGGCCCCGAGGTCATCCTGTACTTCTCGGGGGCCACGGCCGCCGCCTACCAGGCCAGGATGTGGCTGCCCACCCTCGAACGCATCAACCGGCGCGCCATCGTCGTGCTGCGCGAGCGCGGCATGGCCAGGCATCTGGAATCCACGACGCTGCCGATGGTGTGCATCCCGTCGTCGGCCGACCTGATGAGCTTCCGCGCGCTGGCCGGCGCCAAGCTGTGCCTGTACGTCGCCAACGTCGGCAGGAACGTGCACATGCTGCGCATCCCGACCCTGCGCAGCGCGTTCCTCAACCACGGCGACAGCGACAAGGAGGCCTCGTTCAACCCGTTCTCGCGGGTGTACGACGAGGTGTGGGTGGCGGGCCCCGCGGGCCGCGACCGGTACCGGCGGGCCAGGGTCGGCGTCAGGGACGAGAACATCCACGAGGTCGGGCGGCCCCAGCTCCAGGGCATCTCGACGGAGGGGCCGGGGCTGCCGTACCGGACCGTCCTGTACGCGCCCACCTGGGAGGGCTGGAACGACGACCTGTTCCACACCTCGCTGATCACCATGGGGCCGCGCCTGGTGCGCGCCCTGCTCGACCACCAGCCCCCGCTGCGGGTCGTCTACAAGCCGCACCCGCTCACCGGGCACCGCGACAAGAGCGCCACCCGGGCGCACAGGAAGATCGTCGCCATGATCGAGGCGGCGGAGCTGGCCAAGTCGAAGGCCCGCCACCCCTCCAGGGCCGACGGCACGGCGCCGCACATCAGGCACCTGGTCGTCACCGGGCACTCGCCGCACCTGTACGACTGCTTCAACGAGTGCGACCTGCTGATCAGCGACATCTCCAGCGTGGTGACCGACTTCCTGGCCAGCGAGAAGCCGTACGCGGTGACGAACGTGACGGGGCTGCCCGAGCGCGCCTTCCACGAGCGGTACCCGAGCGCGGAGGCGGGGACGCTGCTGGGCGAGGACCTGTCGGGGCTGGCGGAGTTCCTGGACGGGGAGGACACGCTGGCCAGGGCGCGCGTCAAGCTGCGGAGCTACCTGCTGGGGCCGGAGTACCCGGACGCGATGGCCCGCTTCAACGCGGCCGTCGAGCGGGTGTTCTCGGGCGGCTGATCACAGCCCCCATGGACGCTTCTGCCGGGAAGGACCCCGCCGGAGTACGGCGGGGTGCGGGGGACGTTCGGAAACTCAGCTCTGCGGCCGGGACAGCTTCTTCGGGCTGGTCAGGAAGCCCCAGCCCCACGAGCAGTGCATGGTCGCGTACACCACGGGCAACCGCAGCTTGGCGCTCATCGGCAGCCCGCCGCCGGTCAGCGCCGAACCCGCGACGATCGCCACCGCGTACCCGCCGGGGATGATCAGCGCGAGCGGCAGGAACGGCGAGACGACCAGCCCGAGCAGCATGGCGAGCACGGCCGCGGGAGGCGCGAGGTAACGCAGGTTGATCGTGCCCTCGTGGGTGCGCGCGACCACCCGCCGCCACCGGCCGTAGTGGAAGTACTGCTTGGCCAGCGCCTTGACGTTGGGCCTCGGCCGGTAGAGCACCCGCATGCGCGGCTGGAACCACACGAGCCCGCCCGTCTGGCGGATGCGGTGGTTCATCTCCCAGTCCTGGGCCCGCTGGAAGTGCTCGTCGTAGCCGCCCACCCTGGCCAGCGCAGACCGCCGGAAGACGCCGAGGTAGACGGTGTCGGCGGGCCCGGCGGAGCCGCCCACGTGGAACGCGGCCGCGCCCACGCCGATCTTGGAGGTCATGGCGCAGGCGACGGCCTGCTCGAAGGGGGTGACGCCCTCGGCCGCCATGATGCCGCCCACGTTGTCGGCACCGGTCTCTGCCAGTGTCTCGACGGCCACGCGCAGGTAGTCGGAGGGCAGCATGGCGTGCCCGTCGACCCTGGCGACGATGTCGTTGCGGGAGGCGGCGATGGCCGCGTTGAGCGCGTTGGGGGTGCGGCCCGTCGGGTTGGGCACCACCGTCACCCGCCGGTCGGCCGCCGCGATGGCGTCGGCGACCTCCTGGGTGCGGTCCTGGGACGGACCCACGGCGAGAACGATCTCGATCTCACCGGGGTAGCTCTGGGCGAGGACCATCTCGACGGCCTCGCGGAGGTGCCGCTCCTCGTTGAGGACCGGCATGACGACGGAGATGGGGGGCCAGCCGCGCGTCTGCGCGGGCGCGTGCGGCGAGTCGGGGAACTGCTTCATGGCGGGGCTCACGCTACTGTACGACCGTGGGAGGAGGGCAATCGAAAGGCTGATCCTCCTGGGTGACAAAAGGGGGACCACATGCGCGACCCGGACGAGGAGGACGGCGGGGTGCTCGTGGGCGGCGACGCCTACGGCGGCGTCAAGCTGACCACTCCTGTCCGCACTCGCAGGCCGCCGCGCAGAAGTGCCAAGGCCCGCCGCCGCAACGTGCTGGCCGCCGGGCTCATGTCCACGGGCGTGCTGATCACCACGGGGGTGGTGTGGGCGACCCCGCGTCAGATCGGCACGGTGGACGCCGGCGTGACGGCTCCCGCGTCCCGTGGCGCGGAGAACATCCTCCTGGTCGGCGTCGACAAGCGCGACGACCTCACCCGCCAGCAGCAGAACCGGCTCAAGCTGGGCCGGGAGAGCGGCCAGCGCACCGACACCATGATGGTGGTCCACCTGTCGGAGGACCACAGCAAGGTCACCGTGGTGAGCCTGCCGCGCGACACGTGGACGACGATCCCCGGCAAGGGCGACCACAAGATCAACTCCGCGTACCAGTTCGGCGGGCCGAAGCTGGCCAAGCAGACCGTGGAGGCGGCCACCGGGCTGGAGATCAACCGCTACATCGAGGTCAACATCCTGGGCTTCATCGACGTCGTCGACTCCCTCGGCGGGGTCACCGTCTGCACGCCCGTCCCGATCAACGACACCAAGATCGCGCTCAACCTGCCGGCCGGCACCCACCAGCTCGACGGCGTGCAGGCGCTCGGCTACGCCCGCACCCGCGCCACCGCCCGCTCCGACCTCGACCGCATCGACCGGCAGCAGCAGGTCATCTCGGCGCTGCTGAACCGGGCGCTGAGCGCCGACACGCTGGCGAACCCGGCCAAGCTGGCCTCGTTCGTCAACTCGACGCTGAGCACGGTGAAGGTCGATCCGGACGACGGGCTGCTCGGGCTGGCCACGCAGATGAGGGACGTCTCGCTGCAGGACGTGAAGTTCGCCGAGGTGCCGCTGGCCGACGTGGACTTCAAGGCCCCGACGGGCGAGTCGGCGGTGCTGTGGGACAAGCAGGCGGCCCGCGACCTGTTCGCCAAGATCGACGCGGACCAGGATCCCGCCAAGCCCTCGCCGTCCACGTCCGCCTCGGCCTCGGCCTCCCCCAAGCCGTCGGCGATCACGCCCGAGCAGATCACGGTGGAGGTCAAGAACGGCACGCTGATCACCGGCCTGGCGGCGCGGACGAAGGAGGCGCTGGTCGCCTACGGCTTCAAGGTGCCGGGCAAGCCGGGCAACACCTCGAAGAAGGACTACAAGGAGACCTTCATCCGTTACGGCGAGGGTTTCGAGCAGCAGGCGAAAGTCGTGGCGGCCGCCATTCCCGGCGCGAAGCTGCGGAAGGTGGAGCTGGACGGCGTCGAGCTGATCCTGGGCAGCGACCAGCCGAAAGTTCTGCAACAGAAGTCTTCCGGCACCCCAACTGCGAAGCCGAGTGTTACACCAACCACCAAAACGGCAATGCAGAACATATGTAAGAAATAGGCATAATTATCTGGGTGTCGGGCAGGTGAGGCCCATGGTGGTCAGGTACTGGCGGGAGGAGCCCTGTACGGTTCTGCACGTCGTAGGCGATCTCGACGTTGCAGGCGCGCCCCGGCTGCGGGCGGAGCTCGAACAGGCTCTGGCGTCCGCCGATCCCCTCAACGTGGTCGTCGATCTCACCGAGGTGCCGTTCTGTGATTCCGTCGGGCTCGGCGTGCTGGTCGCCACGCTGAACCACGTCCAGGACCTGAACGGCCGGATGATCCTCGTTCTCGCACCCGGAATGATCAGTCATCTGCTGACGATCACGAATCTCGACCGGCATTTCGAGACGAGCCATTCCCTCACCGAGGCGCGCAGCGCGCTGGAGAGGGCCGCCTGAGCGGTAACGGGTAAAACCGGTAAGAGGTGTGCGAGAACATGGTCTCGTCATGTCGGTACGCCTCTCCACGACCCCCTAGCGAAGTCGCGGGAGAGCCCCCTCAGCGGTGGAGGCTTTCACGTTGTTCGACCAGTTCCCCGAGCCTGCGCGCTCCCAGCTTCGCGCCGCCTTCGACGAGGGCAGGACGCGGCCTGAGTGGTGCTTCGCGGAAGGGCAGGCCCGGCTGGCCTACTGGGCGCCCTTCCCCGGCTCGGAGCCGGTGATCGTCTGGCAGTTCGACCCTGGCCCCGACCCCGTCGCCGCCGCCGGCCTGCTGCGCCGCAGCCTCGGCGAGATGGGCCTGACCAAGATCATCCACGACATCTCGCTGCAACCCGGGCTCGCCCCCGCCGTCGATCGCGCCGTCGAGCACGAGGCGCTCATCGAGGCCGGGTTCACGATGGAGGTCGAGCGGCTGCTGCTGGAGTGGGCGGCCGTGAGCGACGTGCCCCGCGATCCGGGCAGGCTGACGTACGTGCCCGCGCGCCGCCTGGACCCCGCCGAGGTGATCGGCATCCTCGTCCGCATCTCCGAGGGCTCGCTCGACCACGACACGCGGGTGGAGGTGGCCACGTCCGGCGCGGAGAAGGAGGCCCGCTGGATGTACGACGACCTGATGAGCCGCAAGGCCAAGCCGAACTGGTTCGTCGTCGGCTACCTCGGCGACTCCCCCGTCGGCCTGGTCGCCCCCGACGACCACTCCATCGCCTACATCGGCGTGGTGCCCGAGCACCGCGGCCACGGCTACGTGGACGACCTGCTGGCCTGGGGCACCCGCACGCTCGCCGAGGCCGGCCTGCAGCGCGTCGTGGCCGCCACCGACGTCGCCAACGTCCCGACCGCCGCCGCCTTCAGGCGTGCCGGATACTCGGAGGTCGGCCGGCTGTTCCGCTATTACTGGAGGGCATCGTGAGACTTGGCGTCATGTTCGACCGGGACCTGCCGCCCGAGCAGCTCATCCCGTTCGCGCGAGCGCTCGACGAGACGGCCGTGGACGACCTGTGGGTGGTCGAGGACCTGGGCTGGACGGGCGGCCTCACCTCGGCCGCCACGGCGCTGGCCGTCACCTCCCGGCTGCGCGTCGGCCTCGGCATCGCCCCCGCTCCCCTGCGCAACCCGATGCTGCTGGCGATGGAGCTGGGCAACCTGGCCCGGATGCACCCCGGCAGGCTCGCGGCCGGCATCGGGCACGGCGTCCACGACTGGATGCGCCAGGTGGGCGCCGCCCCCGCGTCGCCGCTCGCCCTGCTGGAGGAGACGATCACCGCCGTGAGCGCGCTGCTGCGCGGCGAGACGGTCACCCTGCACGGCAGATCCGTCCACCTGGACGGCGTGTCACTGGTGCACCCGCCCCTTGAGCCGCCGCCCGTGCTGGCCGGGGTGAAGCGGCCCCGCTCACTGGCGCTGTCGGGACGCGTGGCGCAGGGGACGATCGTGCCCGAGGGCGTCGGGCCCGACCAGGTGCCGGGGATCGTCGAGACGATCGGCGCCGGGGAGGATCACGAGCTGGTCGTGTTCACGTTCCTGCGCGTCGGGTCCGGCGGTGACGAGGAGACGCGGGCGGTGGTGGCCGGGCAGGCCGGGTTCCTGGAGGTGGCGCCGGAGGACGTGGCGATGGCGTCCGGCACCGCCGGGGAGGCCGCCGCGCACGTCAAGGCGCTGTGGGCGGCGGGGGCCACGTCGGTGGCGGTGCGGCCGATCGGCGGCGATCCGCTGGGGCAGGTGAACGCGCTGCTGGCGGAGCTGTAGCCGAGGACCCGGCGGGCGCACCGCCGGCGACGATCCTCTTTTCGGCTCAGCGGAGCCGCCGCACGCGCGGGGAACCACGGCCGCCACCGGCGAATGACCGAATGGACGAGGCGGACCGGGCCGGGTCGGCCGGACGGTCGATGGCCGGGCGGGGCCGGTCGGCGACGATCGTGGGTCATGAGGCAGATTGCGGCATTAGCGGCGTGTGCGGCGCTCCTGGCGACCGCCGGTTGCAGCGTGGACCTGGAGGCGGATGAGGTTCACGCCACCCAGTCGTTCCCCTTCACCGGGACCGACCTCAAGATCAACGCCTCCCTGGGCGGCGTACGCGTCCTGCCGGGCGCGGGCGGCGCCGTGCAGGTGGAGCGGTGGGTGCGCGGCAAGGCGGCCGACTCCCCCGCCTGGTCGCTGCGCGACGGCGCCCTGCGCCTCAGCGCGGACTGCAGCATGGTCTTCGGCGACTGCGGCGCCCGCTACCACGTCAAGGTGCCGCCCGGCGTGCGGCTCTCGATCGACGTGACGGACGGGCTCATCCTGAACGGCCTGACCCAGGACGTGGCCGCGAAGAGCCGGGAGCGCATCCAGGTCACGGGCGCGTCGGGGCGGCTGCGGTTGCAGAGCGACGGGTCGATCACGGGCGATGGGCTCACCTCGGGGTACGTGCGGTGCCGCACCTCGGACGGGGCCATCGACGTGGCTTTCAAGGACGCCCCGACCACTCTGGACCTGCGGTCGAGCGACGGGAGGGTGACGGCGAGGGTTCCGGAGGGCGCGTACGCGGTCACGGCCAGGAGTGTGGACGGGAGCACGCGTTCCGAGGTGAAGGACGACCCGGAGGGGCGGCGGAAGATCGCGGCCAGCAGCACCACGGGCGACGTCCGCATCCTGACCAGGTGACGACACGGCAGGGGCGGAGGGGAGCGCGGCGTCGTCTCACGGCGGCCGGGCGGGGTGCGGTGCCGCTGCATGGCGGCCCGGCGGGGTGCGGTGCCGCTGCACGGCGGCCCGGCGGCGCCGTCCACCGCACCCGTGCGCCCGCGCGTGCTACTGCCAGATGGCGGCGTACTTGCCGTTCTCGGCGTTGACCTGCACCGGCGCGAGCCCCTTGGCCTTGAGGTCGTCGAAGCGCTTCTGGTAGCCGGACGCGCTCATGTCCACGTAGTGGGCCCAGGACTTGACCCCGTCCTTGCGCCACACCGCCGCGTACGTCCCGTCGGGCGCCACGGAGACCTTGACCGGCCGGAAGCCCTTCTCCTTCTTGGCGTAGACCTCGGCCTCGTGCTGCTTGAGCGACTTGCCGTAGGTGTAGTACCAGGCGCCGCCGCTGTTGGCGCTCCACACGCCGACGTACCGGATGTCGCCCGGCGTGCCGTACGCGTCCACCGACGTCAGCGCGAGCCCCTTGCCGAGCGCCTCCTTGTTGGCGGCGGCGAAGCCCGCCGGGGTGAGGCCGGCCTTGGCGAGGAACGCGCCCTTCTTCTTCTCGAAGACGGCGGCGAACACGGCCGAGTCTGCCGGCCCGGTGGCGGAGATGGAGGTCGGCTGCGCCCCCTCCTTCAGCCCCGCGTCGAAGCGCTTCTGGAAGCCGTCGGCCGACATGCCCTGCCAGATGCCCCACTCGCTCGACGAGCCGCCCTTGACCCAGACGGCGGCGTAGCGCTCGCCGTCCGACACGTTGACCGTGATGGGGCGGTAGCCCTGGTCCTTGAGCTGCTTCACCTTGGCGACGCTCTGGCTCGCGCTCAGGCCGTGGTAGGCGTACCACGCCTGGGCCTGCGCCTGCGCCCCCGTCGTCATCGGGACGGCGGCCCCGGCCAGCACGGCCGTGACGATCGCGACTTTCCCTGTGGTCCGCATGACCCTCCCATGCAGGGTTCTTTACTCGTTCCAGGAATAAGTCACGACCCTAACAGCCCTTACTGACCGGCCGCATACCGTGTGTCAGCCGAGGCGCTCGAAGGGCGTCGGCGACTGGCCGGTCCAGCGGTAGAGCTGGGCGTGCCCGGTGTGCTTGGAGACGCCGTCCTCCGTGACCTTGTCGGCCTTGGCCACGTAGTAGCGCCCGCCGCCGAGGGAGACCAGCCCGTACTCGCCGGTGAACTGCCACCCCCTGACCCCCGTCGCCTCGTCCTGCAGCCCGCCCTGCGCGAGCGTGAGGAGCTTGCCGCGCTCGGCCCGCGGCTGGCCGGTCAGCTCGCCCGTCCTGGGGCGCGCGCCGCCGTCCACCATGAAGAAGGTGTAGTTCGGGAACTGCGGCTTGGTGCCCTTGTAGACGGCCATCATCCAGTTGCCGGTGTGCTCGTCGTACTGGAGGTTCTGCACGCCGTAGGTGGTGTTGCCGGTGTAGGCGAAGTACTTGCCGTCCACCCGCTCGGGGCCGCTCCTGTGCGGGGCGCTCTCGGTGAGCGGGCGCTCGTACTTGCGCCACTGCTGGATGTCGTACTGGAGCAGGACCTGGTAGTCGTTGTCCTGGCGGGCGGTGTTGGCGTAGACGCCGTAGGCGACGGTCAGCTTCTGCTTGCCGTGCCTCTTGCCGAACTCGGGGCCGAACGAGACGCCGTCGATGCCGCTGCAGCCGTAGCGGTGGTCCGGGGTGTTGCCGACGTTGCCGTCGAAGGCGCCGTCGCCGTTCATGTCGGCCACGTAGTCGGCCACGACCTCCTTCAGGTAGACGGTCTTGACCACGTCGGTGGTCTGGGCGTCCAAGTCGGGGGCGGTGATGCGGTCCACGTCGAAGATCGCGATGTAGAACGACTCCTGCTCCTTGTACTCCAGCGAGCCGTACACGCGCCCGTCCTGGGTGTTGAAGTCGAGGTCGCCCAGGTGGCCGGTGAAGCCGGTCACGGAGCCGATCAGCTTGCCCTGGAGGTCGGTCTTGACCAGGAGGTTGGTGAAGGAGAAGTACATGTACCCCTTGCGCTGGTCGATGGCCATGCCCTGGACGTGGCCGGCCGTCCAGGCGCCGCCGTAGATCTCCGCGGGCAGGTCGCGGGGACGGTCGGCGGCGCCCGCCGGGGTCGCGGTGAGGAGGGAGAGGGCGGAGGTGGCGGCGAGGGTGAGTGTCAGGACCTTGCGCATCAGTGCGATAACCCGTCTTCGGCGTTCATTGATCAAAAATCGACGTTATACCGGCCTTATGCGCATGTCTGACTATTGCCTGAACTGTCAGTGAAGTGGCGCCGAACCCTCCCCGTTCACTCCACGGCGTCCCGTCAGCAAGGTGTTCATGGCGTCGCGTAGCTCCTCGTCCGGCTCCACCGCGTGCGCCGCCCGCACCCACGCGACGCCCTCCGCGGGCGGCTCCAGCCAGGCCCGCAACGCCCGGACCCCGGCCCGGCGGATCCGGATGCCCCGATTGCGCAGGGCCGCCCTGATGAGCGGCAGCCCGAAGCCCGGATGTGACTCCAGCTCCGTGACCACCAGCTCCAGCGCCTGCTCGTGACCGTCGCCGATGAGCCGGGTGCCGGGGCCGTTGGCCAGGTCGTCCAGCGGCAGCAGCTCCTCGGCCAGCGCGAACAGCGTGCCGGCATCGACCATGGGGATCACGCTCTGCCAGGTGTAACTGTCTGCCGAGTCCACTCTGAGGCGCGCCACGAGCTGCGGCAGGATCGGCAGGCCCAGCCGGTTCGCGCAGTGCTGGGCGAGTGAGAAGCCGGGGGCCTCCGGGTCCGCCACGCCCGCCAGCGCCAGTTCGGTCCAGCGCGGCTGGTCGAGCACGTCCCTGTAGCGCTGCCGCAGTGCCTCCACGTCGCCCGGGAGCCAGTGCTCCGGGGGTTTGTGCAGGTGACGGCGGATGGTCAGGAGGTGGTCGAGGCGCTGGAGGGTGGCCTGCCCCTGTCCTGCCAGGTCGGCGTAGCGGGCCAGGGCGGGCACCGCGTCGCCGTACGCGCCGAGGCCCGTGGTGGGGCCGCCGTCGCCGCGGGCCAGCGCGGACAGGATGCCGCCCGCGCCGTCCACCAGCGCCTCGTCCGGCTCGGGGTCGAGGAGCGCGGAGTACAGGTCGCCGGTGGTGGCGGCGAGCGGGGCCAGGTACTCGTCCATGATGTCGTTGCGGAAACCCTCGCGCAGCAGCCACGCCTTGACCTCGGGGTCGTCGCTGCCCTCCAGGCGTTCGACGGCGTGGATGCGGCCCCAGGCCGTCACCCGCCTGGCCAGCTCGAACACCGCCCGCTCCCGGTCGGCTTGGGTGCGCAGCAGGGCGACGGCCGCGTACAGGGTGAACTCCTCCAGCGTGCCCAGCAGGAGCAGCAGCTCGCGGTCCCGCTCGTCGCCGGACACGCCGACGAGCACGATGCCGATCTTGACGGCCTCGCGGCGCGTGCCGTGCTCGGCCAGCCAGTGACCGGCCTCGTACACCTGCTGCCTGCTCAGCTCCCTGCGGGCCAACTCGCGCGGCAGGTCGTCACAGATCTCCAGCGCGCGGGCCCGCGCGAGCCGGTCGTGCAGCGCGGCGCGCGGGGCTCGCTCCTGGAGGAGATCGGCGACCGCCTGGACGGTGTCCGGGGCGGAGCCGACGCCGAAGTGGTGGGTGCGGACGCCGTCCATGACCACGGACGGCATGTGCGGCTTGCCGTCGTCCGGGCGTGGCGGCTCGTCGGGCAGGTCCATCGCGTGCGGCGGCCACGGGCCGGGGCCGTGCAGGCAGGACAGGGAGAGTGCGTGTGCGAGGAAGGTGAGCTGCTCGTTCGCGGCGCTCGGCTTCCTCTCGCCGGGGGTCACCGGCTGGGGCGGTGGCCGCCCTTCCCGTAGAAGATCATGGTGGCCATGATGCCGCAGGACGCCCGGTTCGCGCCACCCGGTTTCCGCGTCTTTGGGCCCTGGCAGGGCCGCGCCGCGCGATTATCGTCCAGGGCGGAGGTGGCCTGCCGTGATCGCTACCCTGGCTCTCTGGCTCAGCGTCGTCGCCGCCGGCCTCTGGTCCGGTCTGCTGCTCACCCTCACGACGATTCTGCATCCGATGTTCGTCCGGCAGCCGGGGCGCGGGTTCGCCACGGAGTGCGCGCACTTCCTGCCCATCGCCCGCCGCTCCCCGACCAACTATGCCCTCGTGATCCTGCTGATCGTGGCTCCCGCCGTCGCGTTGCTCGGGCTGCGCGAGGCGCCGTCCGGCGTGCCGTTCGTCCTCACCGCCGCCGGGCTGGTGGCCACCGTCACCACGTGGCTGATCTCCCTGCTCCGTTCTGAGCCCAACTACGACGTCATCCTGAGCTGGGACCCGGACGCGCTGCCCAACGACTGGCAGCAGGCGCAGCGCCGCTGGATCCGGCTGAACTGGACGCGGGCGGCGCTCACCTGGACGGCGTTCGCCCTCTTCGTCCTGGCCACCCACGCGCACCTCACCACCTGACCTCGCCGCGCGGCTCAGGGCAGCCTGATCAGGCGGCGCTCCACGGCGGCGGTGACGGCGGCGGTGCGCGTGTCCACGCCCAGCTTGCCGTAGACGTGCACCAGGTGGGTCTTGACCGTCGCCTCCGTGATGAACAGCCGCCTGGCGATCTCCCGGTTGCCGGCCCCGCTCGCCAGCAGCTCCAGGATCTCCACCTCCCGCACGCTCAACGCCGGGCCCGGATCGCGCAGCCGCCGCATCATCCGCGCCGCCACCTTGGCCGACAGCACGCTCTCTCCCCTGGCCGCCGCCCGGACGCCCTGGAACAGCTCCTCCGGCGGGCACACCTTCAGCAGGTAGCCGGTGGCGCCCGCGTCCACGGCCCGCATGACGTCCGCCTCCGTCTCGTACGTCGTCAGCACCAGGACCCGCGGCGGCGACGGCAGCGCCCGGATCCGGCGGGTGGCCTCTACCCCGTCCACGCCGTCGCCGAGCTGCAGGTCCATGAGCACGACATCGGGGCTTTCCGCGGCGATCCCGCTCAGCGCCTCCTCCGCGCCGGACGCCTCGCCGACGACCTCGATGTCGCCCTCGCCGGCGAGCAGCGCCACCAGGCCCGCCCGGACGACCGGATGATCGTCCACCAGGAACAGCCTCATCGCGCCCCCTCTTCTGATGAACGGACGGGAACCCTGGCCGCGATCGCCGTGCCCTCGCCCGGCGCGCTCTCGACGATCAGGACGCCGCCCACCTCCTGCAGGCGGTCACGCATCGCGCGCAGGCCGTAGCCGCGGCCCGGTGCCGGGGAGGGCTCGGTGAATCCCGCCCCGTCGTCGAAGACGTCCAGGGTGACCTCGCCGTTCAGGTAGGACAGGGTCACCGTGGCGCTCGTGGCGCCCGAATGGTCGCGGACGTTCGCCAGCGCGCCCTGGGCCACCCGCAGCAGCGCCGTCTGCACGTCCGGGCGCAGCGGATACTGCTCACCCTCCACCCGCACCCGCACCCCCGGCCCACCCGCGCCGCCTCCGCCACTCGCCCTGTCACCGGCGCCCGCTTCGCCTTCCCCGCTCGCCCTGCCACCGGCGCTCGTGCCGAGCCGGGCGAGCGCCTCGGGCAGGGTGCCGTTCTCCAGCCCCGGCGGTCGCAGGTCGCGGACGAACCGGCGGGCCTCGTCGAGGTTCTCCGCCGCCGCCGCGGCGGCCCGCCGTACGTGCGCCCGGGCGAGCGCGGGGTCGGCGGCCCAGGTGCGGTCGGCGGCCTGCAGCAGGATGCCCATGCTGGTCAGCCCCTGCGCGAGCGTGTCGTGGATCTCCCTGGCCAGCCGCTCCCGCTCCTCCAGCACGCCGGTACGGTGCCGCGTCTCGGCCAGCGTCTCCCTGGCGGCGATCAGGTCGTCGATGAGCAGCTGACGGGCGGCGCTCTCACGCTGCAGCTCCCAGAACGTCACCGCGGTCATGGCGGCGATCCCGATGGGCGCGAGGATCAGGCTCGGATCGATCTCCTGCGCGATCTTGGTCTGCGCCGCGATGACGATCAGCGTGAGCGCCGCCGCGGCCACCGCGAACGCCCGCGCGTTCAGCAGCCGCAGGCACAGGAAGAGCAGCGGCACCGCGCACCAGCTGAACGACGGCGCGAGGACCACCAGCCCCAGCCAGACCGCCGCCACGCAGCCCAGCCACACCAGCCGCCCGCGCCCGAGCCTGCCCCACAACACCATGCCGGTCAGGTACGCCAGGGCGAGGGCCGCGCAGATGACCAGCGCCGTCACGGTCTGCGCGACCATGCCGTGCCGGGACACCAGCCTCCACGCCGAGGCGGCCAGCAGCAGGTAGAAGCCCGCATGCATGGCCCAGTTCAGCCAGACGCGCTCCCTCATCGCCCTCCCCACCCTGTCCGTTCCGTCCAGACTTTATGCAGTTCAGGCGACCGGCCGGGACGTGGACGGTGGCGAATCAACCGATCGGTTGACCTGCGGCTCAACCCCTTGACGCGGCGGGATCGCCCGTGCTCCCGATGGCGCGCGGTGCCTTCGTTGCCAGGCTTGACCTGCTCGAACACCGACGAAGGGAAGAGAAGATGACCATCTCCCGCCCCATCAGCCTGCTCGTTACCGGCCTCGCCCTCGCGACCGCCGCCCTCGCCCCCACCACCGCCGAGGCGTCCTCACTCACCCCGGCCAAGGACTCACGCGCCGACCAGCCGCTCGTCCAGACCGAGGTGCTGTCGTCCGACGCCGCCCTGAAGATCGCCCAGGCCGCGATGCGCGAGGCCGCCCAGCAGAAGCAGCGCGTCACCGTCGTCATCGTCGACCGTTCGGGCGCGACCCGACTGGTCGTCAAGGGCGACGGCGCGGGCCCGCAGACCGAGGAGTCGGCCAGGCGCAAGGCGTTCACGGCGGTCTCCTTCGGGCGGCCCACCAGCGAGCTGGCCAAGGGCCTGAACGGCGGCGGCGGCCCGAGCATCGCCGACATCCCCGGTACGCTCTTCCTCGGCGGCGGGGTCCCCGTCGCCTCCGGCGGCGCGCCCGTGGCGGGCATCGGCGTCGGCGGGGCGCCGAGCGGCGACATCGACGAGGCCATCGCCCGCGCCGGGCTGAAGGCGGTCGCGGGTCAGCTTCGGTGAAGGGGCCGACGGGGATGAGCAGCCCTGGGCGCAGGACCGTCCTGGCCTCCCTGCTCACCTCGCTACTGGCCGCATGCGGCAACCGCGGCACGAAAGGAGAAGGCGTGACCGACGAGGAACTGCTGGCGGCCGCGGCACGAGGAGACGCCGCCGCCGTCCGCGACGCGCTGAGCTCGGGAGCGGACATCGAGGCCCGCGACGACCGGCGCCGCACGGCGCTGCTGCTCGCCGCCGCGGCCGACCACGTGGAGGCGGCCGAGGTCCTGGTGAAGGCGGGCGCCGACCCCAACGCCCAGGACGCCCGCCAGGACACCCCCTGGCTGGTCACCGGCGTCACCGGCAGCGTCGCCATGCTCCACGCGCTCCTCCCGGCCGGGCCCGACCTGACCGTGCGCAACCGCTACGGAGGCGTCTCCCTCATCCCAGCCTGCGAGCGGGGGCACGTGGACTACGTCCGCGAGGTGCTGAAGACCGGCATCGACGTCGACCACGTCAACGACCTCGGCTGGACCGGCCTGCTGGAGGCCGTCATCCTCGGCGACGGCGGCCCGCCGTACCAGGAGATCGTGCGCCTGCTCATCGCCGCCGGCGCCGACGTGAACCTCGCCGACCGCGACGGCGTGACATCCCTCGCCCACGCCCGCACCAAGAGCCAGACGGAGGTCACCACCCTCCTGCAAGCCGCCGGAGCCCGCTGACCCCTCGCCTCAGCCGGGATCCGCCACCAGCTCCACCTCGAACCCGTCCTGATCCTCCAGGTAAGCGGCATAGTGCTGCTCCCCGCCGGCGTACGGGTGCCGGTCCTGGAACATCAACGCCCAGCCGTACGCGGGCGCCCGCCCGGCCAGCTCGTCCACCCGCTCGCGGCTGCCCGCGTGGAACGCCAGATGGTTCAGGCCGGGGCGGCGGCGGTCGTGCCCGGCGGCGGTGAGGGCGGGCGACTGCTCGATGACGATGTACGTGGCCCCGAGCCGCCAGCTCCGGCCGTCCGGCCAGTCCTGGTGGAGCTGGTAGCCGAGCTGCTCCAGCAGCCATCGCCAGCTCGTCGTGGCGCGCGGCAGGTCGGGGACCCAGAGCTCGACGTGGTGCAACGAGCCGGTGGCGGGGGATTCGGTCATGGCGGGAGCCTACGAGTGATCCGCCGTCACGTGGTGGTGCGCTCGTCGTCCGGGATGGGTGCGGCGAGTGGGCTGGGCAGGACGGACGGGGCGGCCTGGGTGAGGATGAGGGTCAGGTCGTCGTCGGCTCCCGTGGTGGCCGTGTGCTTGTCGAGGGCGTTGAGCAGGTCGTCCAGGGCCTGGTCCAGGGTGGGGGCGGCGAGCGTGGCGTGCAGGCGCTCGTCGAGCGGGAACATGTCCCCGCCGGGCGTGCGGGCCTCGGTCAGGCCGTCGGTGTAGAGCAGCAGGCGGTCGGTGGGCAGGAGGCGGACCCGCTGCGGGTGCGGGTCCGGCGAGAGGCCGAGCGGCGGGGACGGGCTGCGCAGGACCAGGACGTCCAGGGTGGCGCCGACGCGGATCGGCGGCGGGTGGCCGCAGTTGACGAGCGTGACGTGGTCGCGGCCGAACTCGGCCAGCAGGACCGTGACGAAGTCCTCCGCGCCCAGGTCGCCGGCCAGGCGATTGTCGAGGTGGTGGGCCAGGCAGGCCAGGTCAGGGGCGGTGGCGGCCGTCTGGCGGAAGGCGGCCAGGACGGAGGCGGCGTGGCTGAGTGCGTCGATGCCGTGGCCCTTGGCGTCCCCGATGATCAGGCGCAGGCCGGCGGGCGTCGAGATGGCCTCGTGCAGGTCGCCGCCCAGGCGGGCGCCAGGGGTGGCCGAGCGGGTGCGGGCGGCCAGGTGGAGGCCGCCCAGCTCGGGGGGCAGCGGCGGGCTGATCGCCCGCTGGCTGGCCTCGGCGAGGCGGGACAGGCGGAGCACGGCGGTGTGGTACTCGCGGTAGGTACGGGCCGTCAGCACCGCCCACAGGCCACTGGTGGCCACGATCAGCACGCGGATCAGGTGGTCGGGGACGGTGGGGAGGCCGGAGCCCGCGCCGTCGGCGGTGGCCAGGAGGAACAGGGCCAGGGCGAGGGCCATCGCCGCGGCCACGGTGGTGAACCTGGGGCTGAGGAACCAGTGGGCGGCGGCCAGCGGGCCGAGCAGCAGGAGGCCGGACATCGAGACGGTGACGGCCGCCTCGTCGGCTGCGGCGATGGCGACCTCGGTGAGCAGGATCGATGGCAGGAGCCAGCGGTGAGACCGCAGAGTCGTGCTTCGCCGGCGGATGAGAGGCTCCTTACGGTCGGTCGAGGGCGCCGGGCTGGCGTATATGGGCTGGTTGTGCCGCATATGTGCGGGCTGCTTGTGCGGGGTCAGGGGTTGGGGGCGGTGGGGGGCGGCTGTGTTACGTTCCGGCCGCCAGCAGGCCGACGCCGGCGGCGCCGCCCGCGTAGGCGATGCCGATGTCCAGCGGGTCGATGTCGTAGCCCGCCTGGTAGGCCCGCTCGTACGCGAGATCGCCAACCAGCCGCCGCGCCTGGACCTCGCACTCCCGGCGGGCGGCGACCCAGGTGGGGATGCCGATCTGGGGACGGCCGATGCGCTTCCACACCTGCTGGGCCAGGCCGAGCAGGCAGGCGGCCCGCTCGCCCTCGTTCATGGCGACCGCGATGCGGCCGAGCAGGTCGAGGACCACGGCGACGCCGAGGTGGTCGTTCAGCCGGTGCTTGATCTTCAGGGCGGACCGGGCGCAGGAGAGCGCGGCGTCGGGGTGGCCGTGGTTCAGCTCGGCGTCGGTGCGGATGATGTCGCTGTGCGAGCGGAACAGGCGTTCGCCGCGCGGGTCGCAGCAACGGTTCACCAGGTCGCAGATGGCCAGCGCCTCCTCGTACGAGCCGAAGAAGTTGTAGGCGGCGCCCGCGCTCAGGGCGCTCAGGCAGTAGGCCATGGTGAGCTCGGCCCGCTCGGACATGCGCGAGTACACGTCCTTGCACAGAGCCATCATCCGCTCGCCGTCTCCCAGGATCAGAGTGGCGGCCAGGACCGTACTACGCCCGTGCTCCAGCGCGGACGCGTCGTTCTGCCGCCTGGCCTGGTCCTCGCACTGCCGCGCCAGCTCCAGCCCGGTGACGCCGTCGCCCTGGATCGTGCTGATCAGGCTCGCCACCCACAATGCCTTCGTACGGGCCCGGCCCGGCCCCGTCTCGGCGGCCAGCGCCCGCTCCAGGAAGTGCGCGCCCTCCTTGGCGAACCCGCAGCCGTACCAGTAGAACCACAGGTCACCGACCAGCTCCAGCGCGACCGGCTCCCCCGGGCACTCCAGAGCGAACTCCAGGGCGGCGCGCAGGTTGTCGTGCTCTGCGGTCATGCGGTCGTACCAGGCGACCTGGTCGGGCCCCAGCCAGGACGCGTCGCCCAGGCCGGCCAGCTTCCTGTAGTGGTCGCGGTGTCGGCGGCGCAGCGTGTCCTGCTCGCCGAGCTGGCCGAGGTAGAAGGCGCCGAACTCGCGGATGGTGTCCAGCATCCGGTAGCGCTCCCCACCGCCGGTCGGCTCCCAGATCAGCAGCGACTTGGTGGCCAGCGTGGCCAGCAGCCCGGGGACGCGCTCCGGGGCGAGCCGCTCGTCGCCGCACACCTGGGCGGCGGCCTCCGCGTCGAAGGATCCGGTGAAGACGGACAGCCGCGCCCAGGCCAGGCGCTCCTCCGACGTGCAGAGCTGGTGGCTCCAGCCGATCGCGGTACGCAGCGCCTGGTGCCACGGCGGAACCGTCCCGTAGACGGCCTGTGCGGTGTCGCCGAGCAGCGACAACCGGTCGGACAGCCGGTCTGCCAGCTCCTCCATCGGCATCTCGGCCAGCCTCGCGGCGGCCAGTTCGATGGCCAGTGGCAGGCCCTCCAGCCGCCTGCACACCCTGGCTGCGGCCTCGCGGTTGCGGTCGTCCAAAGTGAAGCCGGGCAGTGCGGCGGCGGCGCGCTCGGCCAGCAACCGCACCGCCTCCGCCTCCTCGCCCGCCTCGTTCTGCCCGCGGTTCTCTTCGTGCGCCTCGTTCCGCTTGCGGTCCTGCTCGCGAGTTCCGGTTCGCCTGCGGACGTTCGAGCCTGGCACCGGCAGCGTCCCGAGGACGAGGATCTCCTCCTCGGGCAGGCCCAGCGGGCGGCGGCTGGTGGCCAGCACGCGCAGCCTGGGGGCGGCCTGCAACAGCGTCCCGACGATTGCCGCGCACTCGTCGATCAGGTGCTCGCAGGTGTCCAGCACCAGCAGCAGCTCGCGGTCGGCGAGGTACTCGGCGAGCACCTCGCGCATGGGACGCGTGGATCGGTCGGCCAGCGGCAGCGCCTCGGCGATCGTGTACCGGACCGCGCCCGGCTGGCCGATCGGGGACAGCGGCACCCACCACGCCCCGTGGGTCAGCCGCGGCTGCAGGGTGGCGGCGGCGCGCAGGGCCAGCCGGGTCTTGCCGACCCCGGCCACCCCGGTCACCGTCACGAGCCTGCCCTGTTCGAGCAGCGTCTCCATGCGTGCCAGCTCATCGTGACGGCCGATGAGGCTGGTGGTTTCCAGGGGCAGGTTGCCCGCTCTGCCCTGGCCTGCCGCTCCGACCATGATTGCCGCCTTCGCCGGGGGTCGATCTGCCGCATTTGCTCGGAAGAGCAGTCTGCCCCAGCCACGCGTGCTTCGTAGCCGAAAGTAAAGAAGTGAGCACTCTTCGCATTCGGGCGCGTGGTTGCCTTGAGTGCCGGAAGGGGTCAGGAGAAGGGGCTGATCAGGGTGGCCGCGCGGGTCACCGCGGCGAGGGCTGCGGGGTTGCCGGTGCGGCGGTGCACGTCCAGGGCGGTGTCGGCGAGTTTGATCACGTGCTCGTCCCCGTGGCGGACGGCCAGCTCGAACACCTCCTCCGGCTGGTCGGGGCCGTCGGGTACATCGGACAGGGCGCGGCGGGCGTCGGCGGGGGCGTACGCGGCGGTCACCGCGGCGCTGGCCGCCCACGCCGCGTTCAGCGCCGCGTTCCACAGGTGCGGCGGCAGCGCGGGCAGCGTCCTGAGCACGGCCGTGGGCGCGGTCGCGGCGTGGACCAGCATGACCGGGTTGCCGTGCGCGTGGGTGAGGTAGCGCAGGGTCGCCGCGTCCGCCAGCTCGGCCAGCCGTGCGCGCGCCTGCTCGGCGTCGGCGGCCGGTCGCAGCGCTGCCACGGACGAGGCCCAGCCGGGGACCTCGGCGAGCTGGTCGAGCCGGTGGTTGATGCCCTTGCTCTGGTCCGGCACGCGCGGCACCCCGGCGATGGCGCGCTCCGGGTCGGCGGTGCCGGACGGCGCGTCGAAGGCGGCGATGGGCTGCCAGCGGGCCGCCCAGTAACCGAGCGCCTGCCCCAGCTCGGCCAGCCGCACTTCATCCCGCTGCTCCTGACCCGGCTGCTGGAGCAGGGCATGGACCGCGTGGCCGGTGCGGATCACCCCGTGCGTGGCTCCGGCCGCGATCCCGGGCAGCAGGCGCGGCCACCACGTCTCCAGCACGTCCCGCCAGGGCCGCTCCCGCAGCTCCCTGTCGAAGAACGCCAGCCAATCCCCCAGCCGCCCCGCATCGCCCAGCGCCGCGCGCCACTCCTCCGCCCCGACCGGCGAGGAGCCGCGCGGCAGCTCGTCCAGCCTGGCGACGTACCCGTCGAGCCATCGGTGCACGTCACGGTCGTGCCCGTGCCTGACCATCGCCTCGACCGCCATCGGCCCGTGGTTGGACAGCCACCCCTCGAACTCGGGGCCCGTCCTGTGCAGCCGCTCGTACGCCTCTTGCAGTGTCCCGCTCTCGTTCATGACATCGGACGCTAATCGCCGGCGGCCGTCACGCACGTCGGTCCCGCGATCCACCACCCCTACTCCATTAGGCCTAGGCCCCATACTCTGGGCACCACCGGCCCAAGGACGGTTTCACGCGCTCATTCCTGATGAGATCCCAGAAGCACCGGTAACGCCTCGCACCAGGCACCCAGGACGCGAGATACCACGCCTCCCACTCACCGCCGGCAGTCCTGACATGAGGATTGAGAAGGGCCATTCCATCGTCCCAACGCCCGACCAGAAGGGTGTCAGGCACGTATTCCCTTCTCAGGTTGACGCTCTCCTGCTCCTCCCCGTAGACGAAATACAGCTCATCGGGAATGCTCCGCACCTTCCCGTTCCCGGCACCTGACCAGACCTCGGCGGCCAAAGGCTCCAGGTCACGCAACCAGCCGACTTCCCCGGCACGCAGTAAACAGCCGTCACCCCACCCATCGGAGCACAGGAGGAACTGCCGATAACTGCCCGGCAACTCCACCCCCACCCGCTCTTCGAGCAGGCGAACCTCCGCCTCATCAGCCTCGGACCACGCGTACTGGGCACTCATGGCCGAGAACATATCCGCCACGGCTGCACCGTCCCGCATGCAACAGTTTCCAGCGATGCCTCCTCTTGGGATTGATGGATTCAACGAAGGGTCGAGGCAGTTGGACGGTGATCCCCGCTACGCGGACTTCGTCGCCGAACGGGGTGACGCGCTCCTGCGCTACGGCTACGTACTGGCCGGAAATCCGCACGACGCGGCCGATCTGGTGCAGGAGGCGCTGCTGAGGCTGCGCGGCGCCTGGCCGAGGTTACGGGCCAAGGAGAACCCTGAGAGTTACGTCCGCACCACGATGGCCAGGCTGCACCTGTCGGCGCGGCGGCTGCGCCGGCGCGAGCTGCTCGCGTGGGACCTGCCTGAGGGCACCCACGAGGACGCGCTGCCGCGCGGCGACGAGCGCAGCCTGTGGCTGGCGCTGGCGGACCTGCCGCGCAAGCAGCGCGCGGTGCTCGTGCTGCGCTACTACGAGCAGCTCTCGGACGCGGAGATCGCCGCCGTGCTCGGCATCTCCCGGGGGACGGTGCGCAGCCAGGCCTCCCGCGCCCTCGACAAGCTGCGCGCCGCCGTACCGGCCGATGGAGCAGCGTTCGGCAAGCCACATCTCGGAGGGAGCGCGCGATGAACGACGTTGAGGAGATGCTGCGCAGGACGCTCGGCAGCGCGTCGCAGCAGGCGCCCCGCATGCCGACCCACCTGCCCGCCCAGCTGGAGGCCTCCTACCGGCGACGCCGCCGGCGCAACCTCGCCCAGGTGGTCCTGGCGGCCGCCGCCGTGGTGGTCGTGGCCGCCGGAACGACCGCCGTACTGCGCCACGGTGACACGACGGCCACGACGCTGAGCCCGTCCACGTCCCGTCCTGACGCCCCCGTCTGGCCGCTGCCCGAACCCGTGGCGCGGGTGTGGCCTGAGGCGGTGCACAAGGTTCCCGCGCGCGGGCCCGGCGGGACGAAGCTGATGCCCCAGACGTTCATCGACGACCGGACGGTGCTCGTCACCACCTGGGGCGGCTTCGAGAAGACCGACGCCCTCTACGCGTACGACCTCGTCACCCACGACCTCCGCGAGATCACCGACGTGCCCACGCCCGCCGGGACGGTCCTGTTCGCCTCGGACTTCACGGTCGGCGAAGGCCGGGTGGTCTGGTGGACCGCCACGAAGGACGCCCGGATCCACGTGTGGACGGCCCCGCTGAGCGGCGGCGACGCCACGACGGTCGCCGACCTGGAGGCGGGGACCACTCCGGGGCTCGACGGCCTGGCCGTCGAAGGCGACCGGATCCTCTTCTCCCCGACCGGCGGAGGGGTCTTCACCGTTCCCGCCGCGGGCGGAGCCGTGCAGGCCGTGCCCGGCGGCGAGGGCATGCACCTGCTGAAGTGGCCGTGGGTCGGCTCGCCCGGCGCCGCGCCGGAGGGCGACGGGACGCGGTTCATCACCATCTCCAACGTGGAGACCGGGGAGACTAGCGTCGCGGTGCGCCACAACGGCGAGCACACCCTCGCCTGCGGCGTGCGGCTCTGCGCCGGCGTGCGGGAGGGCAGGAAGAGCTTCTACCGGCTGCGGGACGGCTCGCAGGAGAAGGAACTGCCGATGACCGACCTCTCGCCGGACGGGCTGGCCCGCGAGCGCTTCCTGGTGGCCATGGTCACGGCCGAGGGTGCGGGGCACATTCCGATCCTGTACGACGTCTCGACGGGGACGGCGGCCGATCTGGGCGTACGGGCCAGGGGAGGCAGACTGTCGATACCGGGGGTCGCGCGGGATGGGCGGCTGGTGTCGTACCAGGTGGGTGACGACCTCTACGTCGTCGACCTGGCCAAGATCGGGTGAGTCAGCTCGGTGACGCTCAGCCCTGGACCGGACTTGACAGGGTTGGGCGCCGCCGGGCGTTCAAGGCAGCAGTGAACGGCGTTACTGCTCATAGCGATAACGACAGGCGGCGACGCGAGTTCATCGAAGAGGATTGTCAAGAGGTGGTGTCCTCATCGGCCAGTTCGCGGGCGGTGCCGCCGTCGGCCTCCAGCCGGGCGACCGCCTCCGACAGCCGCCTCCAGTTGGCGGGAGAGGCCATCAGGTAGAGCGTTTCACGCATCGATTCGTATTCGCGCTGCGCCACCATGACGACACCTTCCCTGCCAGGGCGGGTGATGAGGACTTCTTCCTGGTCGTCGATGACGGAGTCGAGGGTGGCGGCGTAGTTGGCCCGCGATGCGGACATGGTCATCACCTTCATGACGCGCAACGTACATGATGATGTACGCCTGACCATGGCATGGAGGATGCCTGTCACGACCCGCTGCCCGAACTCGTCCCGGTCGCCGGCGAACTGCACGTCCCGCTCGCACCGACAACCAAGCCCACCGGCTACCCCGCCACCAGGCGCTGCAGCAACCCATTGGCACCCGCGCCCCACTAAGGTGCGAGATGCCGGATTCCCTCTCGCCCCTTGCCTTGACTGGCAACGGCCCTCGTCCGGAACCACGCAGGAGGCTCGCGTATGGCAATTCCGAAGAAGTACTCACGGCTCATCACCGTCGACGGCACCGTGTTCCGCTGGCGCATCCGGCGTAGGCCCACCTACTGCCAGGAGGGCAGCTGGAGCCCGATGACGTTCACAGTGGAACAGGCCGACGCGTCGGGGCGCGCCCTGCTGGTGTCGCTTCCCTGCTCGCGGCCGGACGCGTTCCTGGGAGAGCGGACGATGGCCGTGCGGCCGGCTCTGGTGGCGGCGACCATACGCAGGGCGCTCGGCGATGGCTGGGAGCCTCGGCAGGCAGGCAACGCCGTCGAACTCGACCTCACCGACGAGGACCTGACCGAGCTGATGAACGGCCGGCCGCCTAGCTACGACGTCCCTTCGATGCGGAGATAGCTTCCGGCCGGCGGCGGTCCTTGGCGGTCGCTCCATCGCCCCCGGGTCCAAGCTCCTGACCGGCTCGACCGAACGCGCCGGAGCCCTCAGTCAGCCGTCCTCGTCACACTTCTGCGTCGAGACGTGCTTCGTAGCCTCAGCCGCCCTGTCGGCAACCCTCAGGACCTCTTCTCCGGCCAGCGCGAACCCCTGCCCCGGATCCTCCTTCCCCGAAGCGAACACCATCCCCGCCACCGTGCCCTCTTCAAGGATCAACGGAGCGCCGCTCAACCCAGCGTCCGCCTCAGCGGAGAACCCGAGAACCTCTCTGGTGACCTGGCCTTCGCGGTAGATGTTCGGGCCTTCCGCCTTGAACTGCCGCTCGATCTCGACCGGCCGCCTCTCGAGCCGCTTCGCCCCCTTCGGAAAGCCGACCATGTCGGCCTCCCCCAACGACAACCAGGGAAGGCTCAGCAACGGCTCGGGCGCCGAAGTGATGCGCAACGCAGGCGCGGGCAGCTTCGGCACGTAGAGCACCGCGACGTCGACATCGGGATCGAACGCCACGACCCGCCCCTCGTACTCCTCACCATCAGCCGTGGTGACGACCAGCGACACCGGCACGGCCCCGGCCACCACGTGCGCAGCGGTCACCACCCGCTCCCGCGCGTAGACGAAACCCGTCCCGTCGATCTGCGTGGAACACGACGGCGCGATCGCCGACAACCGCACCACGCTCCGCTCGGCGCCGCCGCCGTCCTGTGACGAGACGGCCACCTCAGTCCCGGCCGCCGGTGCGCTGTCAGGCATCGGCACCTTGGGGGCCGAGGTGGAGCAGCCTGCGAGGACAAGGACGGTGATCGGTAACCAGATCCAACGCGTCACGCCCGCTCAGCCCCCTTGGGTCGTTCCGCTCAACTGCCTCAAGACGAGGTTGGCTCACCTCGCACGATTGATCAAGTTATCGCCGCCAGATGACCGTTGTGTCACGCTTCGCTCGCCCCTGAGCGACTCACACCACCGCCAACTTGGCGTAGCTGTGCCATCACCATGAGTGCCACCATTGCCTGTGGCCGAGATAGCGCCCAGCGGGGCGGCAGCTTGAGAAGAGACCTTCAGCGGGATCAAGGCGGCGGACGCGTGCATCGCCGCGCTGGTCCCAGGCAACCCGGAGACAAGAGAGTGACGCAACCAACGGCGGCCAGCAGCAACAGCGTGCCACGGACCACCCTCGCCTGGACGGCCGCCGTCCTGCTCACGGCCGCCGCACTCTGCCCGCTCCTGCTGCACTGGCTCACCAACCCCGACGACCAGCGCTTGGTGGATCTGGCGGTCTACCGCGAAGGCGGCTCCAGCTTCCTGCTGGGACGCCCCATCTACGACCACCTCACCCCAGCCCCACAGCTACTGCCCTTCACCTACCCGCCGATAGCCGCGATGCTCGCCGCCCCACTCGCCGCCCTGTCATGGACGGCCGCGCAGTGGGCCTGGACGGGCGGCATCGTCGCGACGCTGGCAGCGGTAACCACCCTCGCCTTCGGACCGCTCACCATCCAGACCGGACGCCTGCGCCCCTACCTGCTTGCAGCCGCCGTAATCGCCTCGGCCTACCTCATACCGGTGCAGTACCAGGTACGGTTCGGCCAGGTCGGCCTCTTCCTGACACTGCTGTGCCTGCTGGACTGCACGGTCAAGGCTCCCTGGTGGCCTCGCGGCGTACTGATCGGCCTGGCCACCGCGATCAAACTGGTGCCAGGACTGTTCATCATCTACCTCTGGATCACCGGACGGCAGCGAGCCGCCACAGCAGCCGCCATCACGACCATCACGCTCACCGCCCTGCCCTTCGCGCTCATCCCGCAAGACGCCGCCGCCTTCTGGTTCCGCGCCCTGCTCGCCCCGGACCGGGCCGGTGCGGCCAACGCCACCACCAACCAGTCCCTACGCGGCATGCTGCTACGCCTCTACCTCGACAGCGGCGTGACCACGGCGCTGTGGCTGGTCACGGCTGCGACCGTCGGCGCGCTCGGCCTCATCGCCGCTCGCGCTCTCTCCCGCGACGGCCAGGAGATCGCGGCCGTCTCCGTAACCGGCCTGCTGACCGCACTCCTGTCACCGATCGGCTGGATGCACCATTTCACATGGATCATCCTCACGATCGCGGCGGCGCTCGGCCGCGACTCCGGCCCCGGGCGGTTCCTGCGGGCCGGCCTGATCTGGCTGGCCTTCACCATCCCCATCCCCTACCTGGGGGTCGCCGTCTGGGCCGGCCATCCGACGGACGCGTGGGCGGTCATCTCCGGCAAGATCTTGCAGGACGCGTTCGGGCTCATCGTCGTCGGCCTCGTCGCAGCGGCCTGGTGGCAGGCCCGAACCGTGGAACAGCCTATTGCTGATCCACAACAGGGTCCCGACTCGTGAGATGAGAACGCTCCTGCTCAAGCCAATCCTGGCTCAACCGGGACCCCGTGGTCAGCTCGATCGTCGCCAGCGCCGCCGCTCGCCAGCTCTTCCCATTCCTCCACCTGAAATGCGGCGCCATGGCCGTCAACTCCGGCCAGCGCCCGACATTCGGCTCGTGCACCCAACGCTCCGGATACATCGCATCGACCGCGAGCAGCATCTCCCCGTCGGCCGCGAAGGCGATGTGATTGCCGGCGTTCGCGTTCCAGTAGACGCTGTAGGCACGGGCGCCGACGCTGAGACGCGGTAGCACTGGAGGGAAGGCGCCGTGGAAGCCATACTCGAACAACTCGGTCACCGAGCCGGACCGGCCCACCAGCATCGCCCAGGCGGCCTCGCCCGGATAGGCGTCCACGGGACGCGCCAGCTCATGAGCCACCTGACTCGCGCCGCCGCTCAGTCGTTCGCCGATCTCGGTGAGCGTGATCGGCTGTCCATCGTCGGGAACGACGACGGTCCAGCAGGCGCCGTTCCCTAGCCAGTGATTCTTGAGAAGGCGCTGATAGTAGCGGTACACCCCAGAGCCCGCAGACTGGTCATCACGCAACTCACGGGCTCCGTCGCTTCAGATGGGTTTGCGAGAGATCGAGCATCACTCCTGCGGGGCCACGATAGAGCCCTTGCCCGGCTTAGTGGTGATCAGCCCACGTTCTCGCAGTGCCTCCATCGCCTTTCGCACCGTCACTCGCGCCACGTCGAACTCCTCCTGCAGCTTCACCTCGGAGATGAGAGTCAGGGCCGGGTACGTGCCGTCCGCGATGCGCTCAGCGACCAGGTTGGCTATCTGCTCCCACTTGTAGAGCCGGGGATCCCATTCCATCACGGGGCAACTCTAGGTATCCCCGCACCTAGTGACTGGCCGTTTGATCCGAGTACTTGACCGACGAAACGGCACACGCAGGGGTTGAGCTGGGACCTTGAAGGGCCACTCCCTCCGGGCTCTCAGCCTGAGCTGCTTCGCGCGAAGCGGAACCTGTCAATTTGATCAAGGCAGTTGAGCTGGGCTAATTCTGTGTCGTCTTCTCTGTGGCGTCCTTCGGTTCGTTGGTCTTGGGCTTGTTGATCCAGGCGGGGCCGGGCAGGTCGGGCGGGGTTGGCAGACCGCCGCTGGCGAACCGATCGGGATGTGTGGCGTGGGCGGCG
>NZ_BAAAQX010000041.1:0-52483 GCF_039531895.1 Nonomuraea monospora
CGGCCCGGCGGCGGCCCCGCGGCGGCCCGGCGGCGGCGCGGTGGCGGCCCAGCGGCGACCCACCGGCGGCGGGGTGGCTCAGGTGCGATCCGGGTAGGCGGTGGCGGACATCCCGGAACCCCCGGGACGAAAGGCCGCCGGCGCATGCGTCACCGCCGTCTGCACGTACTCCAGCAACCCCTCCTCCCCGTACTCCCGCCCGTACCCGCTCCGCTTGACCCCGCCGAACGGCGCGCGCAGCGACATCCCGGTCCTGTTGTGCGTGTTGACGAAGACGAACCCCGCCTCCAGCCGCCCCGCCACGGCGAACGCCCGCTCCTCGTCCCCCGACCACACCGACGCGCCCAGCCCCAGCTCGCTGGCGTTGGCCCGGCTCACGACCTCCTCCTCGCCGTCGTACACCAGCAGCGGCACGGCGGGCCCGAACTGCTCCGTGACCACCAGCGGATCGTCATCCGCCAGCTCGGCCACCAGCACAGGAGTCACGAAATATCCGGCACTGAGGTCCCCGGTGGCCCGCCCCAGCGGCACCGCCATCCCTCGCCCCCAGGCCAGCTCCCGAACCCTGGCGGCGGCCTCGCCGGAGATCACCGGCCCCATGGTGACACCGGGCGCGAGCGGGTCGCCCACCAGGAGGATCCGCTCGGCAGCCGCCACGTACGCCTCCATGAACTCCCCGGCCCGCCGCCGCGGCACGTACAGCCGCTTGGCCGCCATGCACACCTGCCCGCTGGTCGCGAACGAGGCCATCACCAGCCGCTCGTAGTCGTCCGGCGTCAGCGCGAAGTCCGGCAGGAGCACGGCGGGATCGTTGCCGCCCAGCTCCAGCACCGACGGCGTCAGCATCGCCCCGGCCGCCGCCGCGATCGCCCGGCCCGCCGCGTCGCCGCCGGTGAAGGCCACCTTGCGGACGAGGGGATGGGTGACGAGCGCCTGCCCGGTCTCCGCGCCGCCGTGCACGACCTCGACGTGCGGTAGCGCCGCGGCCACCTCGCCGGCCGTCAGCGGGGCGAGCGGCGACGGCTTGACGACGGAGGTGTTCCCGGCCGCGAGCGCGGGGGCCAGCTTGGTCATGGTGAGGATCACGGGGGCGTTCCACGGGGTCACGCAGGCCACCACGCCGTACGGTCTGCGCCGCGTCACCAGCCGCCCCGCCCCGTCGTCGGCCACCTGCTCCGCCAGCACGTCCGGCGCCCGCTCGCACACCCACTCCAGGTACGCCAGCGCGAACCCGATCTCACCCCGGCAGTCGGCCAGCGGCTTGCCCGACTCCCTGGCCAGCAGCACCGCCAGCTCCTCCGCCCGGCCCGCGATCGCCGCCGCACCACGCCGCAGCGCCGCGATGCGGCCGGTGATCGGGTGCGCCGACCAGTCGCGGCGCGCGGCCTCGGCCCGCCTGACGGCCGCGTCGACCCCGGCGGGGCCGGTGATCGGCAGCACGCCCACCACCTCGGTGGTCCGCGCCGGGTTCTCCTTGGTGATCATGGCCGCAGGGACGAGATCAGGCAGGCGCGCAGCAGGTACGCCCGCGCCGCCGCCGGGTCGGCCGCCAGGGCGCGCAGCTCGTCGTGCCTGCCGGGGGAGCGCATCCTCGCCCAGTTGCCGTGGCTGATCGCCTGCACATGCCCCAGCGCCACCTCCCGCCTCCGCCCAGCCACCGCCCCGACGCCCAACCCGGCCACCGCCCCGAGGGCCGCATCGCCGCCCGCCCCGCCGCCCGCCGCATCGACAAGCGCGTCGCTCACCGCGCCGTCCGGCGCGCCGATGGCCGGACGGTTGTCCGTCGCGGCCCCGTTCACCAGCGAGGACGCCATCAGCACCGCGTCGTGGATGCCGCTGTTCATGCCGAGCCCGCCCAGCGGATTGTTCACGTGCGCCGCGTCACCCGCCAGCAACACCCGCCCGTCCATGAACCGCGCCGCCACCCGCTGGTGCACCCGGTACAGCGAGGCGTGCGCGACGTCCCAGTCCCGGCCGGGGTCGGCGACCGCGCGCAGCCGTCCGGGAAGCCGGGCCAGCTCCCGCTCGTCGGCGCTGCCGTCCGGCGTGGGCAGCAGCACCCGCCAGTGGTCGGGGGTGCGCAGGAGGACGAGCCACTCGTCCGGATCGAACACGTAGTTGATCGGCGCGAGGCCAGGCAGCATCGCCTCCAGGTCCTCGCGGACGGACGCGACCAGGAAACGCTCGGGATAGGTGAGCCCCTCGAAGGGGATGCCGAGGGAGCGCCGCACGGCGGAGTGCGCGCCGTCGGCGCCGATCAGCCAGTCGCCCGCGAAGCTCCCGCCGCGCCCGGTCGTCACCCGCACCCCGTCGCCCTCGGCGTCGACCCGCGCGACCTCCTGCCTGAACAGCACCTCACCGCCGAGCCGCTCGACGTGCTCACGCAGGATCGGGGTGAGCTTGCTCTGCTCGCACTGCACGCGGAACGGGTACGGCGTGTCCCCGGCCAGCACGGCCAGGTCGAGGGTGGCGATGGGGCCGCCGCGGCGGTCGCGGTACTGGAAGGTGCGGGCGACCAGGCCGCGCGCCATCAGCTCGTCCAGCACGCCGAGCGAGGCCAGCATCTCCAGCGTCGGCGGATGGAACGTGGACGCCCGCGACTCCGCCGCCAGCCCGTCCCCGGCCTCCAGCACGGTCACCGGCACCCCGCCCCGCGCCAGCGTCAGCGCCGCCGCCAGCCCCACGGGCCCGGCCCCGGCCACGAGCACCCGCCTCACAACCCCGCCCCGACCGCCGCGCACCCCACCACGCCCACGCCCACCCGCCTCACGAGGTCCGCTCCACTCCGACCACCCGAGCCCCCGTGAAGAACAGGACGCTCTCCGCCGTCCCCTCCTCACCCACCCCCGACAACCCCCAGGCGGGCCGCGGCGTGAACAGGTGCAGGCTCATCACACTGGCCCCGTTGACCTTCACCTCACCGGCCCTGACCTGCCGGGCGACCGCGAGCGCCCGCTCCTCGTCCCCGCCCACCACATACCCCTCCAGCCCGTACGGCGTCGCGTTGGCCACCGCCACCGCCTCCTCCACGGTGTCGTACGGCACCACGGCGGCGACCGGCCCGAACACCTCATCGGCCAGGTCGGCCCCGGTGATCAGCGTCGGCGCCAGGAAGTTCCCCTTGTCCGGCACCGTTCCGTAGGAGACCGCGCGCCCTCCCGCACCGGCCACGGCCTCCCGCACCCGACGCACCTGCCTGGAGTGCACGAGCGGCCCGAACTCCGTCTCCTCCGCCAGCGGATCCCCGGCCCGCAGGGCGGTCAGCCGCTCCCCGGTGGCCGCCACCAGGTCGCCGAGCCGTTCGCGCGGCACGACGAGCCGCCCCAGCGCCCGGCACCACTGCCCGTTGAGCGTGGTGAGCAGCCGGGCGGCGGCGTCGGCGGCGGCCCCGGTCTCCGCGTCCGGCATGACGATCAGCGGGTTGTTGCCGCCCAGTTCGAGCTGGGCGGGGCGCAGGCCGGCCGCGCACGCGGCGGCGACCGACCGGCCGCCCGCGAGGCCGCCGGTGAACGACACGGCGGCGATCCGCGGGTCCGCGGCGAGCAGCGCGCCGGTGCGCGGGCCGCCGTGGACGAGCTGGAAGACGCCGGGCGGCAGCACCTCGTGCAGCACCTCGGCCAGCAGCTGGGTGCCGTCGGGGGCGTACTCGCTGACCTTGACGATCACCGGGCAGCCGGCGGCGAGCGCGCTGGCGGCCTTGTGCGCGGCCATCGGCGCGGGCGCGTTCCACGGGACGAGGCAGAGCGCGGGCCCCCACGGCAGCCGGTGCACCTCCACCCCGTCCCTGACCGACAGCAGCAGCCCGGCCCGCACCTGCGCGGCGGCGAGCGCGAACGACCCGTGCACGATCATGCCCAGCCCCGTGGCCTGCCGGATGGGCACCCCGGTGGCGTACGACTCCAGGCGGGCGATCTCCGCGACCCGCCCGGCCAGCGCGTCCGCCGCCGCCTCCAGCAGCTCGGCCCGCCGCCCGGCCGCCGCCCACGGCAGCGGGACGCGCGCCGCCGCCGCGAGCGCCCGCTCGACCCGCTCCCCGGACGAGCCCAGCGCCCGCCCCCTGGGCTCTCCCGTGGCGGGGTCCTCCAGGTCGAACCCGAGATCGTCCGTACAGTCCGCCCACACCCCGTCCACCAGGTCGCGGATCATGACCGGTCCGCCACGGCGAACAGCTCGTTCTCCTTGTCCTGGGTGACGAGCTGGGCGACCTCCAGCCGGCCGCGTTCGGCCGGGAAGGTCATCACCAGCCCCATCGCCAGGTCGCGCAGCGCCCGCCCGACGACGCCGCCCATCATCGCCCCCGACGTCCCGGACGCCTTGAACGCGCCCAGCGCCACCTGGAAGCAGCACTCCGTCACCGACCCCTTGCCAAGACGCCACTGCCGGAACACCTCCGCCTTCGGACGCGGCGGCGGCTCGGACGTCTCCAGCAGCAGTTGCCTGCGCAACCACAGGTAGGCGGTCTCCAACTGGACGGTCATCTCGCCGATGAGCTGCTGGTGCATGGGGGAGGAGGCGATCGGCCGCCCGGTGTCGGCGAACGTCTTCCTGGTGAGCTGCTCGATCACCACGTCGTAGACGTTCTGCGCGCAGCCGGTGTAGACGGCCGCGATGGCGAGCTGGTTGCCGACGAAACTGCCGCGGCTCATCCGCAACATCCGGGTGAACGCGCCAGGGATCGTGAGCGCCTCGCCGTCGGGCACGAACACCTCGTCCAGCCGGATGCCGTTGTTCGCGGTGGCGCGCATGCCGAGCCCGTCCCACGGCGCCCGGACGGAGACGCCGGGCGCGTCACGCGGCACGAAGAACGTCACCAGGCCGTCGGCCGTCTCGTGCCCCTCCAGCTTGGCCGTGGTCAGGTAGTAGTCGGCCACCCCGGTCGCGCAGCCGAACGACTTCTCGCCGTCCAGGATCCAGCCTCCCTCAGCGCGGCGGGCGGTGGTGGCGATCGTGATGTTGGCGCCGGAGCTCTTGACCGACTCGGAGGCGAAGTTCGCCAGCCACGCGCCGGAGGCCATCCTGGTCAGCAGCTTCCCGGCGAAGGCCCGCACGACCGGGACCTCCTCGCCGGTGAACAGGCCCGCCTCGATCGCCTCCAGCGGCAGCAGGCCGCGCGAGGCGCTGGTGTTGTGGAAGAAGTACGCCAGCGCGGTCGAGGGGCAGGCGGTGCCCATCGCGTACGTGGCCGCCGCCAGGTCGCGCAGCGTCCCGCCGAGCCCGCCGTACTCGCGCGGCACCACCAGCCCGAGCAGCCCGGCCTCCCGCAGCAGCGCCACGTGCTCGACCGGGAAGCGGGCCTGTTCGTCGGCCTTGGCGGCGGCGGCGCGCAGCGCGGGAAGCACCGACTCCACGCGCCGCGCCCTGTCGCGCTCGGCCTCGGTCATGTCGTCGACGAGCCGTTCGCCCGTCAGCGTGTCGGTCACGTTCGCCCCTTCGCAGTGCGTCAGTGTGCTTGGTCCGCGAATCGATAGGTCCGTCCCGGCAGCACCGAGCCCCAGGAGCGCTCCAGCTCCGCCGCGCCCGCGACCAGCGCGGCCCGGTCCGCGGTGCTGGTCACCTCCAGCTCCCCGGCCAGGAACAGGACGTCCTCGGCGGGCAGCGCGCCGTCCACGCCGCCCAGCGTGGCGTCGAACCGCCACACCCCGCTCTTCATCGCCACCAGCGCGTTCACCAGGCCGATGCCGTGCCGCTCCCTGAGCGCCACCCTCAGCGCGGCGCCTCCCGCGACGGTGGCCGCCTCCTGCAGGAGTTTCCGCAGCCGGAGGGGGGTGGCGGGCGACCTGCCCTCCTCCAGGGCGATCTCGTCGCAGCCGAGCGCGGCCAGGCGGGCGACCTCCGCCACGACGCGCCGCTCACCGCCGGTGGCGAACGCGTCAGGCAACCGCGCCACCACCGTCAACCCCGCCCTCCGCGCCGCCCCCACCAGCACGCCTGTCTCCGCACCCGCCTCGTAGGCGCGGAACTCCACCACCCCCGCCCCGGCCGCCACGACGTCCGCGACCTGCCCGGCCTGGACGACCAGCCCGGACGCCGTCGCAGGGTCGAGATCCCCGGCTCGCAGCGCGTCCCCGTACCCGTCGAAGACCCGCACCCGCACCCCTGCGCACCGCAACCCCCGCGCCAGCGCCGCCACCCGCCCCCCGGCGAACCCCCGCGCCCGCAGCACGGCGACCAGCCCGGTGTCGGCGACCGAGATCCGCTCCGGCAGCGGATCGGCGAGTTGACTCCACGCCCGCGAATGAAACAGCACAGGCGGCACCTGCCGTGGCGTCGCGGCGGCGAGCACCGTCCCGACGAAGATCGTGTGATCCCCTCCCGGGTACGCGTGCGCCACCCGGCAGTCCAGCCACCCCACGGCGTCGGCCAGCACAGGCGACCCCGTCCGCCCCGCCTGCCAGGCCGCCCCGGAGAACCGGTCGGCGTCCGGCCCCGCGAACCGGCTCCCGAGCACCGCCTGGTCCTTGCCGAGGATGCTCACCGCGAACGCGCCGTGCCCGCTCACGAGGTCGTGCGTACGGGTGCCGCGCGCGAGGCAGACCAGCACCATCGGCGGGTCGAGGCTCACGCTGGAGAAGGCGCTGGCCGTCATCCCGTGCCAGCGGCCCCCGCCCCCGGTGGTCACGATCACCACGCCGCTCGGCCACTGCGCCATGACCGCGCGGAAGGCCTCGCCGTCAGTCGCCACTGCTCCTCGCTGTTTCAACATGGGAAACGCTGTAACGCTGAAGGTAACGAGTCGGCTCTTGAGTGTCAATGTGACACCGTTTCCCGCACCGAAATACACTGCGCGTGTGAGCGCTCAAGCCGAGACCGAGAGCCAGAGCCGTTCCATCGCGTCGGTGGAGCGGGCGATGGACGTCCTGCTGCTGTTCGGCCGCAGCAGCCGCCCCGACCTGGGCGTCACCGAGATCGCCACCGAGCTCGACCTGACCAAGGCGGCCGTGCACCGCATCCTCACCGCCCTGCGCAGCCGCGAGCTCATCGCGCTCGACCCCGTCACCAGGCGCTACTCACTCGGGCACGCCGCCATCGCGCTCGGCCGCGCCTACATGGCCCGCACCGACCTGCGCGCCATGGCCGGCCCCGAGCTGCGCCGCCTGTCGCAGCAGACGGCCGAGACGGTCACCCTGTCCGTACGGCGCGGCGACACCCGCCTGTACGTCGACCAGGCCGTGCCCGCCCAGGAGCTGCGCATGGAGGTCTCGCTCGGCATCCCCTACCCGCTGCACGCGGGCAGCTCCTCCAAGGCGATCCTCGCCTTCCTCCGGCCGGAGGAGGTGGAGGCGTACCTGGTCAGGCACCCGCTCGACGCCCTCACCCCGAAGACCATCACCGAGCCCGACAAGCTGCGCGCCGAGCTCGCCACCGTCCGGCGCCGGGGGTACGCCACCTCGCTCGGCGAGCGTCAGGAGGGGGCCGCGTCCGTCGCCGCGCCGATCTTCGACCACGACGGGCTGGTGATCGCGGCCGTGAGCGTCGCGGGGCCCGCCACCCGCTTCAAGCCGCACATGCAGCAGGTGGCACAGCCCCTCCTGGAAACGGCGGCCCGCCTGTCGGCCCGGCTCGGCTACCACGGCTGACCCCGCACCCGCCGATACGGGTCAGAGTGTCGCGCCCGGTTTCAGCACTCCCAGCACGGCGGCCCCCAGCACCCCGGCCCAGATCGTCCACACATACGGTAGACAGCCGTCCACGGAGCCGCGCAATGTACGCTCCACCTCGGGCGTCGACCCGGACGTGTGCAACGCCGCGAACGCGGGCCCGAACGCGCGCAACTTGAGCCGGATGCCCAGCCCGGCCGCGATGGTCAGCGCGTACAGCAGCAGCTTGGCGCCCAGCCACCGAGGGTTGGTCTCGACCCCGAACGGCCGCGAGGCGACCAGCGTGTAGACGGCGGAGCAGGCGATCACGGCGACGAGCCCCAGCCGGATCGCCCAGTCGGCCCGCCGCACCACCGGGAACCGCCCGTGCGTACGATGATCGGCCACCGTCAGCGCCAGCCACCCCAGCGCGAACACCCACACCAGCACCACCGACCAGAGCGGGAACAGCCGCACCCCGAACAGCTCGGCCCCGTGCGGCTCCAGCGCCATCAGCGTGACCCCGCTGGGCAGGAAGAGCACCAGGCAGATCTTAGGCCCGAGGTCGAGGCCGCTCATGATCCGCAACGCGGTGGTTCGCGCCTGGGGTGTGGACGCCGGATCGAGGACGAACCTGCTGGAGTAGAACACGCCCAGGTCGCCGCCGAGCCAGAAGACGAACAGCACCAGGTGCAGGACGATCCACCAGCCGTGCGGATGAGGCCCCATGAACGTCCCTTCCCTGCGCCGGACATTGGAAACGACGTTACACGATACGAAACATGGGGAGCTAGACGGCGAGGGCTGCCGCGCCCGCGCCGCGCTCGAGGGTCGCGGCCCGAGAGGCGATCCGTCCCATGGACGTCGATGCTCTGCGCGCGCATGACAACGAGCACGTCAAATCTCGCGACGCCGTGTTCGGTATGGACCCCCGGCTGCAGGACCTCCGAGGGGGCCCGAAAGTGCTGCACGCGCCCGCTCCGGCTCCGCCCGCCTCATGTCGGCGGGAGGCCTGCTCGTTTGAGACTTCTCCGCCCGCCACCAGGCATGCCGCTGCCGAAGTCTCCATCGACGTTTCAGCGATACGATTTACACACATGAGTCAGGACATCAGCGACTTCATCACCCCGTCATGCGACCTGCTGGCGGTCGGTGAGCCGACCCACACGGTGCCCGCCTTCGGACGGCTCCGCAACGAGCTGTTCGCCCGGCTGGCCGAGCGTGGCTTCCGGTCGATCGCCCTCGAGATCGACCGCGTGGCCGCGCTCACCGCCGACGACTACGTACGGGAGGGCGTCGGCGACCTCGACACCGCGCTGAACGAGGGCTTCTCCCACGGCTGGGGCGCCAAGGAGACCAACAGGGAGCTCCTCATCTGGATGCGCGAGTACAACCGGAACCGGCCGCCGGAGCAGCGGCTGGCTCTGCACGGTTTCGACGCGTCCACGGAGAACTTCAACGCGCCCAGCCCGCGGCGCTACCTCGAACACGCCCGCGACCACCTGGGGCTCGACCTCGACATCGCGGGCGTCGCGGGCGACGACGAACGCTGGAGCCGTACCGAGGCGATCATGGACCCGGCCATGTCGCCCGGCGACAGCCCCGAGGCCCGACGCCTGCGCGCCATCGCCGCAGACCTGCTCACCGCCCTGCACACCCACGAGCCGCAAGCGCCCTCACGCGCCGAGCCGGATGCGACCTCACGCGCCGAGCCGCAAGCGACCTCACGCGCCGCATGGCTCAGGGCCAGGACGTACCTCATGGCCGGCCTCGGCCTGCTCCGCTACCACAAGCAGGCCGCAGTGCCCCTCGAACGGAACGAGCGAATCACCCGCCTGTCGGCCACCCGGGACGCGCTCATGGCCCAGAACCTCCTCGACATCCGCACCACAGAGGCCGGTCGCGGCCGGACCCTGGTCCACGCGCACAACGCGCATCTGCAGAAGTCCATCACCACCATGAGCGCAGCCGACCTGGACCTCCGCTGGATCGGCGCGGGCGCTCTGGCCGGTCATCTGCTGGGCGACCGGTACGCCTTCATCGCCGGAAGCCTGGGCCGGAGCGAGCCCATCGGCGTCACGGAGCCCGAGCCGGACACGTTCGAAGGGCTCCTCCAGGCGCGGGTCACCACCTGGGGGTTCACAGCGGCCGACCTGCCCGGCACCGCCCGCGTCCGCACCGGCACGGGGCCGCAGCAGTACGGCTACTTCCCGCTCGACGCCGCGACCCTCGACGGCGCGGACGCCGTCCTGCACATCGCCGACAGCACCCTCGTCCACCCCGGGCCCAAGGCGGGCCAACGTTAGTTCGCGCCGCGAATTTTGCTATTCTTGGGCGGTGAATGAGCAAGCCGACGGCCCGATCGGCGCGGTGGTCGCGCTGGTGCGGTCCACGTTCCTGGTGAACGCCGTGTACGAGGCCTCCGCCCGCGAGTTCGGCCTGACCCAGCAGCAGGGCCAGTTGTTGTGCGTCCTGATGGCGCAGTCGTACGGCATGGGCGAGCTGGGCGCGGTGCTGGGCCTGGCCAAGTCGAGCCTGACCGGCCTGGTGGACCGCAGTGAGCGCAACGGCCTGGTGGAGCGCAGCCCTGACCCGCACGACTCCCGCGCGGTCCGGGTGGGGCTGACCCGGCGGGGGGCCAAGCTGGCCGATGAGTTCTACGCGCGGACGTGCCGCCGGGTCGATGAGCTGATGGCGGGGTTCGCCCCGGAGGAGCGTGACGCGCTGGCCGGTCTGCTCGGCCGCGTGGTGGCGGACAACCAGGTGCCCATGGTGTTCGTGGAACGCTGAGGTTGCAGTTCGTGTCACGAACTAATATGGTTCGTAACACGAACTGCGACCCTTTTGTGAAAGGCGGAGCAATGTCCGCACCTGATGTCGTCTTCGGATTCGGCACGCACCCGGGGCTCGACGACATACCCGAGTTGTTGCGCCTCACCCAGCAGGCCGACCGTGACGGGCTGGACCTGTTCACCCTGTCCGACCACCCCTACATCGGCGGGCGCCTGGACGCCTACGCCGCGCTCGGCTTCGTCCTCGGGCGGACGAATCGCCTGACCGGCTTCGCCAACGTGACGAACCTGCCGACCCGGCCGCCCGCCATGCTGGCCAGGACCGTGACCTCCTTGTCGGCCCTGTCGCAGGGCAGGGTCGTGCTCGGCATGGGCGCGGGCGGGCTGTGGGACCGCATCGCCGACATGGGCGTGCAGAAGCTGGCCCCCGGCGACGCCGTTGACGCCTTCGAGGAGGCGATCGTCCTGGTCAAGCTGCTGTCCGGCGGTGGGCCTCCGGTCACGTTCGAGGGCGTCCACTACCAGGTGCACCAGATCGAGCCCGCGCCCGTCGCCGCGCCGCCCGTGTGGACCGGCTCGGTCGGGCCCAAGTCCCTGGCCGCCACCGGCCGGGTGGCCGACGGCTGGATCCCGGGCCACGCGGCCGACTGGCTCAGCGAGCGCTACCGTTCCTCCCGGCCGGTCATCGACGAGGCGGCGGCGTCGGTGGGGCGCGATCCGCGCGAGATCCGCACCGTCTTCAACCTGCCCGGGCGGATCACCGACCGGCCGCTGCCCGCCACCCGCGACGGTGCGGGGCGGTGGGTCGGCGGCTCCGCCGGGCAGTGGGTCGAGGAGCTGACCTCGGCGGTGGTGGAGCACGGCGCGTCGGGCTTCACGCTCTTCGCCGCCGGTCACGGCGCCGTGGACGCGACCACGCTGGCCCGCTGGGGCCAGGAGATCGCCCCCGCCGTCCGCGAGGCGGTCACGGCGGAGGCTCAGCGCATGCCGAGCGACTCCTCCAGATAAGCCATCGCCCCCACGGGCTCCTCGGCGAAGAACACCAGGTCGGTAAGGGGACGAGGCAGGAACCCCTCGTCCTCCATCCGCCGGAACTGCTCCTTGAGCCCGTCGTAGAACCCCGCCGTGTTCAACAGCACCACGGGCTTGTCCGTCCGCCCGTGCTTCTTCAGCTCCAGGATCTCGGTGGCCTCGTCCAGGGTGCCCGTGCCCCCCACCATGATGACCACCGCGTCGGCCTTCTCCAGCAGCAGCCTCTTGCGCTCGGCGAGGTCCCCCGCGACGACCATGTCGTCCACGCCGCGGCGCACCTTGTGCACCAGGAAGTCCACCGAGACGCCCATCAGCCGCCCGCCTGCCGCGTGCACCCCGTCGGCCATCACCTTCATCAGGCCCACGTCGGAGCCTCCCCAGACCAGCGTGTGCCCGCCCTTGCCGATCAGCTCGGCGAACTCGCGGGCGGGACGGGTGTAGGTCTCGGGCAGGTCGGCGGCCGACAGGAAGACGCAGATGTTCATGGGACCACCGTAGAGGACGGGGTCAGAGGTGGCGGCCCCACCAGTCGAGGACGGCCTCGAAGCGGGCGACCCGGTGGCTGGGCAGGCCGGAGCGGGACAGCTCGTGGCCCTCCCCGGGGAACAGCAGCATCTCGGTCTCCACCCCGCGCAGCCGCAGCTTGACGAACAGCCGCTGCGCCTGCTCCACCGGGCACCGCCAGTCGTGCTCCGAGTGGATGATCAGGAACGGGATCTCGATCTTGTCGGCGTGCGTGAGCGGGGCCTGCTCCACCCAGCTCGCCGGGTCCTCGCCGTACAGGTCGCGGGTGAACGACCAGCCGATGTCGCTGCTGCCGTGGAAGCTGTCGATCGCGTTGAGCGCGCGCTCGCTGATCGCCGCCCTGAACCGCTCGCCGTGGTGAGCGGCCAGCCACGTGGTCATGAAGCCGCCGTGCGAGCCGCCCAGCACGCCGGCGCGGGAGGCGTCCAGGCCGCCGGTGGCCAGCGCGGCGTCCAGCAGCGTCAGCAGGTCCACGGCCGACAGGCGGCCGACGTCGCCGAGGATGTGCCGGCCGTGCGCCTGGCCGTAGCCGGACGAACCGCGCGGGTTGCCCATGACGACCGCGTACCCGGCCGAGGCGTAGACCTGCGCCTCGTCGAAGACGTGCCAGCCGTACTGCGTGAAGGGGCCGCCGTGGATCATCAGCAGCACCGGGTGCGGGCCCTCGCCCGCCGGGCGGACGATCCAGCCGTGCACCGGGTAGCCGTCGGGGGCCGTGCCGGTGACCTCCTCGATGGGCAGCACGTCCAGGTCGCGGCCGAAGGAGGTGAGGGCGGTCTCGCCGTCCTCGCGCAGCGCGACCAGCTCGCCGGGCGTGCGGGCGTCCGCGACGGTCGCGACGGTGACGCCCGCCGCGTGCGCGACGGCGGTGACCTCGCGCGGGCCGCCGATCAGGACGTCCGGCTCCGTGCCCGCGTACGGCACCCGCAGCAGGTCCTTGGCCCCCCGGTTCTCCACGGTGACGAGCACGCCGCCGGCCGTGGGGGCGTAGGAGCTCTCGGCGACGTGGAAGCGCTCCTCGTCAGTGAGGCGGCGCGCCGCGCCCCCGCCGAGCGGCGCCAGCCAGAGCCCCAGGTTGCGGCAGACCAGCTTGCGGCCGTCGGAGCCGGTGTCCGAGCCGAGGAAGCACACGGCGTCGCCGTCCGGGGTGAAGCGCGGCGCGGCCACGGCGAGGTCGGTGGCGGTCACCCGGCGCAGGCCCGAGCCGTCGGGGGCGCTCACCCACACGTCGCTGGTGAGCGTGCTGTCGCGCTCGTCGTGGCGGGCGGCCACGAACGCCAGCAGCGAGCCGTCCGGACTCCAGGTCACCTCGCCGTGGTCGAAGTCCCCCTCGGTCACCTGGGCGGGGGAGGGGTCGTCGGCGAACGGGTCCACGACGAAGACGTGCGCGCGCCGGTCGATGAAGAAGCCCAGGTTGTCGCGCCGGAACTGCAAGCCGGTGATGCGGCGCGGCCGTTCCTTGCCGGGGTCGCCGTCGCCGTACCTGCCCTCCTCGGGCACGCGCGCGACGAACGCCAGCCGCCGCGAGTCGGGGCTCCACGCGGGGGAGCCGACGCCGAGCGGCTGGCCGGTCACCTTGCGCGGCTCGCCGCCGCCGGTCGGCATCACGTAGAGCTGCGGCTTGGCGCCGTCGCCGCCCCGGACGAAGGCCAGCCACGCGCCGTCGGGAGAGTAGGCGGGGTCGGCGTCGTTCGGGCCTCCCGTCAGGCGGCGCGGCTCGGCGGAGCCGTCCGACGCAACCAGCCACAGGCCGCCCCGGTACTCGTCGGCGTCGAGATCGGGTCTGGTGACGGCGACGATCGCATGCTTCCCGTCGGGCGAGATCGTCGGCGTGCCGAGAGCATGCAAGAGGGGGATCTCCTCAGGTTTCATGCGCTCGACCCTAACCGCGCCGCCGAGATCACGCCGCCTATGGTTACAATTCGTGGTGCTGCACACCTTTTGCGTGAAACAGCCGTAAGCTCCCAGAGCGTGTCACTCGTTCATGATCCATGACGAGGTGACGGCGGAGCAGCGAGCAGAGAGGTAGTTCAGCACGTGACCCAAGGCCCGTGGCCCCAGCAGCCCCCCGCCTCCCCGGCACCGGCGTCCGCCGAGCCACTGCTGACCAGGGACTACGACGCGAACCCCGCGCAGGTGCACGAGAGACTGCGCAAGATCTACGGGCCCGTCGCGCCGGTCGACCTTCTCGGGGTGCCGGTCTGGTTCGTCCTGGGGTACGAGGAGGTGCTCCGCGTCCTGCAGAACTCTGGGGGCGTCTGGAGCAAGCGCCTGGACCGGTGGAAGGCCCACGCGACGGGCCGCGTCCCGGCCGACTGGCCTCTGCACCCCGTCTTCGCGGTCAACAACTCGACGTTCCAGGAAGGCGCCGCCCAGCGCGAGCTGCGCAACGCCTGGACGGCCGCGCTGGCCCCGTTCCAGAACCACGGCCACCCCCAGGCGCAGCAACTGGAGCAGGCCGTCGCGCAGTACGCCGACGACCTCATCGCCGTGCTGGCCGAAGGCGGCGCCACGGGCGTGGCCGACCTGGCCGCCCAGTACGCGCGCCCGCTCCCGCTCATGGTCGCCAACCGCATGCTCGGCTTCCCCGCCGCCCGCGGCGAGGACGTCGTCATGGACATCTGGCGCATGATCGACGCAGGCCCGGACGCCGCCGCGGCCTTCGAGCGCCTGTACGCCGCCATGACCGAGCTGGCCGAGGCCAAGCGCCGGACGCCGGGCGACGACCTGCCGTCCCACATGATCGACGCCAAGCCGGACATCACCCAGGACGAGCTGGCCCGCGAGCTGCTCATGCTGCCCGGCCTGCTCGACTTCACCGCCAGCCTGGTCTGCAACGTGGTCGTCGAGGTCGCCGCCAACCCCGACGTGCGCGAGAGCCTGTCGGTGGGGGCCATCGACGAGACGGTCAACAGGGTCGCCCTGCTCAACCCGCCGATGGCCAACCTCACCTTCCGGTACGCGCTGACGGACGTGAAGCTCGGCAACTACACCATCGCCGCCGGCGACCCCGTGATGCTCTCCGTCGCCGCCGCCCACCAGGACCCGCGCTTCGCCGGCGCGATCGACTGGCACGCCATCCGCACCACCCGGGCCCACCTCGCGTGGGGCGCGGGGCCGCACAACTGCCTCGGGCAGCTCCTGGCCACCCGGATCACCGTCATCGCCGTGCACCGGCTGTTCAAGCGGCTGTCCAAGGTGAAGCTGGCGCTCCCGGCCGACCAGTTGCCGTGGCGGCCCTCGCCGTTCATGCGGGCGCTGCGGTCGCTGCCCGTCCAGTACGAGCTGGCCCAGGCGCCGGCGCCGGCGCGGCGCGGCCCCGACGAGACGCCCGCCCCGCAGCCGCCTGTCTCGGACGAGGCCGCGGGCAAGCCGGCCCGATCCCCGCTCTGGTCCTTCCTGCGGGGGCTGCGCCGCCAACGATGACCCGGGTCACTGGCGGGACAGGGCGCGGGTGAGACCGGCCAGGATGGTCGTCGCGAGGATCCACCCCGCCGCGATCAGCGCCGCGGCGAACCACTGCTGCCACCCACGAGGCCCGAACGCGCCCTCCTGCCCGAAGCCGATGATCGGCAGCAGCAGATCCAGCGTGTAGAGGAACGCGTTGAAGGCGGGCGCCTCACCGGGCTTGAGCGCGGGCGGCTGCTGGAGGCCGAACACCAGCGTGCCCACGACGAGCAGGGCCGCCAGCCACAGCGCCGCCCGCAGCGGCCGGTAGCCGTACCCGACGGTCCAGTCCTGAAGGTGCCCCCACACCCGCGCCCCGAGCCGCTGCCCCGCCCGCAGCCTGCGCTGCTTGGCCAGCAGCACGTCACGGGCGGCCTCGTCGTGCCCGTGCCTGCGGTAGACGGCGGCCAGTTGCTCGTACGGCTGCGGCTGGTAGGCCTGCCCGCCCAGCCAGCCGAGCCGATCCTGGACGGGCAGGGGCGTCTCCAGGCTGTCGTAGGTGAAGCCGTTCATCCGCAGGTCGGCCGGCCACCTGTCCGGGACGTCGTCGAGCACCCCGACCCGGGTGTGCCGCAGGTCGGCGGCGCGCAGCAGCACCGTCTCCGGCCCGATCCTCAGCGTCGCCGCCTCGACGCCACGCAGGTGGAGGTCGCCGTCGACGGTGGTCTCGGCGAAGCAGAGCGTGGCGGCGATCCGGGCGTTCCTGATCGAGACGGCCCCCTCGGCCGTGAACCCCTCGCAGCAGTCGACCCCGCCGCCCACGACCACCTCCCACAGCGTCAGCGCCCGCCCGGCGGGGTTGCGGATCGTGGCCCCATGGAACTCCATGCTGCCCTCGACCTTGGCGGTGACGAGCAGGACCTCGCCGTCGGCGGTGAAGCCCTCGCCGCAGCTCAGCCTGCCGGTGACGCCCAGCCGCCGCAGGGACAGCGCCGTCGCCCCCGGGCTGGAGAGCCTCCCGCCGTCGAAGTTGACGGATCCGCGCACCTGTGTGGAGTCGAGGAACACCTCTCCCGCCGCCGTGAAGGCCGGGGTGGCGCGCAGCCCGCTGCCGATCTCCATCAGCGGCGCGTTGAGCGCGCGTCCCGTCGGGCCGGCGAGGCTCGCCTGGGCCAGGGAGAGCTGCCCGGACACGTGGGCGGCGCGCAGGAGGACCTCGCCCTCGGCGGTGAAGCCGTCGTTCAGCAGCAGGGCGCCCTCGACGGTGAGCCGCTCCCCGTTCATGGCCACGCCGCCGGGGTTCGACAGCCGGGCTCCGCTGAACGCGCATCCGCGTCCCACCCGGGCGTCCTGCACGTTCAGCTCGCCGTACGAGCGGAAGCCGTCACGGCACAGCAGCCCGCCGTCCACGACGATCCCCTCGGCGGTGAGGGCCCGGCCGCCCGGCAGCCCGGCCCGCGCGCCGTCGAGGGTCAGCGTTCCGCCGATCCTGGCGCCCGCGACGCGTAACTCCCCGTGGACGACGGCGTTCGCGCACAGCAGGTCCCTGTCCACGACGAGGCCGTCGGCGCTCAGGCCCGGATCCGCGTGGATCGCCGCGCCGCCCAGGTCCAGCGTCCCGGCCACGTGCGCGCCGCCGAGCAGGACCGGGCCGTCGAACACGCACCCCTCCAGCCGCAGGCCCCCGCCGACCACCGCGTCGGCGGCCCGCAGACCGGGCAGCCGCGAGCCGGTGAGCTCGACCGGCCCGGTGCGGGCCCCGGTCAGCACGGGCGCCTCCTCGAACTCGCACCCGTTCAGGATCAGCGGATGCTGCACCTCGGCGTGCGACAGGTCCAGCCTGCCGGTGATCCTGGCTCCTGACAGGTGCACGCCGGGCGTCCGCCCCGGCACGCGCTCCTGGGCGCCGAGCAGCAGGCGCGCGATGGTCTCCGCCCGGACGGGGGCGCCGGGCAGGTCCACGGGGCGCGCTGCCGGAAAGGCCTCCCAGAGGACGAGTTCCGGCTCGAAGAGATCGTCGGTGATCACAGGGGCACTCCCGGGACGTCGGCGCGCGTCGGCAAGGAGATGCTCCAGGGCCACCCCCGGCCGCGCAAGCGTCCAGCGGCCGGTGACGCGCCACACCCGCCGCGCGATCGTTGCACACTGCTGTCCTCCGACACGGAACAGGAGCCACGTTGACCGCATCGAACACTCCCGGAACCACCTGGCCCCGGCTGCGGGCCGGCGACCACGTCGGCATCGTCTCCCCGGCCAGCTTCCCCGACGCCGCCTCGGTGGCGGACCTCATCGGAGTCCTGCGAGGCTTGGGGCTGGCGGTGAAGGTCGGCGCGCACGTCCTGGACCAGCGGGGCTACATGGCGGGGCACGACGCGGACCGGCTCGCCGACCTCAACGCCGCCTTCGCCGACCCCGAGATCCGGGCCGTCGTCACCACCAGGGGCGGCGCGGGCGCCTACCGGATCATCGACGGGCTGGACCTCGACGCCATCCGCGCCGACCCCAAGCCGCTCGTCGGCTTCAGCGACATCACGTACCTGCACCTGGCCATCTGGCACGGCTGCCGGGTGCCCGTCATCCACGGCTGCCTGGTCGGCGAGAACGCCGTCGCCACCGTCAAGCACCTGCTCACCAGCACAGAACCCTCGGTGCGGCGCCGCAACCCGCACCTCATGTCGGTGGCCGCCGAGGTGCCGGGCCGCGCCACCGGCTACCTCATGGGCGGGCACCTCGGCTCGATGGCCGGGATGGCGGGCGCGGGGCTGCCCCGCCTGGACGGGGCGATCCTGCTGATCGAGGCCGAACGCACCGTCGGGATCGGCCAGATCGACCGGCAGCTCACCCAGCTCATCCGGTCAGGGGCGCTCGAAGGGCTGCGCGGGGTCGCGCTGGGCCGCTTCCCCGGGTTCGAGGACTACACGGACCGGGGCTGGAACCTCATCGACGTGCTGCGCGACCGGCTGGTTCCGCTGGGCGTCCCCGTGCTCGGCGGCCTGGAGCTCGGCCACGGAGCCGACCCGCACGCCGTCCCCCTCGGCACGACGGCCGAGCTCGACACCGGCAGCGGCACGCTCGTCCTGCAGCCGCCCGCGAGGTGACGCAGGCCCGCGACGGCCGTCGTAGCATGGCGTGCCAGCCCTGACCGCCCGAGGAGGAGAGCCGCGTGGCCCGCCCGAAGACCAGCCCGCGCACCGTGGACAACCCCCCGGCCGCCGAGGTCACCCTGCAGCAGTTCCTCGAAGCGGTCGCCGACCCCGTGCGCCGCTCGATGATCGCTCAGCTCGCCGTCGCGGGGCGCGACCTCAGTTGCGGGACCTTCGACCTGCCCGTCTCCCGATCGACGGCCACCCATCACTTCAACGTGCTGCGGGAGGCGGGCATCATCCGGCAGCGCTACGAGGGCACCACCAAGATCAACAGCTTGCGGCCCGGTGATCTCGACGGCCGCTTCCCCGGGCTGCTCGCGGCCGTCATCGACGCCTGCGTCCGCGAGAACGGCCAGGTCACGGCCGCGACCTGAGTCAGGCCAGTGCCGCGATCTCGATGCGCGTGTGGTCGGCGCGCGCCACCAGGCAGGGCAGCACCACGCCGCCCTTCTCCAGGCGTTCCCCCATGGACGAGGTGAGCCGGGTGGTGCGCTCGATGTCGTACGGGCTGCCCGACTGAGGGGTGACGCGCAGCCGCAGCAGCCAGATGTAGCGGCCGTTCTGCTTGTTCGACGTCTGCTCGGCCCCCAGGACCGTCGCGTCGCACGGCACCGCCGCCGCCCGCTCCTGCGCGGTGAACGTCCGCAGCGCGGCCGACTCCAGGCTCGCGAACGAGAGGGACCCCATCGTGAGCACCCCCGCGCCGAGGAACAGGAACGTGGCGCTGACGTACGCCCCGGCCCGCGTCTCCGGCTTGCGCCGCAACCTGACGAACAGCACCACGCCGACGATCGACGCGATCACGGCGAGCGTCCCGAAGACGGTCGATCCCATCCTTGCTTTTCCTCCCGCTGAGTGGCGGGCCGCCTGGCCCGTGCTTACGGCGGTAGTGGATCAGGCGCCGCTTGCACGGCGGCTGCAGCCCTCATGATCGGTGGACGACCTCTTTCTTGGAGCGCCCGGGATAGACCACGATCAGATGCCACTCGGCGGGCAGCAGGCCGACGCTGTCCTCATCGGCCCGCGCGTACACGCGCACCCGGTAGTGTCCTCGCCCGTCGATCGCCAGGTTCGGCAGCGCCTGCCCGGCCCCTACCTCGCCGCCCGGCCGCAACACCGGCACCGTCAGCCGGCCGCTGCGGCTGGCGACGCCCACCTCGGCCACCTCCTGCCACCCCTTGAGCCGAAGCGGCGGAGCCTCGCCGAACGCCTTGACGGTCACGCAGAGGCCCCGTCCGGTGATCGTCCGGACGGCCACCCCGGTCTCCTCGGCCGCCAGCAGCCCGTCGTGGTCGTGGTCGACGCCGTCCTCGTTGTCCGGGTCCCGGTCGTCGGCGAGGTGGTAGCCGCCGCTCTCCGAGGTGAAGTACGCGGCCGTCCCCTGCTCGCGGGCCCGCACCCGGGGCCACGGGTCGCGGCAGGCGGCGTTGCTCGCGGCGACATAGTCCGCCTCGTCGGCGGCCAGCCGCTCGTCCGAGGGGCGCAGGTCCGCGCCGCCGACCTCGTCGGGGCACAGGAACACCAGCGCGCTGTCCAGGCCGTGCAGGTTGATCGTGAAGTCCCCGCTGCGCAGCCACTCGTCGGCTCTGCGCCAGCCCGGCTGGGCGCACAGGGCCCTGCCGCGCGCCAGGAGGGCCCGGTCGGGCTCGCCCGCGGGGAACATCGGCCCGCCCGCGTCCCGTACCAGGCAGAGGAAGGCCCGCTCGCGGTCCTGCGCCCGCGTGCCGTCGAGGCCGCGCTGCCGCTGCGTCCAGGCGGGGCAGCCGAGGTCGTACGGGCGGGCACCCGTCAGCCCGCCGGCGGAGCCGGTCAGGACGGCCAGCAGGACGGCGGTGACGACGCCGGCGGCCATCCGCGACCGGCCTGGTAAGACCCCCAGCGTGGACATCACCACAACCTACACGCGCCGCCGCGCCGGCTGACGCTGCCGCACGACCGGGAATCCGGCCCGTTCGGCATGGGCGCGCCGATGACGGTGCTGATCGGCGGGCTGTGGGCGCGGGCGTTGTGGCAGAGCCTCCGCAGGTGTGGCAGAGCCTGCGCGAGCCGGTGGCGGGCCTGGGCATCACGGCCTCCGGTACGCGGCACGCTGACCGCACCGGCCAGCCGATTCGTCGGCGTCGCCATACTTCGGCACAATTGCCGTCGTGCGAGTTGGATTGCTTGGGCCGTTCGAGGTCCGGAACGGTGACGGGGCCCCGGTTGAGGTTCCCGGGGCGCGGCTGCGGGCCCTGCTGGCCGTGCTGGCTCTCGAGCCTGGGCGGATCGTCACGCGGTCGAGGCTGGTCGACTGGATCTGGGGCGAGCAGCCGCCCTCGGACGAGGTGAACGCCCTGCAAGCGCTGGTGTCGCGGCTGCGCAGGGTGCTGCCGGACGGCGTGATCGAGGCGGAGTCCGGCGGGTACCGGCTGGCGGTCGCCGCCGATGACGTGGACGTGTGCCGCTTCGAGCAGCTCGTCAGCCAGGCCCGGGCGGCGGAGCCGGCGGCGCGGGCGGAGCTGCTGCGGCCGGCGCTGGCGCTGTGGCGCGGCCCGGCCATGGCGGACATCGCGCTGCGCGACAGCGAGGCGTTCGACGCCGTGGTCGCGCGGCTCAACGAGCTGCACGTCGCCGCGCTCAGCGACCGGGTGGACGCCGACATCCGTCTCGGACGCGGCTCGGAGATGGTCTCCGAGCTGACGGAGCTGGTGGCGACGTACCCGCTGCGGGAAGGCTTCGTGGCCGCGCTGATGCGGGCGCTGGCCGAGGCCGGGCGCGGCAACGAGGCGCTGACGCTGTACCAGCGCACCAGGGAGCGGCTGGCCGACGAGCTGGGCGCCGACCCGTCGGCGGAGCTGTCGGCGCTGCACACCGCGTTGCTCCGCGGCGAGCTGGGCGAGCGCGCGGACAGCGGCAGGACGAACCTGCGCGCCGAGCTGACGAGCTTCGTCGGCAAGGAGGAGGACGTCTCCACGGTCGCCGGGCTGGCCGTCAAGCACCGCCTGGTCACGCTGACGGGGCCGGGCGGTTCCGGCAAGACCAGGCTCGCCGCCGAGACGGCGCGGACCATGCTCGGCGAGCTGCCGGACGGCGCGTGGCTGGTGGAGCTGGCCTCGGTACGGGCCGGTGGCGAGCTGGCGCAGGCGGCGCTGACCGCGATCGGCCTGCGCGACCAGGGGCTGCTCGGCAACGCGCGCGGCGGCGACACGATGGACCGGCTGATCGCCGCGGTGCGGGAGCGCGCGATCCTGCTGGTGCTGGACAACTGCGAGCACGTCATCGAGGCGGCGGCGGAGTTCACGGACCGGCTGCTGGGCGAGTGCCGCAGGCTGCGCATCCTGGCCACGAGCAGGGAGCCGCTGGGCATCACCGGCGAGGTGTTGTGGCAGGTCGAGCCGCTGGCGCTGCCGGAGAAGGGCGCCGCGCCCGCCGACGTGCTGGCCTCGCCCGCGGTGCGGCTGCTGCGCGACCGGGCCGAGCTGGTGCGCAAGGACATCGGCTCCGACCCCGCGACCCTGGCGGCCATGGCGCGGATCTGCGCCGCGCTCGACGGGATCCCGCTGGCCATCGAGCTGGCCGCCGCGCGGCTGCGCACCATGTCGGTGGATCAGCTCGCGCGCCGGCTCGACGACCGCTTCCGCCTGCTGACCAGCGGCAGCCGTACGGCGCTGCCCCGGCACAAGACGCTGCGCGCGGTCGTCGACTGGAGCTGGGACCTGTTGAGCGAGGCCGAGCGCGGCGTGCTGCGGCGGCTGTCGGTGTTCTCCGGCGGGGCCAGCCTGGAGGCGGCCGAGCGGGTGTGCGGGGGCGAGGTGTTCGCCGGGGAGCTCGTCCTCGACGTGCTGACCGCGCTGATCGAGAAGTCGCTGCTGCTGGAGGACGGCGCGGGCGCGCCGCGTTACCGGATGCTCGACACCATCAGGGAGTACGCGGCGGACCGGCTCGCCGAGGCGGGCGAGAGCGAGCCGGCGCGGCGGGCGCACCTGGCGTACTTCACCGAGCTGTCGGAGACGGCCGAGCCGCACCTGCGGCGGGCCGAGCAACTGGAGTGGATGGCCAGGCTCGCGGCCGAGCACGACAACATCGTGGTGGCGCTGCGCGGCGCGATCGCCGAGGGATGGGCCCTGGAGGCGATGCGGCTGGTCGGCGCGGCCGGCTGGTCCTGGTACCTCGGCGGCGACAGGGCCGAGGGCACGGAGCTGAGCATCGCGGCGGCCTCGCTGGAGGGCGAGGTGCCCGACGAGGTGCGGGCGCTGGCGTACACGATCGTGACGGTGTTCGTGACGTCCGGGTACGGCGACCAGTTCACAGCGCGCGAGTGGATCCAGGAGGCGCACCGCTACATCCAGCGCAGTGGCGGGTCCAGCGGCCCGCTGCTCGGGTTCGTCGTGCCGCTGGAGCGGATGTTGCAGGGGCCGACGGAGTTCCTGCCCGCCTTCGAACCGCTCATCGCCGCCGACGACCCGTGGGTGCGGGCGCAGGCGCGGCTCGCCCGCGGCCGGCTGCGGCTGTCGCTCAGCGGCGACGAGACCGACGTCGACACCGACGCCGAGATCGCCCTCGCCGAGTTCAGGACGCTGGGCGACCGGTGGGGGATCTCGCTGGCGCTGATGTTCCTGGCCGACCGGCTCGCCATGCGCGGCGAGTTCTCCCGCGCCTGCGCCTTCTACGACGAGGCGGTGGTGGCGCTGAGCGAGCTGGGCGCGACCGAGGAAGTGGTGGTCCTGCGGGCGCGGCAGGCCCAGCTCTACTGGCTGCTGGGCGACGAGCGCTCCAGCGCGTCCGCACTGGAGGGGGCGCAACTGGGCGCGGGCGGGATCACCTGGCCGGACGCGCTCGCCCAGCTGGAGATGGCCAAGGCGCACCTGGCGCGCTGGCGTGGCGAGCCGGAGCAGGCGCGGCAGCACCTGGCGACCGTGCAGGGCATCCTGGTCCACACGGAGCTGGGCGAGGGGGTCGGCGCCGGAGCCCTGAACCTGTACGGCTACCTCACCGACGACCTGGAGGAGTCGCGCGCCCACCGGGCGGCGGCGTTCGAGACCGTCGTGGACCACGCGTTCCCGCCGCTGATCGCCGAGATGCTGATCGGGATCGCGGACCTGGCCCTGCGCAGGGGAGAGGACGAGCAGGCCGTACGGCTGCTCGCGGCGAGCGAGGGCGTGCGCGGCACCGTGGACCGCTCGCAGCCGGACGCCGCCAGGATCGCCGAGGAGGCGCGTGGCCGCCTCGGCGAGAGCGCGTACGCCGAGGCGGTGCGGGCCGGCCGGGAGCGGGACTGGCGCGAACTGGCCGAGACCACGCTCGCGGCGGGCTGAGGGGTCAGCCGCCCGGGGTGACTATCTAAGGGTCAGCGGGGCGGGGTGACGAACTCGGGCTGGTCGAGGACGCGCAGCCAGCTCCCGTCCGGCTGGCGGCGCACGACCTGCGCCCTGGCCCCGGCCCCGTCTCTCGGCGGGGTCGAGGTGAGCGCGAGGTCGCCGCTGACCAGGGTCGGCAGCGGCTCCTCGGCCTCGAAGCGCGGCCGGTTGGCCAGCACCTTCTCCCAGAGCGCCTGGATGGCGGCCCGGCCCACGGTCCGGCTGCCCGGCGGGTAGGCGAGCACCGCGTCCTCCTCGTAGAGCGCGGCCACCCCGGCCGCGTCCCCGGCGTTGGAACGTTCGACGAACAGCCGGGTGATGTCCTCCGGCCGCATGGCCTTCTCGCTCATGGTGGTTTCTCCAATGTCGTGTTGGGGTCGTCTCCAGCCTGCCGAGAACGGATCTAGAAGTCCAACAGCTAGTTGTGATCGCATCCATAAGCCTCGGTTATGGATGTCGTGTCAGCGCGATGACGGCCTCATGTCAGCGCCGTCAGGAAGGCTGAGCAGCACCTGACTTCGCCGGACGAGGACCACCATGACTGAATCCCCCTACACCCTGACGACGATGCCGGCCGAGCGGGCCGCAGGATGCCCGTTCGACCCGCCCAAGGAGCTCGTCGAGGCGCGCGAGCACGGCCCCATCAGCCGCTTCCCCTTCCCCAGCGGGCACCAGGGCTGGCTCGTCACCGGCTTCGACCTGGTGCGGGCGGTGCTGGCCGACCCGCGGTTCAGCTCGCGCAAGGAGCTGATGAAGCAGCACCCGCTGGTCGACTACGGCGACATCGAGGTGCCGCCCGCCGCGCCCGGCGAGTTCCTGCTCATGGACGACCCCCAGCACAGCCGCTACCGCAAGCCGCTGGTCGGCAAGTTCACCGTGCGGCGGATGCGGCTGCTCACCGAGCGCGTGGAGCAGATCACCGCCGAATGCCTGGACGCCATGGACAAGGCCGGGCCCGGAGCCGACCTGGTGACCGCGTTCGCCAAGCCCATCCCCGCCATCGTCATCTGCGAGCTGCTCGGCGTGCCGTACGAGGACCGCGACTCCTTCCAGGAGAACGTCGACAAGTTCATGAGCGGCGAGACCAGCGACGAGGAGCTGTACGCCGCCTACACCGCGGTGCAGACCTACCTCGGCCGGCTCGTCGCCGCCAAGCGCGCCGACCCCACCGACGACGTGCTCAGCGACCTCACCGACAGCGACCTGACCGACGAGGAGCTGCGGGGCGTCAGCCTCATCCTGCTGGCGGCCGGGCTCGACACCACCACGAACATGCTGGCGCTGGGCACGTTCGCGCTGCTGCGCAACCCGGAGCAGCTCGCCGCGCTGCGCGCCGACCCCGGGCTCGCCGAGCCGGCCGTGGAGGAGCTGCTGCGCTACCTCACCGTCGTCAAGCAGTCCCAGCGGATCGCGCTGGAGGACGTCGAGCTGGGCGGCCAGACGATCAAGGCGGGGACGACGGTCATCCTGTCGTACAACACCGCCAACCGCGACCCCGGGCGTCACGCCGACCCGCACGTGCTCGACCTGAGCCGGCAGGAGGGCGGCCACCTGGCGTTCGGGCACGGCATCCACCAGTGCCTGGGCCAGCAGCTCGCCCGCGTCGAGATGCGCGTCGCGTTCACCGCGCTGCTCGCCCGCTTCCCCACGCTGCGCCTGGCCGTGCCGGCCGAGCAGGTGGCGCTGCGGCCGGAGACCGCGGACGTCTACGGGGTCAAGAGCCTGCCGGTCACCTGGGACGCCTGATGCGACGGTCACCTGGAGCGGTGCGGGCGCGGCGGTCAGGCGCCGGTCGCCTCGGACGTTCGAGGCGCGGGCGGGGCTGTTAGGGTCTGGTGCCGTGCAGCAGACGCGTCTCGACACCGAGCGGATCCGGGCGGCCCGCCGGTCGATCGACCCCCTCTTCCTCGACTCCCCCCTGTACCGCTGCGAGACGCTGGACCCCGAGCTGGGGTGCGCCGTGAGCGTCAAGCTCGAAACGGCGAACCCGGTCCGCAGCTTCAAGGGCCGGGGCACCGAGGTGATCGCTAGCGAACTGGCCGCGAGCGGCTCGCGAGCCGCCGTGTGCGCCAGCGCGGGCAACCTCGGCCAGGCCCTCGCCTGGTCGGGCCGCGGACGCGGGCTCGACGTCACCGTCGTGGCGTCCCGCTTCGCGCCCGTGGCCAAGCTCGACCGCATCCGCGCGTTCGGCGCCCGGCTGGAGCTGGTGGACGGCGACTTCGACCAGGCCCGCGACCGGGCGTCGGAGATCGCCCGCCGCGACGGCATCCGGCTGGTCGAGGACAGCCTGGACCTCGAGACCTGCGAGGGCGCCGCCACCATCGGCCTCGAACTGGTCGAAAGCCTGGCGAAGACGCCGTTCGACACCGTCCTGATCGCTCTCGGCGGCGGGGCGATGGCCACCGGCATCGGGCACGTCATGAAGGACCTCGCGCCGGGCGTCGAGGTGATCTGCGTGCAGCCGCTGGGCGCGCCGGCGATGACGTACTCCTTCCACAAGCGGCAGGTCGTCACCACCGACTCCACCGACACCATCGCCGACGGCGTCGCGGGCCGCCGCCCCATCCCGGCCGTGCTCGACGACCTGCTCCTGGTCGCCGACGACGCCGTCCTCGTCCGCGAGGAGTCGATCATCGCCGGGATGCGGCTGCTCCTCGGCCACGCCGGCCTCGTCGTCGAGCCGTCGGCCGCGCTGGGCGTCGCGGCGATCCTGGAGGACCGCGACCGGTTCGCCGGACGGAACGTCGTCACCGTCGTCTGCGGCAGCAACGTCGACGTGGACGCCTACCACCGGTGGGTCGGCTAGCGACCGCACATGGCCGCGATGAAGGCCCCGATCAGGTGCTGCCGGTTCCGCGGGACGCCCGTGACGTACACGGTCGCCGCGCGCCCGGCCCGGTTCCTGCCGCTGAACACCGCGGCCCCCGGCATGTCACCGGCGCCGAAGTACACCTGGCCGCAGCCCGACTCCATCCGCGCCACCCCGTAGCCGTACCGGGCGCCCGCCGGCCAGCCCTCCTCCTCGACCGGCACCGTCTCGGCCGTCAACGCGCCCAGCGGGGCTCTGCTCCAGAACCGGTTGAGGTCGCGCGGGCTGGAGACCAGGCCGCCGCTGGGCCCGAACGCGTACGTGGGCAGCCGGTCGGTCAGATCCACCTCGCCGTCCTGCGGGCGCGCCGGATGCACCCCGTAGGTGTGGGCGTGCGGGCCGCGGATGCCGTAGTCGCCCTTGACCGGCCAGTACGTGTCCCGCATCCCGTACGGCTCCAGCACCAGCTCCCGGCTCGCCCGCCGGAAGTCCTTGCCGGTCACCTCGGTCACGACCATGCCGAGAACCAGGTAGTTCGTGTTGGCATAGGCGAACGAGCCGCGCGCCGTGGGCTCGCGCGACAGCGCCACCCGCAGGAAGTTCGGGAACGGCTCCTTCCACTCGATCGCGTCGAGGAACTCGGGCAGGCCGCTGGTCTGCTGCAGCAACATCCGCACCGTGATCCTGCGCCCGTCGATCGCCGCACCGTCCCCCGTGCCGCGCAGCACGCCGGGCAGATACCGCTCCACCGGCGCGGCCAGGTCGAGCTTCCTCTGCTCGGCCAGCCGCAGCACGGTCACGGCGATGATCGGCTTGCTCATGCTGGCGATCCGGAAGCGGCCCTCGGGGCCGGCCATCGGCCTGCCGGTGCCCCGCCGCGCGGTGCCGGCACGCAGGGTCACGCTCGTGCCGTCCACGGCACGCACCTGGCTCAGCGCACCCGCCATGCCGTCCTCCTCGACGAGCAGGTCGAGAGCGGACCGCGGCGAGGAGGCGGCGGCGAGAGCGGGAGCCACAGGGGCGAGGATCAGAACGCCGGCGACGGCGGCGGCGAGCAGTTTCGACATGACTCCACTGTGGCGTGAAGATCACCCGAGATCAGTCACGCCTGCCAGCCTCCCGGGGTGGGGTGTTCCCTACCGTGACCCCTTGCCCAGCCCCGAGGTCACCACGTCGATCAGCAGGTCGTACGACTCGTCCACGTCCTCCGGCAGCCCGAACCCGCCGCCGGCCTCCAGCACCGAGAACCCGTGCATCGCCGCCCGGATGCAGCGCGCCGCGTGGATCGCCTCCGCGTCGCTCATCCCGTACGCCCGCAGCGCCGCCAGCACGATGCCCACCAGCCGCGCCTGCGCCTGCGCCAGGCCGGGATCGGGCGTCTGCAGCAGGGCCGAGTAGCGGCGCGGGTGGCGCAGGACGTACCCGCGCCAGCTCTCCATCAGCGCCCGGACCGCCTCGCCGCCCGACCTGCCGAGCACGGCGGCGCTCGTCTCGTCCGCCATCTCGCTCATGATCCGCACGGAGAGCAGCTCGCGCAGCTCGGCGAGGTTGCGCACGTGTTTGTAGAGGGACGGGGTGGCCACGCCCGCCCGCGCGGCCACCGCCGACAGCGTCAGCCCCGGCTCCCCCTCCTCGTCCACCAGCCCGAGCGCGATCTCCACCACGGCTTCACGGGACAACGCCGCTCTGGCCATCCACAGCCCCCTTCTCGTCTCTCGCCGGTCACTTCTTCAGGAACCCGAGGATCGCCCGCGCGACCTCGGCGGGGTACTGCGCGTGCGGGTAGTGACCCGCCCCCTCGATCATGACGACGCTGCCCACGCCGGGCGCCATGCCCGCCACGATGCCGTTCGCCTCGGCCTCGGGGTCGGCCCAGTCGGGGTCCTGCGCGCCCATCACGATCAGCGCGGGGGAGCGGACGCCCGCCAGGTGCTCGCCCGCGTCGGCCGGCGCCGACTGCCCCATCGTGGCCACCACGGCCATCCGGCCGGGCCGGCGCAGGTCGGCTTCGAGGGCGGTGACGTACGCGGTGTAGTCGGCGGGCTTGACGCCGGGGTAGGCGACGTCCAGGTAGCTCTTCCACAGGCCGGTGCTCTTGAAGATCGCGGCGCCCATCAGCCGCAGCATCCCCTTGCGGTGCCGGGAGTTGCTCAGCAGCCCGCCCACGTCGATCTTCTGCGCCCGCGTGAACGGGCCCAGCTCCACGATGGCGCTGACCAGCTCGGGGTGCCGCGCCGCCACGATGGTCGCGGCCCCGCCGGAGAACGAGTGACCCACCACCACGGCCGGCCCGCCCAGGTGCCGGATCAGCGCGGCGAGGTCGCCGGCCACGTCGGTGCGCGTGTAGGAGGGCCAGCCGGTGCTCGACTCGCCGTGGCCGCGGATGTCCAGGGCGGCGACGCGGTAGCCGGCGTCGGTCAGCAGGGGGGTCAGGTGGCGAAAGGCGCTGCGGCCGTTGCCCATGCCGTGGGCCAGCACGATCAGGGGGCCTTGCCCTGTCACGTCGTACGCCAGCCGTCCACCGTCGACGGTGAGAAACTCGGTCATCTCTACCTCCAGGCTCAATTCAGTAGCCCTGAGGCTAATGCCATTAGCCTGTGAAGTCAAACGTAGCGCCTTCACCCTCACGCCGGAAGGAACCCGCCGCAGGCGCTAATCTCTTCGTCGTGGCGGACACGACTGCAGACCTCGCACTCCCCGCGGCCCTCGCCGAAGTGGCCGGGATCGGCTTCGAGTGGGAGTACGACGAGGAGACGGACGAGGACCGTGGCTGCGACTTCCAGCTCTACCCCCAGTTCGAGGCCCCCGACCGGACGGCGTGGTGGTGGCGCCTGTGGACCGGCAACCCCGGGGTGGACGGCGGGGAGTTCCGCTTCTTCGGCACCACCGGGGCGGGCGACTACACCGGCTTCTGGCTGACGAGACCGGGCGCGGAGATCACCGGCCAGCCCGTGGTGCACATCGGCTCCGAGGGGGAGCGCGACGTGATCGCCCGGGACCTCGGCGACCTCCTGTGGCTGTTCGCCGCCGGTCTGGGCCCCGGCGAGGCGGCCAACGACCCCGGCGCGTCGGCGGAGCCGAACGAGGCCTTCCGCGCGATCGCCGAGCGGTACGCGCCCGGCCGCGGCCGTCCGCCCGCCGAGATCGTGGCCGCCGCGCAGGAGGAGTTCCCGCACTTCTCCGACCTCATCGACGGGATGTGCCGCTGATCAGGGCTTGCTCGTCAGGGCGAGCCGGACCGCCAGGCCGATCAGCAGCGTTCCCGACACGTACTCCAGGCAGCGCCGCACGGCGGGCCGCCGCAGGAACCGTTCGGCCGCGCCGACCAGCCGCACCACCCCCAAGTACCACGCCAGGTCGATGACGGCCGAGGCCACGGCCAGGAGCAGCAGCATCGGCAACGCCGGAGCGCCCTCGGGCACGAACTGCGGCAGGAACGACAGCGCGAACACCCCGGCCTTCGGGTTGGCCAGGTTGGTCAGCAGGCCGGACCGGTAGCAGCTCCACAGCGAGGGCATGGCGGGCGCGGCCACGTCCTCGACGGAGCCGCCCCCGGAGCCGCGGCGCGCCTGCCACAACATCCGCCCGCCGAACCAGACCAGCACGATCGCGCCGGCGATCCGCATCACGTCGAAGGCGACCTCGGAGACGAGCAGCAGCGCCGACAGGCCGAACGCGGCGGCCAGGCACCACACCAGCCAGCCGGTCTCGTTGCCCAGCACGGTCGCCACCCCCGCCGGACGGCCCGCGCGGATGGTCTGCCGCAGGATCACCACCGTGGTGGGGCCCGGCATCATGGACACCAGCAGAGAAGCGATCGCGAAGGCGATCATGCCGCTCAGCATCGCCACGTCACCTCCTCCAGGAGGAACTCATCGTCGAGCCGGAGCGGGCGAACGGAACCACGCCGCACCCCGCTGCGTGTCCATGTACTCGCGGACCCGCTTGATCAACCCGGACTCCAGCTCGAACACGAAACAGTACTCGTTGTCGTAAGGCCCACCATGGCTCAGCGTCGCCAGCAACCGCATCTCGACCACCACCACGTCCCCATCGGCGTGGAAGCCGCCGAACCGCAGCGACACGTCATCGACGAACACCGTCGAGAACTCTTCGCTCAGGAAGCGCACGATCCGCTCCCGGCCGATGAGGTGGTGTGTCCCGTCGAGGGCGAGCGACGTGGCGTTGCCCGCCGGGGCGAGCCATTCCGCGTCGGGCGCGAAGACGGCGCGCACCTGGGCGGCGTCGCGGGTGGCGAAGACCTTCCACGCGTCGATGACGAGTTGCTTGTTCGATACGGAGCTCATCGCGGCGACCTTCCTGCGGATGATGGACGCCCCGATTCTCACGGCCCCCCTGCCGCCGAATCTGGCCATATTCGGTCAAACTCGGCCCCGCACCCCGCCCGGTGCCATGCTGGAGCGATGAACGCAGTCGGCGCCGTCCGCACCACCGGCATCTACTGCCGCGACGACTGCCCGGCCCGCCCCCTCCCCGCGAACACCACCCGCTTCCCCTTCGCCGCCGCCGCGGAGGCGGCCGGGTTCCGCGCCTGCCACCGCTGCCGCCCGTACCGGCGCGACCTCGCGGCGGCCGACGGCATGCCGGAGCTGGTGTGCCGGGGCGTGCGGCTGATCGCGGGCGGCGCGCTGGACGACGCGACCGAGGGCAGCCTCGCCGACCGGCTCGGCGTGTCGCCGCGGCACCTGCGGCGCGTCTTCCTCCAGTACGCCGGGGTGACGGCCGACCAGCTCGCCCGATCGCGGCGCGCGCACTTCGCCCGCCGGCTGCTCGACGACACCGATCTGCGGGTGGCCGACATCGCGTTCGCGGCGGGGTTCGGCAGCGTGCGGCAGCTCAACCGCGTCCTGGCCGAGGTGTTCCGTGCCACGCCGCGCGAGCTGCGGGCGCGTCGGCGGGCCGCCGACCGGCTGCGGGCAGACGGCGGGCTGGCCGTCAGGCTAGCCCACGACGGGACGCTCGACTTCGCGGACGCCCTGCGGCACCTGTCCGCCCGCGCGACGCCGGCCGTCGAGGCGGTGGACGGCGGCACGTACCGGCGCACCATCCTGGTCGACGGCGACCCCGGGATGATCGAGATCAGCCGCCGTTCCGCGACGGAGCTGCTGCTCGTCGCGCATCTGCCGCGGCTCGACGGCCTGATACACCACGTCGGCCGGGCCCGCCGGATCTTCGCGCTCGACGAGCCGGGGGCGCCGTACGGGGCGTGGGATCCGTTCGAGGCCCGCGTCCACGACGTGGTGCGTTCCGGGGTGCCGGACGCCGCCGCGGCGCGGGCCGTCATGGGCGACCTGGCCCGCCGGTTCGGCACGCCCGTGCCCGGCCTCGGCCCTGCAGGGCTCAGCAGGACGTTCCCGCGGCCCGGCGCTGCGTTGCTGCGGAGCCTCTCAGCTCTCGATCTTGCGGACGTGTGACGCGCCGGCGGACAGCGGCGTGCCGTCCTGGCCGAGCGGGTGCAGCTCGGCGACCTCCCTGCCCTGACCGTCGAGCAGGACGGAGTGCGGCTCGCCAGGGGCGAAGGCGTGCCGCTCGCCCCACTGCCGCAGCGCCACGACGGCCGTGAACAGGTCCTGCCCGGCCGCGGTGAGCCGGTAGGCGTGCCGCCTGCCGTCGCCGTCGTCGGCGATCCTGTCGAGGATGCCCTGCTCGACGAGCCTGCGCAGCCGGTCGGTGAGGATGTTGCGGGCGATCCCGAGCCGCCGGCGGAACTCGGTGAACGTGGTCGCCCCGTCCATCGCGTCGCGGATGATCAGCAGGCTCCACCGGTCGCCCACCAGATCGACGGCTCGCGCCACCGGGCAGGCCGGGTCGGTCCAGGCGCTTCCCTCGGCGAGCGTGACGTCCACCAGGCCCCCTTCAAGGTGAGTTGCAAACTGAAACCATTATGCCCTAGCGTCGATTAGGTTGCGAATCGAAACCTATCGGAGGGTGTCAGGGATGACCGGAAGGCAGCGGGCCGTGCTCGCGATGGTGTGCGCGGTGGCGGTGTCGGCCGTCTACGGCATCCAGCCCGTCCTGGAGGCCGCGGGCCAGGACCTCGGGCTCGGACGGGCGGCGCTGGGCCGGCTGGTCGCCGCCGGGCAGATCGGCTATCTGGCGGGGCTGGTGCTGCTCGTCCCGCTCGGCGACCTGTTCGACCGGCGCAGGCTCATCACGGTCCACCTGCTGCTCACCGGAGCGGGCGCGGTCGTCGCCGCCACCGCGGGTCAGGGTGGCGTGGCGATCGCCGGGATGGCGGTGGCGGGGCTGTCCGCGGTGGTCGTGCAGATCGCGGTGGCCTACGTCGCCGCCGTCTCACCGCCAGGCGAACGGGGCCGCAACATCGGGACGGTCACCTCCGGCGTCGTCGTGGGCATCCTCGGCGTGCGCATCGTCGCCGGCACGCTGGGCGAGCTGGCCGGGTGGCGGGCGGTCTACCTGGTCATCGCCGGGCTCTGCGCGCTGCTCGCGCTCGCCGCCCGGCACACCCTCGCCGCCGACCCGCACCGCCCCCGGGCCAGGTACGGGGAACTGCTGTCGTCACTGGGCCGCCTGATCGCCGGTGACCGGCTCCTTCTCGGCCGGGGGCTGGTCGCGTTCTTCCTGTTCGCCTCCTTCGGGACGTTGTGGAGCGGGCTCGCGCTCCCGCTCGGAGCGGCACCGTGGCACTTCGGCAGCACCGAGATCGGGCTGTTCGGACTCGCCGGGCTCGCGGGAGCGCTGGGCGCGGCCCGGGCGGGCCGGTGGGCCGATCGGGGGTGGGCGTTCCCGGTGACCGGATGGGCGCTGGCCCTGCTCACGGCTTCGTGGCTGCTCCTCGCTCAGGCGGGGTGGTCGTTGTGGCTGCTGGCCGCCGGGGTGATCGTCCTCGACTTCGCCGTGCAGGCCGTCCACGTCAGCAGCCAGCACCTGCTCACCACCGCCAGGCCCGGCCGCAGCAGCAGCGTCATCGGCGCGTACATGGCGTTCTACTCGCTCGGCTCCGCGCTCGGCGCGATCACCACCACCTGGGCCTACGCCACCGCCGGATGGGCGGCCACCAGCCTGCTCGGCGCGGCGTACGGCGCGCTCGGGCTGCTCGTCGCCGTCGTGACGCGGGTCAGGACAGGGCGGCCAGGTATCCCGCGGTGACCGGGCGCAGCGCGCCGCCCGCGGTGAGGAGGTCGTCGCGGGTCAGGGCGGCCGAGTCCACCTCGACGAGGTGCTTCCCCGAGGTGGTGAACAGCACCATCCTGGCGCCCATGGTGACCAGCCATCGATCCGCCGCCAGGCGCTCGCAGCCGTCCGCGCTCTCCCGCACCCACTCCGCGCAGCTCGCCGCCGGGTCCCCGGTCGAGATCTGCACGAACACGTCGGGCTCGCTCGCGCGGTTCACGGCGTAGTCCAGGGCCAGAACCTCGTCGGAGATCGTCCACACGTGCGCGAGCGTGCGGCCGGGCACCTCCTCCGGCACCACCAGGGGGAGGGACGCGGCGTAGAGGGCGGTCAGCTCCTCGCGGAACCGCCGGTCCATGGCCTCGTCCCGCTGCTGCTGGACCGTGGCGGACGCGATCACGCACACGGACACGGCGGCGGCCGCGACGCCCCGGGGCAGGCGCGACGTCGTGGCCGTCAGCGCCGCGGCGGTCGCGTAGCTGAAGACCGCCAGCGCGGTGAACGCGAAGGCGACCAGCTCCGGGGAAGGGCTCGTCACGGTGAGGTCGGCCGCGTTCTTGGCGACCAGTAACAGAAGCGGGGCCAGGAGCGCGGCGCGTACGGGATGGGTGATCCTCAGCAGGCGGGCGAGCAACCAACCGGCGGGGACGACCACGCTCACGGCCAGGACCACGTTGATGTGCGCCACGTAGTCCAGCGCGTCCGGACGGTACGTCTCCGCGACCGGATGCGCCAGCACGAGGCCCGCCGCCAGGCCGACGGCCGCGCCACGGACGAGATCCTTTTCCATGCGCCCACGATGCCATGATCAGCCGCGGCTGTCGCTTCCCCCCACGTCCGGAACGAGCAGCGCCTCCGCGCCCACCGGCACGTACCCGGCGGCGAGGAACGCCCGGACGCTCGCCGCGTTCCCCGGCGCGATCTGCGCCCACAGCGGGCGCGCGGCGAGCTGCCTGGCCGCACGCGCCAGCGCCCGCCCCAGCCCGGCCCCCCGATGGCCCGCGTCCACCTCGATCGCGACCTCCCACCGGCCGGCGACGCCCCGCCCCAGCACCAGCAGCCCTCCCGGGCAGGTCCAGACGCGCACGTCGTCGCGGTAGCGGTGGGCGCGCAGGACGCGCGGATGCGCCGCGTCCGTGATCTCCGCCAGGTCGATCGGCGGGTCACCGGCGCAGGGCTCGGCCAGGGCGAGCAGATCGAGGTTGCCGACCCGGCGTCCCGTGCGTTCCTCCAGGGCCCGGAGGAAGGGCGGGTTGAGCGGCGCCGACAGGTCGCCGTCGTCGGGGAGGCGGGACCTGATCCAGCCCTCGTCGACGTCGGCGCAGATGACGTTGTGCGCGGTGAAGGCGATGACCCCCGCGTCACGAGGGGAGGGCTGCGGGACGATCGTGGGCCCGGCGCCAGGCTCGGGCAGGTGTCCGCGTTCCGCGTCGGCGAGGATGTCCGGCAAGGTGAGCACACTCAGACCGTAGACGCAGACCGGTCCCGGCCTGACATGAGGAAACGGCGGCACCAGCGAGCCGGTACCGCCGTTTCTCAGGCCGGTCAGCCCTCGGAGCGGTGGTCCTCACCCGGGCAGAAGGTCGGGCGGCTGTTCTTCACCGAGCGCAGGTTGTCCAGGCTCATCCACCCGTACGTCCTGGTGCCCTTGACCCGGGCGTACACCCAGTGCTTGCCGTACCTGTTCAGGGTCCAGCAGTGGAAGTAGAGGACCTGCCCCGCACGGAGCCTGGCGACGTTGCCGCACGCGGCGTACGGGGCGGTCTTGAGGTTGAAGGTGCCCTTCATGACGCCCGTGCCGTGGTCGACGTTGGCCGTCCGCGGCGCCGGGCAGCCCGGTAGCGCCGCGGCCGGAGCAGCCGACGCGGCCGGAGCGCTCAGCAGGGACGCCGCCAGCGCGCCCCCGAGCGCCAGCGTCCCCATGGTCTTGAGTGACAGTCTCATGCTTTCTCCCCCTGGCATGATCCAGTTGCGTTGCCAGGACGGTAGGAAGAGCGGCTTGACGATCTCTTGCACGCGGCTTGCGTCCGTTGGGTCAGAAGGTGCCGGTGGTGGTGCCGGCGCTCCCGCTCGCCGGCGTCGTGAGGACGTTGTTGCCGCCCGGCTGCCACTGGTCGGCCGTGTCGGGGAAGCCGGCCTCCTGCCGTTTGACGCACTTCCACTCGACCGAGGCGCCGGGCGGGAGCTTGCCGATCGTGCCCGTCCACGTCGGGTAGGCGGTCGGCGACAGCTTGACGGCGCTGGCCACCGACCAGGCACCGAGCTGCGGCGCGCTACCGACCGCGTAGACCGACTGGCCGGGCGTGGTGGTGCCGTTGTGGCAGGTGAAGGTGGCCGACACCGGCGTCTGGCCGAGCGTGAACACGAACGACTTGGCCGTGGTGACGGACGTGGCGGCCGACTTGGCGACGACCAGGTTGCCGCCGGCGTTGTACCAGCCGCTGGTGGCCGCGTCGAAGGCGGACTTGCCGGCGTGCTGGGTCAGCGGGCTGCCGTTGAGGGTGACGGCCGACGCCTGGGTGTCGGTGACGAGCTCGACGACGTTCTGCCTGCTGCCGGGAGCGCCCGTGTAGGTGCCGCCGGCGGCGGCCACCGTGACGGTCGCCGAGCTGCCCGTGAGCTGCTGGCTGATCTGGGTGGTGCGGACGGCGCCCGTCCGGTAGGCGGTGGAGGCGCCGTCGTCCTCGTACAGGGTGAAGCTGGTCGCCGTCGCGCCGGGGTACACGCGGGCGATGAGCTCGTTCCTGGTGGTGGCGTCGGTGCGCTTGCCCGTCACGTTCATCGTCTTGTCGTCCACGTGCATCTTCGGCAGGATCGCGCCCGCCCGCGCGAAGGCCGGCAGCCGGAACGCGCCGTTCACCCACAGCGGCCGGTCGGTGAACCACTGGCCGGTGCTGGTCAGCTTCTCGCCGGAGGCGTAGTCGTACCAGATGCCGGCGGGCAGGTAGACGTCCCGCTCGCGCTCGCCCGCGCCGGCCACGACGGCGACGAGCAGGTCACGGCCGATCAGCTTCTCGTGGCCGGCTTCGCGCAGGTTCTGGTCGTTCTGGTAGTAGTACGCGGGCGGCGGCACGACGGGCTCGCCGTGCAGGTAGGCGCGGTGAGCGAGCGAGTAGTAGTAGGGGGTCAGCTCGTAGCGCTGCCGGAGGTTGGCCAGGTTGCTGGCGGTGTGGCCGACCTTGTCGGGGGAGGTCTGCGCGCAGTTGCACAGGTTCTCGGTGTGCGGGCGCACGGGCACCTCGAACCAGGCGCCGTTGGCGAACCACTGCGTGTACAGCTCGTTCAGGTCGGAGTTGAGCATCTCCCTGCGGAAGCCGCCGATGTCGGAGCCGTAGTAGTCGATGCCCGACATCGACATGTGCAACTGGGCGTTCTGCTGCTGGGCGAGCGCGGTCAGCTTGGAGCCGATGTCGGCCGACCACATGGCCACGCCGTGCCGCTGCATGCCCGCCGCGCCGGAGCGGGCCAGCATGAACGGGCGCTTCGTCCCCGACGCGTAACCGCGGGCGATGCTCTCGGCCCACTTGAGGTTGTAGACGTTGTGGTAGTCGGCGTGGGCGTGCTTGCCGGGCAGCACGCCGGCGGTCCAGTCGCCCGCGTCGTACATCTCGGGCTCGCCGAGGTCGAGCCAGTGACCCTGCACGCCGGCGTCGATGAGCGGCTGGCGCTTGAGCGTGTGCCAGTAGTCGCCCGCCGCGTTCTGCGTCCAGTCGATCATGCCGCCGCGTCCCCACCAGTCGTTGACGGTCAGGTACGCCGGCGCGCACGCCGCGCACCCGGCCCGCACGAGATAGCCGCGCGAGGCGAGGTCGGCGTGCTCGGGCAGGTTCTTGCCGACGTAGGACTCCTCGATCGTCATCAGCCCGACGCCCTTGTTCGCCTGGTAGTCGGCGATGGCGGCCGACGGGTTGGGGAAGGCGGCGGTGTCCCAGGCCAGGGTGCCCATCCTGGTGTTGTCGGAGCCGGCGCTCACCCCGCCGAACCAGGGCAAATCGAGGACGAAGCCGTCCACCGGGAACGCGGCGGCGCGCAGCCCGGACAGCCGGTTGTCGATCTCGGCCCAGTTGTCGTAGCCGAACTCCGACACCCACAGGCCGAACGCCTTCTTCGGCGGCACCGGCGGGCGGCCCGTCAGCTCCATGTAGTCCTTGCGCAGGTCGGGCAGGTCGGGCCCGGTCATCGTGTACCACCTGAGCTGGTCGCCCCAGGTGTCGATCGTCCACGGGTCGCCGGTCAGGTTCCACTCCTGCTTGTAGACCTGGTCGAGCAGCAGCCCGTAGTTCAGGTTCGAGGCGCCGACCGCGAACAGGACGGGGATCTGGGCGTTGCCGACCGGGCCGTTGTCGGCGTCGTAGGCCATCGCGTTGCCGTACGGGCCGCCGGGGGTGCGGGTGCGGCCGACCCAGTCGCCGTCCGCGCTGCCGCCGGTGAAGAACTGCTCACCCAGCCCGTACGCGTGCTGCGCCGACGCCTTGCTGACCGTCAGCCCCTTCCACGCCTGGGCCAGGTTGCGCGGGCACGCCTCGTACAGCAGCCGGACGGGGTCGGACACCTTCACGCACAGCGTGCCGGCCGTCACCTCGACCTTCATCCCCGCCGTGGTGAGCGTGCCGCCCGACTGGCTGAAGCTGGACGGCCCCGGATAGTCGGTCTTGGCGATCTGCGGCGTGGTGAACAGCGGCGAGCCGGTGCCCGGCGACGTGCCGTTGGCCAGCTCGAAGTGCACCAGGTCGTCGTCCAGGAACTCCACGATCAGGTAGGTGGAGCCGCTGGTGAACTGCACCCGCTGGACCGCCGCCTGCGCGGGCAGCGCCACCAGCAGGGGCAGCAGCAGGGCAGCAAGGAGGATCATCGCGCGTTTCGTCATGGCCGGGCCACCACCAGGTTGTCGAGGTTGATCCCACCGGTGTTCGAGGCGTCGTAGGCGATCCGCACGGTGTGCGCGCCCGCGGTGAGCGAGGTGCTCAGCGTGGCCGTGCCCCAGGTGTCCCAGTTCGGCAGGGCGGGCAGCGGGAACGTGCCCGCGGCGACGCCGTCCACGTAGACGGTCCTGGTGGCGGCCACCGTGGTGGAGTAGCGGAACTTGAGCTGGTGGCCGCCCGCCGCGTCCGCCCTGACGTTGAACGTCACCGCGTCGCCGGAGGTGGCGAAGCCGTCGGTGAAGCCGGTGCCGGTGTAGCCGGCGTGGTCGGTGTTGACGGAGGTGCCGGTGCCGGTGGCGAACTCGGACTCGTAGGCCGCCTTGTCCACGCCGTTCAGCGTGACGGTGCGGCCGGACGCGGCGGCGGCCAGCTTCACGTGGGTGAGCTGCTGGACCGGGTCCCACCACCAGCCCTCGGCGGCGGCCTTCAGGTCGGCCAGGCTCGCCCGCGCGGTCGCCCCCGTCACCGACGCCGGCTTCGTGCTCGCCACCTGCAGCGTGCTGGTCGTGGTGAGCGCGGGCACGGTGACGGCCACGGTGTGCGCGGCCCAGTTCTCGGCCGAGGTGATCGTGCGGGTGGCGTTCGCGGAGTCCTCGAAGTAGGCGTACGACGTGGAGCCCGCCGGGTAGACGCGGAAGGTCAGGTTCGTGTAGGTGTCGACGCTGTTGCCGATCTGGCCGCCGAGCTGGTAGTCGGCGTTGAGGTTGAGCGGGATGATCGCGCCCGGCCTGGCGTAGACGGGGATGGTGTCCAGGCCGGCGGCGTAGGTCTTGGTGCCTGGCCCGGTGAAGCGGCCGCCGTTCCACAGGTCGTACCACTCGCCCGCGGGCAGGTAGACGTTCTTCGACGTGGCGCCCTGCGTGGTGATCGGCGCCACCAGGAGCTGCGAGCCGAACAGGTACTGCTGGTCGTGCCCGGCAGCCGCCGCGTCGCCGGGGAAGGCGAAGCTCATGGCCCGCATCATCGGCACGCCCGTCGTCGAGGCGGCCCTGGCCTCGGTGTAGAGGTACGGGATGAGGTTCATCCGCACGTTGGCGAACTTGCGGAAGGCGGGCACCACGCTCGTATCACCGGTGCGGGCCTGCACGTTCCACGGGGTGCGGGCCTCCGAGACGCCCGGGTTGGCCTTCTCCGAGTGGTACTGCATGATCGGCGAGAACGTGGCCTGCGCGGCCGAGCGCAGATACAGCTCGGCGCTCGGGAAGTCGCCGGTGAAGCCGGCCAGGTCCCACGCCGTGTACGGCACGCCCGACTGCCCCGCGCTGAGCTGCGCCCGCACCGCCTCCTGGAAGGCGGAGAAGCTGGAGTTCTGGTCACCGGCCCAGAAGATCGACTTGGTCTGGGCGCCGGTCGTGCCCGCCCTGCTGAAGATCGTCCCGTCGGGCTTCTTGCCCTTGACGTAGGCGTTGTAGGCGCCGGTGTAGCTGTTGGGGTAGGCGTTGTGCATCTCGTCGCCCTTGCGGCCGTCGGCGAACTGCACGCCCCTGCCGAAGACGGCCTCGCTGCCGTCGGTCTTGAAGCCGTCCACGCCGACCTCGTCGATGAGGTAGTCGCGCTTGCTCATCCACCAGGCGGTGGCCGCCGAGCTGGTGAAGTCGGGGATCGTGCTGTCGCCGAACCACTGCCCGGCCGGGATCCGGTAGGGGCTGTTGGTGGCGTTCCTGGCGAGGTAGCCCTGCGCCTGCGCGTACGCCTTGTCGTTGAGGTGCTGCTGCGGCGGGGTGGACGGGTTGCTGTCGAAGTTCTCCTTCAGCACCGGGATCTGCCAGAGGATCATCTTGATGCCCTTGCTGTGGGCGTCGGCGACCATGGCCTTCGGGTTCTGCCAGGCGGTGCCCGCCGGGAACGTCAGGTCGCCGTAGGCCAGCTTGCCGCTGCCCGGTTTGGCCGTGTACGTGGCGCCGTGCCAGACGTAGAAGGTGGCCTCGTCGCTCCACTGCTCCAGCACCATCGCGGTGTGCGGGATCTGGTACGTGCCCGCGTTCGCCAATTCGGCGCTCACCTCGGCCTGGGTGTTCCACTCGTTGGCCGACATCCACACCCCGAACGCCCACTTGGGCGGAAGCTGCGGCCGGCCGGTGACGGCCGTGTAGTCGTCCACGATCTCGGCGGGGGAGCCGGCGAAGAAGTGGTAGTCGAGCGTCGAGTTGAGCGCGCCGCCGGTGTCCACGGTGAAGCCGGCCAGGTCGCTCAGGTGCGTACTCAGGTTGAAGATCGCGTAGCGGGTGCCGGTGACGTGCACGCCGTACCCGGCCGAGTTGAGGAAGAACGGCACGCTCAGGTACGTGCGGCGGGTGGCCCCCTGGTCGCGGTACTGGTTGTAGACGTAGTTGTGCACGTCGGTGCCGCGCTGGTCCAGGCGGTCGTAACGCTCGCCGAAGCCCTCGAAGCGCTCGCCCGGCGGCGACAGGAAGTGGTCCTCGATCTTCGTGACGGTGGTGGCGCCGTCGCTGGCCCAGCCGATGTTGCGGAAGGTCGCGGGGTCGTACTGGCGGGTGATCAGCGTCGTGCCGTCGCCCTTGAAGACCGACAGCCGGTACGGCGCCTTCTGGATCTTCAGCACGAGCGAGGCGGTGGAGATCGTCAGCGTGCTCGCGGAGTCCGTCACCGTGTAGCCGGAGACGCCGGAGATGTTCAGGCCCGACCCGCTGGGGGCGATCTGGGTGCGGAACCGGTCGAGCGCGGGGAACGCGAAGCGGATCTTCGGCGTGAAGCTCCCCGCGCTGTCACCGGTCGTGACATCCACCGACGTGCCGTTGTTCACGAACCCCGTCACGTTCGTCACCGTGCTCCACGAGGTGACGGTGAACGCGAACGGGCCGGTGCTCCGCTGGCCGGCGCCGTTCACGTCGGCGTTGACCGTGTAGGAGATCTTGTCGCCCCTGGCGAACGTGCCCAGGTTGATCTTCCAGTAGCTGTTGTTGCCGCTGTTGTGGTCCCAGGCGGCGCCCACCGGGGTCTGCGCCGCCCCGTTCTTCGTCCAGGTGACCCAGACGCTCTGACCCGGCTCGATCGGCCAGGTCGTCGCGTTGACCTGGACCGGCTCGCCGGCCATCGGGTCGCGCGGGGTCCGTTCCGTGGGCTCGCTGGAGTAGAGGTCGTCGATTCCGGTCGGGTTGTGGTGGACGCCGTCCAGGGCGTAGGCGGGTGCGGTGACCAGGGACGCGAGCAGGACGAGCGCCGTGACGACGGCGGCCGACCGTAACCGGCTCATGGGGGGTGTGCTCCTCTCAAGCGGCGAACATCTCAAGCGGCGAACAACGGGGACAATCGGCTCCAGTGCTCCGCCGCGCACAGCACGGGCGGGCGGTCGAGGGGCGCGGGCAGGCTCACGCTCCGCCCGCCGGGCAGCTCGCGCCCGGTCCAGACGTCGACCCAGCCGCCCTCCCTGTGAGGGAGGTAGACGGACGTCTCGCTGATACCGGGCTCCGTCACGGGCGCGACCAGCAGCGCGTCACCGAGCTGGTACTGCAGCGGATGCCGCCACACCTGCGGGTCGTGCGGGTGGTCGAAGAACAGGCCGCGCATCAGCGGCGCGCCGCCCGCCGTCGCCGCCCGCGCCTGCTCCGCCAGGTACGGCACCAGCCGCTCCCGCAGCTCGGCCAGCCGCCGGAACACCGGGATCACCCGCTCGTCCCCGGTCTGCGCGGCCACGTTCCACGGCGTGCGGTCCCTGATCGGGGTGCGGTGGTGGTTGAACTCGGAGTGGTACTGCATGATCGGCATGAACGCCGACGCGCCCGCCGCCCGCAGGTACAGCTCGGCGTCCGGCACCGGCCCGGAGAAGCCCGCCAGGTCCCAGCCCCAGTAGACGATCCCGCAGGCCGACGCCGTGATCCCGGCCCGGATCGAGGAGCGGAACGCCTCCCACGTCGAGTCCTCATCGCCCGCCCAGAACGCGCCGTGCGGCTGCGACCCCGCGAACCCGGCCCTGCTGAACGTCACCGGCGCCTTCCCGCAGTCACACAGCAGATCGCCGAACGCCCGCGCGTAGTGCACCGGGAACAGCCCGTTGCCGGCCGCGCCGTCGCGCCCGTCGGCGTAACGCAGGTCGTGGCCCCAGGCGTGCTCGCCGCCGTCGGTCTTGAAGCCGTCCACGCCGACCTCCTCGACCAGGTAGCGGCGCTTGGCCGTCCACCAGTCGCGCACCTCCTGAGAGGACAGGTCGGGCATCAGCGCCAGCGGGAACCACCAGCCCCGGTTGCGGTAGGGGCGGCCGTCCGCCTCGCGCACGCCGTAGCCGCGCTCGACGAGCTGCCGGGCGTCCACCGCGGCCTGGTGGCGCGGGTGGGGGCGCATCTTCTGCAGCGGGATCTGCCACAGCAGCACCTTGACGCCCCTGCGGTGCAGCTCGTCCACCAGGCCCTTCGGGTCGGGCCACGGCCCGTCGGCGGGGAAGGTGTAGTCGGCCAGCCGGTGCGGGTCCGGCGACGGCTCGTACTCCGCGCCGCGGAACGCCGTGAACGTCGTCTCGTCGCTCCACGCCTCGATGACCAGCGCGCCCACCGGGATGCCGTGCTCGCGATGCCGGTCCAGCTCGGCCAGCACCCGCTCCTGGGTGTTCCACTCGTTGCCGCTGGCCCACAGCCGGAACACCCAGTCCGGCAGCTCGGCCGGGCGGCCCACCTCGTCGAGGAACGCGCCCAGCACGTCCGCCGGGCGCTCGCCGTCGTAGAAGCGCACCCCCAGCTCGCCGTCCCGGCCGGTCTCCGCCTCCACCACGACCCTGCCGGGCCGCGACGCGCCCACGTCGTACCAGGTGCGCCGCGACGTGCGCACATGCCAGCCCCAGCTCGCCGCGCCGCCCACCACCATCGCGTACGGCATCGGCAGGTACGTGCGCCCGTGCCGCCCCTGCGCCTTGTACTGCTCGAACACCACCGCGTCCAGGCTCCGGCCCCGCTGGTCCACGGCGTCGAACCGCTCGCCGAAGCCCACCACGTGCTCCCGCGGCTCCAGCGCCAGCTCGAACCGCACCCGCAGCGGGCCGTCGCCGTCGGCGAGCCAGCGCACGCTGCCCGGCACGATCCGGTCGGCGCCCGCGATCTCCAGCTTGCCGCCCGCGTCCGACCAGCTCGCCGCCGTCACCTCGAACCACCTGCTCGTACGGGTGACGCCGCCGGTCGTCGTCGAGCGGAAGCGGTAGGCGTAGCGGGCACCCGCCTGGAGGGCCGGGGTGCGGACGGCCCAGGAACCGGCGGCGGCTCGGGCGGCCCGCGCCTGGGCGGCGGCCAGGTGCCCGCCGTCCACCGATCCCGCGCTCTGCCCGCCCTGCCCGTGCTGCTCGCCCTGCCCGTGCTGCTCGCCCTGCCCGTGCTGCTCGCCCTGCTCGTGCTGCTCGCCCTGCGCGTGCTGCTCGCCCTGCTCGTCCTGCCCGCCCTGTCTGGTCAGGGGCAGCTCGATGGGGGCGGCGCCGTCCGCTGACCAGTCGCACACGACGGAGACGACCTCCGCCGAGGCGCGCACCCGCAGCTCCACGCTCTCACCGTCGAGCGGCCTGGCCGGGACGCGCTGGTCCTCCGTGTCCGCGTAGGGATGCCCCGAGCCGTGGGGCCTGTGCCGGATCACGCGGTCACCCCCAGCTCGTCGGCGAGGATCAGGTACATGCCGTGCGACCACAACAGCGGCGTGGCCACCGGGCCCCAGCGATCCAGCCACTCCTGCCGCCGGTCAGGGGCCAGCAGCAGGTCCGACACCTGCTCGGGCAGGTCGCCGTCGGGGGTCGCCTGCGCCGCCATCCACTCCAGGTAGCGTGCGGCCTCCTCCCGCCGTCCGGCGCGGGCGTGGTTCCAGCCGAGGAAACCGGCCAGCAGCAGCCACCGGCCGCCGCCGTAGAAGGTGTCGGCGAGGTAGCGGTGGACGCCGCCGTCGCGGGCCAGTTGCCGCTCCACCTCGGCGACCGTCGCCTCCCCGACCGGGTGGCCGGCGGGGTACAGGCCGAACGGCTCGACGCAGGCCAGCAGGCTGCCGTCCACCGCGTCACTGCCGAGCCACTTCCGCAGATACCCCGGCCCGCCCGCGCCCGGCCCGCCCGGCTCGCCTGCGCCCGGCTCGCCTGCGCCCGGCCCGCTCGCGCCCGGTGCGTTCGTGCCGCCCGGTCCGCTCGCGCCCGGCTTTCTGACGCCTTCCCTCGCGACGAGCGCGGCGATGCCTTCGGCCGCCTCGGCCGCCGCCGCCGACTCCGTGGCGCTCAGCACGCCGAGCGCGACGGCGGCCCGCAGGCCCGCGTGGATCGAGCCGAGCGTCGCCACGTGCCGGTGCTCGACGTGCTCCTCCCACCAGTCGTAGCAGGGCACGTGCCAGAACGCGGTCAGGTACCGGGCCGCCGTCCTGACGCCCTTCTCCACGCCGGGCACCGCCCTGCCGTGCCGGGCGACGTGCTCGCGCAGCGCCCACAGCCACGTGCCGTACCCGTCGAGCTGGAAGTCCCACCAGTCGTCGTCGCCGTCCACCCCGTCCAGCGTGAACCGGGTCGGCAACATCTCGGCCGCCGTGACCACCTCGCCGCGCCCCGCGCGGGACACCAGCAGGTCCACCTGCCCGGCGCGGTCGCCGACCACCCGGGCGCACCAGGCGTGGAAGGCGTCCGCGCCGGCCACGTCGCCGTGCCTGCTCACCCCCTCGGCGATGAACGCGCCGTCCCGCAGCCAGGAGTAGCCGCGGTAGGCGGAGAAGGTGGGCGAGGCCGGGTAGGCCCCTGACGGCGCCTGCAAACTCTTGATCACGTCGAGGCTGTGCGCGACGAGGGACAACGAATCTCTCCTGAGTACGTAGAAACGGGGAACGGCTAGCCGAGCAGCGCGTCGACCTCGGCGGCGGCGGCCGTGAGCGCGTCCTGCACGCTCTTGCGCCCGGCCGCGGCCTCACTGAGCTCCTTGGTCACCGCGTCCTGCATCTCCTGCTGGCGCTTGATCACCGGAGGCAGCGCGATCGACTTGAGCGAGTCGAAGACCGCCTGCCGGTTGGCCGGCTCCGGGTCCTTGAGGTAGCCGGACAGCACCTGCTGGTCGGAGACCGGCGGCAGCTCCCACGACGACTGGATGCGGGTGGTCGCCGCGGTGTCGGACGCCGACAGGAACCGGGCCCACGCCCAGGCCTCCTTGCCGTGCTTGGTGCCCGATGAGGCCGCCACCGCGTTGTGGAAGACCGCGCTGGCCTTGGCCGAGTCGCCGGGCTCGACGACGACGTCCCACTCGAACGGCACGTCCTTCAGCCCGGCGAACTGCCAGATGCCGTTGTGCCACATGGCGAGCTTGCCGGACTTGAACAGGTTGGTGTCGTAGTCGGCCGTGCCGCCGATCTCGGCCTCGGTCGGCATCGTCTTGCCCACCTTGGACACCAGCCAGGTGGCCGCCTTGACGCCCTGCGGGCTGTTGAACGCCGACTTCTTGCCGTCGGCCGACAGGAACTCGCCGCCCGCCTGCTCCAGCGTCTTGTAGAACTCGAAGAACTGCACCGGCTGGAAGTCGCCGTAGACGCCCTTCTTCTTGTCGGTCAGCTTCTCGGCGGCGGCCTGCTCGTCCTGCCACGTCCAGTCGGCCGTCGGCGCGGGCACCCCGGCCTTGTCGAACAGGTCCTTGTTGTAGAAGAGCACGACCGTGGAGAAGGAGGCGGGCAGGGCGTACTGCTTGCCGTCCCGCTTGAAGGCGTCGAGCGAGGACTGCGCGTACACCGAGGTGTCCACGTCGCCCGCCACCGTGCCGAGGTCGAGCAGGGAGCCCGCGCTGGCGTAGGTGACGAAGTTCTCGTAGTTGAGCTCGAAGGTGTCGGGCGCGGTGCCGCCGGCGATGCTGGTCTGCAGCTTGGTGAAGTACTGGTCGAACGGGGCGGTCTCGACGACCACGTCCACGTTCGGGTTCTCCTTCTCGAAGGCCTTCTCGATCGTGTCGAGGTCCTTCACGTGGTCGGGCGCGGCGGAGAAGGTGAAGTACCGCAGCGTCACCTTGCCGCCCGCCTCGGCGGTGGTGCCGCGGGTGGCCGATCCCTGCGAGCAGGCGGTGGCGAGCAGCGCGGCGGCTGCGATGGCACCGACGATCTTGATGTGTCGTGACATGGGGGGATTCCTTCTACTTGAGCCCGCTCTGCGCGACGCTGGCGATGACGTGCTTCTGCGCGAAGACGTACAGGATGAGGATCGGGACGACGCTGACGACCGAGCCCGCCATCACCACGTCCCACTGCGTGGTGAACTGGCCGTGCAGGGTCGCCAGACCCAGCGGCAGGGTCATGAACTCCGGCGACTTGATGATGATCAGCGGCCAGAGGTAGCTGTTCCAGCTCGCCATGAAGCCGAAGATGGCGAACGTGGCCAGGGCCGGGCGGATCAGCGGCAGCACCACGTACAGAAAGATGCGGAAATGTCCGGCGCCGTCGAGCACCGCCGCCTCGTCGAACTCCCTGGGCACCTGATTGACGGCCTGCCGCAGCAGGAACACGCCGAACGCCGAGGCGATCGTCGGCGCCAGCAGCGCGAAGTAGGTGTCCACCAGGTTGAACGCGCGCATCTCGATGAACAGCGGCACGACCAGCACCGGCAGCGGCATCATCAGCGTCGCCAGGTACACCGCGAACAGCGCGCCCCGGCCGGGGAAGGGCAGCCTGGCGAACGCGTAGGCCGCCATCGCGCTGGTGACCAGTTGCAACGTGGTGGAGGCCGCGCCGATCCAGGCACTGTTCAGCACGATCCGCCAGAACGGCAGCGTCTCCAGCAGCCGCCCGTACGCGTCCAGGCTCGCGCCCTCAGGGGTGAAGTCGGGCGGCACGGCCAGCACGGCGTCGCTCGGCGTGATCGAGGTGATCACCGCCCAGGCGAACGGGAACAACATGACCAGCGCGCCCAGCCCCACCAGCAGATATCTCAGGGCCTTAGCCATAGGTCACCCACCTCCTCTGGCCGCGGATCTGCACGATCGTGACCAGCAGCACGAGCGCGAACAGCAGCCACGACAACGCCGAGGCGGCGCCGGCCCGGCCGTAGCGGAAGGTCAGGTCGTAGATCTGCGAGACCACCACCTGCGTCGCGCCGCCCGGCCCGCCGCCCGTCATGATCTGCACCTGGTCGAACACCTGGAAGCCGTTGATCAGCGAGATCACCACCACGAAGAACGTCGAGGGGGACAGCAGCGGCAGCGTGATGTGCCGGAACCTGCGCCAGGCCGTCGCCCCGTCCACCATCGCGGCCTCCTGGTACTCCCGGGGGATCGCCTGCAGCCCCGCCAGCAGGATGATCATCACGAAGCCCAGGTCCTTCCAGGCCGAGGCGAGGATGATCGACGGCATCGCCCAGTCCGGATCCGTCCACCAGCCAGGACCGCTCACGCCCACCAGGCCCAGCGCCCAGTTGACGATGCCGCTGGCCGGGTTGAGCAGCCACTTCCACATCAGCGCCACGACCACCCAGCTCGTGATCACCGGCAGGAAGTAGATGCCGCGCAGCAGGCCGCGCGCGGGCATCACCCGGTTCAGCAGCACCGCCAGGCCGAGCCCGCCCAGGTAGACCAGGGGGAGGTAGCCGGCAATGAAGTACAGGGTGTGGCCGAACGCGGCGCGGGTGTCGGGGTCGGCGATCAGCTCGGCGTAGTTGCCGAGGCCCACCCAGCGCATGTCGGTGATGAGGTCCCACTCGTGGAGGCTGGTCCAGAACGAGCCGACCATCGGGATCAGCGTGTAGAGGGTCAGGGGGATCAGGCTGGGCAGCAGGAACAACGCCACCGTGCCCGCGTAACGCCAGCGTCCTCGCTTTTTCGGGCGGGCGTGGGCGAGGGGTGGCTTCGGTGGTGCCTCGGGCAAGGCCTGACGGACGCTCATGCCGCCGCTCCTTTCGGCGGCGCCGCGAGCGGCGGCGCGTGGAGCAGGCCGGTGCTCATGCTGCGGCTCCGGTCGGGCGGGGCGTTCATGAGGAGGCTCCGATCAGGCGGGCGCGGACCAGGCGGCCCTGCTCGCCCGCCGCGCCGGCGGAGTCGAACGGGGTGGCCAGCACGAGAGCCGCCGCCCCCTGCGCCCAGCTCGTGTCGTCCCAGCTCTCCACCTCTACCGAGATGTCTCGCCGGCCCGGGTAGAGCTGGGCGCGCAGGGCCGGCTCGAAGCCCGCCCGCCACAGCGGCCAGTCGGCCGTCCCCTCGCCCAGCACCACCACGACCTCGGGGTCCACCACGTTGATCAGGCCTGCGGTGGCGCGGCCCAGGATCGCCCCTGCCTCGGCGAACACCTCCCGCGCGGCCACCTCGCCCCCGGCGGCGGCCCGGCCAAGCGCAGCCACCGCGCCGAGCGGGTCACGCCCGTCGAAATCACGTGCTCCCGTGTCACGCGCCCCCGTGTCACGCGCCCCCGTGTCACGCGCACCCATGTCACGTGCGTCGAGATCGCGCCCGTTCGAGCCGCGCCCGCCCGTGTCGCGTGCGCTCGAGCTGCGCGCGTCGAGATCGCGCCCGTCCGAGCCGCGCCCGCCGGAGTCACGTGCGCCGGAGTCACGCGCGTCCACGTGCGCCCGCTCCTCCTCCACCTGGCTCGCGTCCGCCCGGCTCGCGTCCGACCAACTCGCGTCCGACCGGCTCGCGTCCGTACGGCAGTCGCCCTGGGCCGCGCTTCGCCTCGCGTGGGCGGCGGCGAGCAGCCCCGCCGAGCCGACGAACGCCTCCAGGCACCCCCTGGCACCGCACCCGCAGGCAGGCCCCGCGGGATCCACCGGAAGGTGCCCGAACTCGCCCGCACCACCCCGAGCCCCCCGATACACCCGCCCGTCGGCGACGATCGCCGCACCGACACCGCGCCCGATCGTCACCACGAGGAAGTCGCTGTGCGTACGCCCCCGCCCGTACAACCGCTCGGCCGCCGCCAGCGCGTTGACGTCGTTCTCGACCAGGACGGGCAGGTTGAGCCGGCGGCGCAGCCGTTCGCCTACCGGCATGGCCTGCCAGCCGAGCGTCGGCGCGTTGACGGTGCCGACGGCCTGGTCGTCCACGCTGCCCGGCACCCCCACCCCGACGCCGAGCAGCGGCGGCACCCCGGAGATCTCGCGGACCACGGACTCGACCGCGTCCGCGAGTTGCTCCAGCGCGTCGGGCGCCGCCGGGTCGTGGGGCCGTTCCCAGGAGCCGAGGACCTCACCGTCGAGCCGTACGTCCACCAGCACCAGGTGGTCGGCCGTCACCTTCACGCCGAGCGCCCGCCCGGCGCTGCCGACCAGCCCGAGCCGCTGGGCGGGGCGGCCGCCGCGCGACGGCTTGAGGTCCAGCTCCTCCAGCATCCCGTGCCCGATGAGCTCCTTGGTGAGCTGCGTGACGGTGGCGGGGCTGAGGTCGAGCTCGCGGGCTATCTCGCTGCGGCTCAGCGGGCCGACCGTGCCCAGGAGGGCGAGGATCGCCGTCCTGGTGAGGTCGCCGCGGTCCGTGCCTGCCATGTGAGAGGACTTTCTTTAGGAATAAAGTTAGTGGTGAAGATACTGAGGCGCGGCCATCGTCCTGTCAAGGGTCCGAAACCTTCCTGAAACCCGCGGCGCGCTGACCCGTTCCATCAGCCGGAACGCCCGTGGAACGCCCTGCAGACAAGGACTCCCACCAGAGGAGCCGAGGGCAGGAGACAACAACGATGAATCTCAGACGCGTGTTCGGCGTCATCGCGGCCACGGTGCTCGCCGCCGCCGGCCTTGCGGGGCTGACGCAGCCCGCCTCGGCGGCCATGGCGCTGCCGTTCGCGACGCCGACCACCTGCACCTTCAAGACGTTCAACACCGGCAACTTCCTGACGGCGGTGGGCGGCGGCGGCCGTACCACCGACGTCATCCACTCCGACGCCACCGTGGCCCGGTCCTGGGAGCGGTTCACGCTGGTAGATGCGGGCGACGGCGTGCACTTCGGCATCAAGACGGTGACCGGGCACTTCCTCACCGCCGTCGGCGGCGGCGGGCGCACCACCGACGTCGTCCACACCAACGCGACCGTGCTGCAGGCGTGGGAGAAGTTCGCGCTGATCCGGCAGGGCGGGGACGGGTTCGCCATCCAGACCGTCAACGGCCGCTTCCTCACCGCTGTCGGCGGCGGCGGCCGGATCACCGACGTCATCCACAGCGACGCGACCCTGGTCCAGGCGTGGGAGATCTTCCGCGTCCAGTGCGGCCTCACGACCGTGCCGAACGTCCAGAGCTTCGACGACGCCAGCGCCCAGCAGGCGATCGTGGCGGCCGGCCTGACGGTCGGCGCGGTCACGTTCGACAACACCTGCAAGGACGTGTTCGGCACCGTGCTGTTCTCGACCCCCAGCGCCGGCACGACGGTGCCGCTGGGGTCGGCGGTGAACCTCAGGGAGTCCAGCGGGGTGGACGGCCAAGGCCGCCCCTGCGTGATCCCCTGACCGAAGGGCCGCCCCTGGGTGAACCCTCGACCAAGGGCCACCCCTGGGCGAACCCCTGACGCGGTGCCGCTTCCCGGGGTCATCGCCTGACACCGGAGCCTGACCGGTCGCCTGTCGCCGATGCCTGACCGGTCATCGCGGGCCGGGACGACGACGTCCCGGCCCGTCCGCTACGGCGACGGCGGCTCCTCGGCGCGCATCGCCTCAGCGATCCAGGCATAGGGGACGGAATCGGGGCCCTCCTCGACCGCGACCCCGTTGATCCGCGCCACCAGCGACACGTACCGGCCGTGGGTGTCGTCGTACACCAAGCTCCCAGAGGAGGCGTCCTCCTCGGCCATCCGTCGGACGATGTCGGGAATCTGCCGGTACCCGTCCGCCATCCGGTCGCGCACCTCGTCGGTGAGCGGCGTGCCGGACAGCGCGGTGGCCGCCTCCATGAAGCGGGTGACGGCCCGCTGCGCGCGCGGCGACCTGGGCGACTCCCCGGCGCGGCAGGCGGCCAGCAGCTCCTCCATGAGCGGCGCCCCGCTCACGTGGATGAACTCCTGGAACGGCGCCGTCGCCAGCGGCCTGGTCTCCGGCGGGGCGTAGGTGTCGCGCAGGTAGGTGCGGACCGCGTCGCGGAACGCCGGGTCCGACACCAGGTCGGCCAGGTCGATCCAGGCCTCGAGTTGCGCGGCCGTGGGGTCGGCGGGCAGGACCGGACGCATCGTCCGCAACCGGTCGACGAAGCCCTCGGGGACGTCCAGGTTCGCGCCGACGTCGTTCCAGAAGTCGTCGATGATCCGCTCGCGTTCCTCGTCCGTCATCGAGACGAGCCTGTGCATCAGGCCGGCCTGCGCGGCCGTGCCGCCCTGCCTGATCAGGGCGGTCAGCACCGCGCGCCTGGCCCGCAGGGTGCGCTCCTGGCGTTCGACGACCCGCAGATGGGTGGTGAGCAGGTCGTGCAGGGTGGTGCCGCCGTCGAGCAGGCGGCGGATCTCGTCCAGGTCGGCGTCCAGCTCGCGCAGGGTCCGGACGAGCTCCAGCCGGGCGATGGCGTGAATGTCGTACAGGCGGTGACCGGCCTCGTTCAGCGCCGTGGGCGCGACCAGGCCGATGTCGGCGTAGAAGCGGACGGCGCTCACGCTCAGGCCGCTGCGGCGGGCCGCGTCACCGATGGGGTACAGCTCGTCGTCGGTCATGGCGCCACCTTTGTACCTCAAGCCGCTTGAGACGCAAGCCGATCGGCGTTCCGGCGACTCGATCGCCGGTCCAGTACCTCGACCGGCGTTCCTAAATCCGCCGCCCGCGCCGCCCGCGCCGCCCGCGCCGCCCGCGCTGTCCGCGCTGTCCGCGCTGTCCGCGCTGTCCGCGCTGTCCGCGCTGTCCGCGCTGTCCGCGCTGTCCGCGCTGTCCGCGCTGTCCGCGCTGTCCGCGCTGTCCGCGCTGTCCGCGCTGTCCGCGCTGTC
>NZ_BAAAQX010000041.1:52582-124902 GCF_039531895.1 Nonomuraea monospora
CCGCGCCGCCCCACGGGGTGCAGCCGGTCGTGCTGGGGATCGGTAGGTGAGGACCCGTACCTCGACATCACTCCGCTGAATATTGGCTGGAGAGCCTTGTCGCGCCGCTTGTACAGTGACCTCCAATCGACGGGGGAGGGATCATGCGCGTGCACTATCCGCGTACCCCTCACCTGCCCTGGTCGCCCGGCGCGACCGCCGACGACGTGCGCGCGGGCGACCTGTCCGGGCTGCGCGGGCGCGAGGTCGTCGTCACGGAGAAGCTCGACGGCGAGAACACCACCCTGTACGCGGACGGCCTGCACGCCCGGTCGCTCGACTCGGGCCACCATCCGTCCGCGCCTGGGTCAAGGGCCTGCAGGGGCGGGTCGGCGGGCGGATCCCGGCGGGATGGCGGGTGTGCGGGGAGAACATGTACGCCCGCCACTCCATCGCCTACCAGGAGCTGGAGAGCTGGTTCTACGGGTTCTCGGTGTGGGACGGCGACCGCTGCCTCGGCTGGGACCGCACCGTCGCCTTCCTGCGAGGGCTGGGCGTTCCTGTGCCGCCTGTGTTGTGGCGTGGCGTCTTCGACGAGCGGGTGTTGCGAGGGTTGCGGCTGGATCTGGAGCGGCAGGAGGGCTACGTCGTGCGGGCCGCCGAGGGGTTCGGGCGGGAGGAGTTCGCGGGGCGGGTGGCCAAGTGGGTGCGGCGCGAGCACGTACGGACGGGGACGCACTGGATGCATGCCGCGGTGGTGCCGAACGGGCTGGGGGCAGGGGCGGCGCTGTGGTCGGTGCGGTCGGGCACGGCCCCGGACGTCGGCGGCCTGCTGTCCGCGCTGGACCTCACCCCGGACAGAGAGGCGCTTGCTTCCGCCCGTGGCGCTTCGGCCGACGCGCCCGCCTCCGCTCACGTTGCTTCCTCTGCGCCTGCCTCCGCTCACGTCGTTTCCTCAGCGCCCGCCTCCGCCCATGTTGCTTCCTCAGCGCCCGCCTTCGCCGACGTCGTTTGCTCCGCGCCTGCTTCCGTTCATGTTGCTTCCTCCGCGCTCACCCCGGCCGAGGCCCAGACGCGCGCGGTGGCCGAGGTGGCCGGTCGGCTGGACGCGATCGGACGGTGGGGGGACGCGAGGCTGGCGGGGGTCCTGGCCACCATGCTGCACACCAGGCCGCGCCCCTGGGTGGCGGCCCGGCTGGCGGGGTCGCTGGGCATGCCGTTGGCGCGGCGGGTGGCGGACCTGGTCGGGCTGCACGGCGGGTTGCGTCGGCCGTTCCCGGACGAGGAGCGGCAGACCGGGCTGCGGCGGATGGCGCTGGCCGCCGACCTGGGGGCGCTGCACGCCGTCGCGGCGTCCGTCCCGTCAGACCTCGCCGACGACGCTCGTGAGCAGGTCGAATGGTCGGCGCTGCACGCCGAGGAGGCCAGGCTGCTCAGCCAGGACCCACTGGGCCCGTTGCGGGCGGGCCTTAGGGAGGCACTGACCGGCCTCGATCCGGACGTGGCCGACCGGTGCTGGGCTGAGGCGCGCGCCGCGTGGGCCGCCGGCAAGCTCACCACGGTGGAGGAGGCCGTGGCGGCGACGTGGCGGTGGCGGTCGGGGCACTTTCCCCGGCTGGTGCACCTGATCGGGCCGTCGGGCAGCGGAAAGAGCACGTTCGCAGCAAGCCTGCCGGACATCGACGCGTACATCTCGCAGGACGACCTCCGCGACGCCCGCGGCTCGCGCTCCGACCAGCGGGCGAACCGCGAGGTGCTCGGCGAGGCACTGGACCGCCTCGACGCCGCCCTCGCGTCCGGCGGCACCGTCGTCTGGGACGCCACCTCCCTCAACCCGCACCAGCGCGGCCTGGTCCACGCCGTGGCGCGCCGCCGCGACGCGCTGACGACGCACGCGGTCGTGCTGGTGGACGAGGACGAGCTGCACCGGCGCAACGCCCGCCGTCCCCATCCGGTGCCCCCGCACGTGCTCACTGCGCAATGGCGGCGGTTCGTCCCGCCGTACCCCGGTCAGGCCCACCGCACCTGGTACGTCGGCGCGCGCGGCACCATCGACGACGTGGACGGCGCCCTGTACGGACGGGAGGCGTGATGCGTACCAGCGAGGAGATCTACCACCGGATCCGCTGGGACCCGAGGTTCGACGCGTCCCGGTTCGTCCTGGGCGTCGGGCAGCGTGAGGCGGCTCCCAAGCGTGTCGCGCTGTCCGCGTTCACGCCGGGTGGGGACATTCCCTGGCATCGGGTGCTGTTCGTGGAGGCGGACGGTGAGCTGGTGTGGGATCGTGCCACGGGGCTTGACCGGGTCGACACCTGCGAGGCCGGCCGGGTCCGGGACGCGCGCCTGCTGCGCCCGCCGTTCTTCACCGCCTCGACCCCGCACGCCTGGAACCCGGCCACCGGCTGGCGCCCCACTGCCGACCAAGCCCCTGCCGCGCATCCAGCCCGGGACGCGGCTGCCCTCGCAGGACGTGGGCCTGCCACGCCCACCGCCGTGCGCGTCCTGACCTGGAACACGCTGTGGGACCGGTACGACAGCGACCGCATCGACACCGCCCGCCGCCGCCCCCTCCTGCTCGCGGCCCTGGCGGAGGCCGACGCGGACGTGATCGCGCTGCAGGAGGTAGAGCCCGCACTCCTGCAGATGCTGCTGGCCGCCCCCTGGGTGCGCGAGGTGTACACGCTCGGCACCGACCCGTACGGCCCGGACGTGGACGAAGCCGGTCTGCTCCTGCTCAGCCGACTGCCCGTGCGCGAGGCGGCCCGCCACGGGCTGGGCCCGCACAAGGCGATCGCCGCCGTCGTGGTGGACACCGTCACCGGGCCCCTCACCATCGCCGTCACCCACCTGACCAGCGACCATACCGCCGACGGCCCGTCCAGGCGGCGGGGCGAGCTGGGCGCGATCGCCGAAGGGCTGGCAGGAGTGGACGGTGACGTCGTCCTGGCGGGCGACTTCAACGACGGCACGGACACGCCCGCGGCGGCGCTCGGCCTGCGTGATGCCTGGGCGGAGGCGCATGGGCCTGACGGGACGCCCACGTTCGACCCGGTCGTCAATCCGCTCGCGGCGCTGTCCTCCAGGTCCGGGCGGGCCGCGCGCCTGGACCGGATCCTGCTGCGGGGGCGGCCCCAGGTGGTGTCGGCGGCGCTGCGCGGCGACGCTCCGGACCCTGGCGGGCTGTTCATCTCCGATCACTACGCGGTGGAGGCGGTGCTCGACCTCGCGGGTGACGTTCGCGACCGCGGGGTGCTCGACGTGCCGCCGACGGCGCGGACGGCGGTGGCGTGGATCCCGCCGGACGAGCTGTGGCGCGCGATCCAGGAGGTGCGGCGGGCGCACGATCCGCAGATCCGCCGGTGGCCGCCGCACGTGAACCTGCTGTTCGGGTTCGTGCCGGAGTCGGAGTTCGAGGCGGCGGCGCCGTTGCTCGTGGCGGCGGCTGCCGAGGTGGGGCCGTTCATGGCCAGGCTGGAGGGGGTGCGGACGTTCCGGCATCGGGAGCACGTGACCGCCTGGCTCGATCCGGCCGCCGGTGACCTGGAGCCGTGGCGTCGGCTGCACGAGGCGTTGCGGCGGCGGTTTCCCCGGTGCGTGGGGCGTCCTGAGGGCTTCACCCCGCATCTGACCCTCGGGCGGGCCGAGGGGCCGATCCGGTTGGGTGCGATGGTGGTGCAGGTGGGGGAGCTGGTGCTGCTGTCGCGACGGGGCGACGAACCCATGCGGGTCAGGGCGCGGATCGGGCTGGGCACGGGTGAGTTCCGCTGGGTCCCCGAGCGGGGCGCTGAGGAGAACGAGCCTGCTCGGGACGTCATGGGCCTGACGCGTCGCCTGGCGGAGAACCAGGCGGAGGGGCAGACGCGGGCGGCGCACGTGACCACGCTGGCGGAGGCATCGGCGGAGAATCAGGCGGAGGGGCAGCCGGGGGCCGGGACGCTGGCGGAGGGGCAGGCGGGGGTTGGGGCGCTGGCGGAGGGGGAGACGCGGGCGCACGTGACCTCGCTGGCGGAGGCATCGGCGGAGAATCAGGCGGAGGGGCAGCCGGGGGCCGGGACGCTGGCGGAGGGGCAGGCTGGGGTCGGCGCGCTGGTGGGAGGGGAGACACGGGCGCTTGTGGGCACGCTGGCGGAGGTGCTGGAGCCCGGCATGGTGCACGTCGTAGGTTCCCGTCGCGTCGGCTGCGAGCTGCCGAACGCGGACCTGGACCTGGTAGCGATCCTGCCCGGCGAGCCCGATCTGCCCGAGATCGAGGCGCGAGTGCGCACGGCGCTGCCCGAGGTGACCCGGTTGCGGCAGGTCGTGGGCGCCCGGGTGCCGGGCCTGCGGCTATGTACGGGCGGCCTGGATGTGGACGTGACCGTAGTACCGACCGGCTCCCTGCCACCATCGCAGGCCGTGGACCGCCGCGCAGAGCTGGGCGAGGCGGCGGCGACCGCGTTGAGCGCGATCAGTGACGCCGACGCCATCCGGGCCGCGACCGGCGAGAACCACGCCCGGTTTGTCCTTCTGACCAGGCAGGTGAAGGCGTGGGCGCGAGCGCGGGGCCTGGACTCGGCTCCGTTCGGCGGGCTCCCCGGCCTGGCCTGGATGGTGATGGCCGCACGGATCGTGCACGACGGCGGTGACTCGCTCAGCACGTTCTTCGGTACGTGGGCCGCCTGGGACTGGCGCGACCCGATCACCCTCACCCCCGTCCCGGACCCCGATTCTGATCCCGCTCCGATCGTGGTGATGACGCCCAGCGAGCCCGTCCGCAACTGCGCTCGCCAGGTCAGCCCCGGCGGTCTGGAACTGCTCACCCAGGAGCTGTATCGGGCGTGGGAGCTTGCGGAGTCCGGTTGCACGGTGGAACTGGCCGTCCCGCCGCCCCTGCACCGCCGTCACGCGGCCTGGGCGGTGGTGACCGTGAGCGCCGGGGGACTCGACGCGCTGCTCGGCCGGGTCAGGGGACGGATGTTGGAGCTGATCGGTGCCCTGGAGGAGGCCGGGGTGCCGGACGTGCACGCCTGGCCGCGCCCGTTCGAGAGCGGTTCCCCTCAGGTCCGGTACGCGATCGGCCTGGGCCGCACGCCGCCCACCGCCGCCGGGCTCAGCGCGATCACCGCTCAGTGGGCCAGGGGTCTGCCGGGCGTCACGGTCGAACGCGCCGACGGCGGGGCAGTGCCCACCCTGCGCTGACCCCTCACCGCCTCCCGAACGCGTCACGCCGCACCGGTCGGCCCTGCCCCGGTCGGCCCTGCCCCGGTCGGCGCTGCGTGGGGTGGCGCTGCGTGGGGTGGCGCTGCGCCGGGGTCACGGCTTGAGCTGCGGGCCCGCCATCCTGACCGGGCCGACCTGCGGACCCCGCTGATCCACAGCGGTCCGTGAAAGCGCCCGCCGCAGGCCGGCGACGGTGCGCGGAGGTCAGCCGTGCAAGGTGGGCCGGTAGATGAGCTCCTGGATGTCACCGTCGAGCGTCCGGCTCTCGATCAACTCCAGATCGAAGTCAAGCGCACCCCGAAAGATCGGATCCAGCCCCGTCCGCCCCGTGATCACCGGAAAGATCGTCACCTGAACGCGATCCACCAGCCCAGCCCCCATCAGCGCCCGGTTCATCGCCAGGCTGCCGTGCGACCGCAACGGCACCTTGGACTCCTCCTTCAACCGCCCCACGACGTCCACGGCGTCGCCGCTGGCGAGCGTCGCGTCCGGCCAGTCGAGCGTCCCGCGCAGGGTGGAGGACACCACGGTCGCCGGCAGGTTCGTCATCCGGGTCACCCACGGGTCGCGCACCTCGGCGTCCTCGGGGCTCTCGGCCAGCATGCGGGTGAACGCCCGGTAGGTGTTGGCTCCGAAGACCATCCGCTGCTCCTCGCTGTACAGGGCGAGGCGGCGGCCGAGCAGTTCGGGGCCCTGCTTGCCCCAGTAGCCGGTCCAGTCGCCGCCGGCGGCGCCGAAGCCGTCGAGGCTGGAGAAGACGTCGAAGGTGTAGGTGACGGTCATGTCGCTCTCCTCGAAGATGCTGTTGTCGGAGTAGAGACCGGATCGCGCGGCAAAACTGAGCGGGTAAGTGGACACCGACTGCGAACGGCCCTATTCTCGCCCGACGTGAAAGCCCTCAAGATCGCGGCGCTCGCGTGCGCCCTCATCACTCCTTTAGCCGGGACGGCGAACGCCTCGGCGTTCCCGGTGCGAAATCCCGTCCTCACCAAGAACGCCCTCTACCAGGCGGGCCCCCTGCCGCAGACGACGTGCGACGAACTCCCGGTCGAGCCGTACGACGACGAGCAGGCCCGCGCCTACCTCAACGAGGTGCTGCGCTGCCTGGAGAACACGTGGGGGCCGTATCTGAAAAAGGCCGGCCTGCCCTATGAACCGGTCAAAGTCCGGTACGTCAAGCGGCTGCCGAAGAATTACTGCGGTTCCGATGAGGCGATCAGCCGGGATTCGGAGGCCTGGTATTGCGACTGGGACCGTACGATCTCCTTCATCCTCGGCCCGTCCTGGCTCGCGTCCCCGTCCGACCTGCTGCTCTTCAACCAGGCCGCGCTGATCTACGGCTACCACGTGCAGAAGCTGACCGGTCTGTACGACGCCGCCGAGGACCTGCGGGCCGGCAGCAAGGCCGAGCACCAGGAGCAGAACCGGCGCATGTACCTCCAGGTCGAATGCCTCGGCGGCGCCTTCATGCAGAGCGTCTGGCCGATCAGGGGCCGGAGCGCCAAGGACTGGAACCAGGTCGTGGAATACGTCAGGGACGACAACGTCAGGCGCTGGATGCGGGCGGGCTTCCGCACCGGCGACCCGAAGTCCTGCAACACCTGGACGGTTCCTTCGTCGAAGGTCTCCTGAGAGGCGCCCGGCAGGCGCTACGCGTCGCGCGCCTGCCGGGCGATCATGGACACCAGGGTCGAGACGAGTTCCTCGGCCGTGACGTGCCACTTGTCGGCGGACAGGTGCCCGCTGACCTCCATGTCCGTGATCCCGTGCGCGCTGGTCAGCAGCAGCGCCGCGAACCGGCGGGTGTCGCGCTCGCCGACCAGCTCGCCGATGACGGCCAGGAACTCGTCCTGCGCGCGGTCGGCCGCCTGCTCGGCCGCGCGGATCGCCTCCAGGTCGCCGGTGGGGGAGGCGAACATCAGCCGGTAGAGATGCGGCCGGTGGCGGCCGATCGTCATCAGCGCGGACAGGGCGCGATGCAGCGTGCCGGCCGGGGGCAGCCCTTCGGCGCGCACGGCCCGCACCTGCTGTGCGAGCCGGTCCAGGGCCTCGGTCGCGACGGCGGTCAGCAGGCTGTCCTTGTCGGGGAAGTGCCGGTACGGCGCCCCGCGCGTCACTCCTGCCAGCGCCCCGACGGCCCGCAGCGTCACCGCTTCCGGGCCGCCGCCGTCCAGCAGCTCGGTGGCCGCGTCCAGCAGGGCGCGCCGGGTCGCGGCGGCGGACTCCACTCGGCTGATCATGCCGACCATCATACAGTTGACACTGTCATCTGAGCTGTCTACCTTCATTCAGGTGACAATGTCATCTGAAACGGTCGTCGTGACCGGAGCCTCGACGGGGATCGGCGCGGCCACCGTCCGCGAGCTGGCCCGCCAGGGGTTCCACGTCCTCGCGGGCGTCCGCCGCGAGCAGGACGCCGACGCGCTGCGCGCCCCCGGCGTCGAGCCGGTCATCCTCGACATCACCCGGCCCGCCCACGTCGAAGAGCTGGCCGCCCGCGTCGCCGCGCGGCCGGGTGCGTTGCGGGCGCTGGTGAACAACGCGGGCGTCTCCGTCAACGCCCCGGTCGAAGCACTCCCGCTGGACGAGTGGCGCCGGCTGTTCGAGGTGAACCTGTTCGGGCACGTCGCCGTCACCCAGGCCCTGCTGCCCGCCCTGCTCCGCCACTCAGGCCGGGTGATCAACATCAGCTCGGTCGGCGGGCGGATCGCCATGGCCACCTACGGCCCGTACGCGGGCACGAAGTTCGCCCTGGAGGCCGTCAGCGACGCGCTGCGCAGGGAGCTGACGCCGCTGGGCGTGCGGGTGGTGGTCGTCGAGCCCGGCGGCATCCGCACCAGGATGGCCGACCGGGGCATCGCCACCACGACGCGCCTGGCCGAGGCCATGCCGCCGGAGCACCGCGACCGCTACGGGCGGCTGGTGCGGGCGGTCGTCGCGCAGGCCGCCGCGCACACCGCGAACGGCACGTCCGCCGAGGACGCCGCCCGGGTGATCGCCAAGGCGGTGACCGCCGCGAAGCCCCGCACGCGCTACACCATCGGCCGCGACGCGGCGCTCCTCACCCGCCTGGCGCGGATCCTGCCGGACCGGCTGCTCGACCGCGTCATCGCGGCCGGCCTGCGCCCGCACTACCCGAAGACCGCGAATTAAATACCGATATTTCTCAGTAAATGCACTGGGAATTAATTGCTTTGACGCTCCTTCCGGTCGCTTGCTAAATTCGAATGGCCAGCAAGATGATGATCGCGGGAAGGATTCGAAATGCCCAACCAGATCGCATTCCCCACCGACGAGGACCTCGCTTTCGAGGCCCGCGCCGACGGCTACGCCCAGACGGAGAAGTCCCTCGACTCCTACAGCCCCAACTGGAAGAGCATCGAGATCCAGTAGCCGGAAAAGGCTGTTGGGGCGGCATCCCCCTGCCGTCCCAACTCCTCGACCAGAGGAATGCGATGTATCGGACCTCATCCTGCGGCATCCTTTACGTGGACGACGGATATCTCGTCTGGGACGATTATCTGAGCCACCGGCAAGTCGCTCTGGCGGCCGGCACGGAGTCATTCATCGCGGCTTTCAGGCAGCCGACGGAAATAGCGCCGGTGCTCGCGGGCCAAGACGACCGCGAGCGCGCCGAGCGCGTCATCAGGGCGCTCATCGGCGCGGAGATCCTGGTCGAGCTGGGCTCCGCGCGCGACCTGCGCGAAAGGCGGCTGAACGCGGCGTGGGCGCCCTGGTCGCCGATCGCCAGGGCGTTCCACTACTCGACCCAGTTCCTCGACTCGAACCTGTTCCTGTCCGAGGCCGAGCAGGACGAGCAGCTCAGGAGCAAGCTGGCGGCCGACCCGCCGCCCCCGGCGTTCAAGAAGCACGCGAACGCGCTGGACAGCGTCTCGTTCGCGGACGGCGCCCCGCCCGCCGGCACGCTCGTCGAGCGCGATCTGCTGACGCTGCTCTACGCCCGGCGCAGCGTGCGCACGTACTCGGGCGGCGCCGTCCCGCGCGACCAGCTCGCCGCGCTCCTGTCGATCACGGCGTCGCCGATCAGGAGCAGCGAGCTCAGCGGGACGACGCTCAAGACGAGCCCGTCCGGTGGCGGCAGGCATCCGACCGAGCTGTACGTCTACGCGCGCAGGGTGGCCGGCGTCCCGGCGGGCCTGTACCACTACGACGCCAGGAACCGGCAGCTCGACCGCCTGACCACGCCCCTGTCCGACGACCTGCTGGTACGGGTGTGCGGAGACCAGGCGTGGGCCCGCGACGCGTCCGCGTACGTCTTCTTCACCAGCGTGTTCGCCAGGAACAAGTGGAAGTACAAGATCTCCCGCTCCTACCGCATCTTGCACTACGACGTGGGCCACCTGAGCCAGACGGTCTACCTGCTCACCGCGGCGATGGGCCTGTCCTGCACGTTCACCGCGGCGCTGCGCGACGAGACCCTCACGCAGCTCCTGGAGCTGGACGGCGCCACGGAGCTCGTCATGGGATGCGCGGTGATAGGCACCCCATGAGCCCTCAGAAGGCGGTGCGGGACGGCACCCATCGCACCGTCCCGCCCGAGGAGACGCTGCGCCGGGTCGCGCCCCATCTCCAGCGCATCGGCATCACCCGGATCGCCGACATCACCGGCCTCGACCACATCGGCATCCCGGTGTGGCAGGCGTGCAGACCCATGTCCACCACCCTCTCCGTCTCGCAGGGAAAAGGTCTCACCGACGCCTTGGCGAAGGCGTCGGCGGTGATGGAGTCCATCGAGCTGTGGCACGCGGAAAGCGCCCCGGCGGGCGTGCGGAGCGACACCGCGGAAGGCCTGCGGCTCACCTACGACCCCGCACGGCTGCCTCTCGCCTACGGCAGCCTGCTGACCGCGCGGACGCGCCTCGACTGGGTGCCCGCCGAGCCCGTCCTGCCCGGCGACGGCCGCCCCAGGTGGGTGCCGTACGAGGTCGTCCGGCTCGACGGCACCGTGCGCGACCGTTGGGCCGTGCCCCTGTTCCGGCCGTCCACGAACGGGCTGGCCGGCGGCAACACCCTCGAAGAGGCTCTGCTGCACGGGCTGCTGGAGGTGGCGGAACGCGACGCGCTGGCCTCGGGCGGCGAACGGGTGCCGATCCTCCCAGGATCGGTCGGCGGCTATCCGGGTGAGCTGGTCAGGCGCTTCGCCGACGCCCGCGTCAGCCTGCGCATCGAGGACGTCGGCAACGCCTACGGGCTGCCCTGCTTCAAGGTGCTGATCCTGAGCCACGACTTCCCGGTCGTCTTCCGCGGCTCGGGCTGCCACCTGGACAGTGACGTCGCGCTGAGCCGGGCGCTCACCGAGGCGGCGCAGTCCCGCCTCACCGCGATCGCCGGCGCCAGGGACGACCTGCCCGCCTCCGTCTACACGTCCGCGAGGATCTCGCACGCGGGCATCGACGCGAGAGCCGCCCGCTGGGCGCAGGCCGCGCAGACCCCGTACACGCGCCGGGACGAAAGCGGCGCCTCCCTCCGCGCCGACATCGACGTCGTCGCGACCCGCCTGCGCGCCCGGACGCGGTCGGAACCGCTCTACGTCGACCACACCCGCCCCGACCTGGGCATCCCGGTGATCCACGTGGTCGTCCCCGGCACGGCCAGGAAGGAACACTAGAGTGCGCCGCTTCCTCTTCGTCGGCCCCAGCCTCCCCGACGCGCGCGAACACGCCGGCGACGGCATCCGCATTCTCCCGCCCGTCAAGGCAGGCGACCTGCTGGCACTCGAACCCGGGCCAGGCGACGTCATCGGCATCGTGGACGGCCTGTTCCACCAGGTCAGGTCGGTGCAGCACAAGGAGATCCTGTACGCGCTCCAGTGCGGGGCCGCCGTGCTCGGCGCGGCCAGCATGGGCGCGCTCCGGGCCGCCGAACTGGCGCCGTTCGGCATGCGCGGCGTCGGCCGCGTCTACGCCGACTTCGCCTCCGGCAGGTTGACGGCGGACGACGAGGTCGCGGTGGTCCACACCGACCGCGAGCACGGGTACCGGTGCCTGACGTTCCCGCTCGTCTCGCTGCGCTACACCGTGGAACGCCTGGTCGAGCTGGGAAGAATGTCGCCGCGAGAAGCCGGAGAGCTGATTCGGGAGATGCGTGCCGTCCATTACATGGACCGCACGTTCGGACGCCTCGCGGGAAAACCCCTGAAATCCGCGTGGATCGACGCCAAGAAGGACGACGCCATCCTCCTCATCGAAGAGATGTCCAAGGAAATCTCCCCGGAACGCCCCGACGTGCCGAACACCATCTATCTGCACGCCTGGCGACTGGGCCAGGAGATCAGCGGGCACCCGCTCCGCGTCTTTCAGCTTTTCGGCCGCGGCTACGAAGAACTCCACGCGAGGCTGGTCGAAGACGCGATCCGGGATGAATGCGCCTCCCGATGCGGGCCGGAAGCACCAGCCGAATTCCCCGATCCCGTTCTGAACCACGCCTGCCACGAGGGCTACCTGACACCCGGCGACACCACGCTCCTGCCCCGCCTGCGCCCCTGGCTGACCGAGGCGGAACGCACCGGCGAGCCGCCCGCCATCCTGCTCAGGAAGGCGGTGACCAGGGCGTTCCGCATGCTGCCCGACGTCACCCCGGACGCCGAGGCCGCCCGCCGACTGCGCTCACCGCAGCTTCAAGCGCGAGCCCGGGACGTGCGCGCGCTCGCCACCGCGATCAATCTGAACGCCGAATCCCGGCTCCCCGGCTTCTCCGCCGAACGCGTCCCTGACGAACGTTTGGCGCAATTGGCGAGCGAACTCTACGGTGTCCGTCGGGACGAGCTGGAGATCGCCGCTAGAATGCGGGGAATTCCCGGCGCCGACGTCCTGCTCGCCGCGCTGCGACCGTACTATCTGCTCGCGAAATACAATCCGGAAACCGTGGCACTTTCTCTGGACATTTCCGGGAGGAATCCCTGATATCGGCATATGCGCGCGCGTGGCGTACCGTACGCGGCTCCCGCGCCCTGACGCTGCTGGCTCTCATCACCGGGGTGAACGCCGTCGGCAACGGCCTGTACGCCACGATCAGCGCCTTGTACTTCACCTCCGTGCTCGGCCACCCGCTCAGCCTGGTGTCGGCGGTGCTGTTCGCGGCGATGCTGGCGGCCATGGCGGCAGACCTGGCCGGCGGCCGGCTGGCCGACACCAAGGGCCCCCGGCAGGTGTTCCAGGCCGGTCTGATCGTGTCGCTGGCCGGGATGACGGCGATGCTCGCCGCGGGCGAGGTCGTCGTCTTCGTCCTGGCGGGCCTGCTCGCCGGCGTCGGGCAGGGGCTGTGCATGTCGTCGAACGTGGCGCTCATCCGCCGCGCGGCCGGCGCCGACGCCGTGATGGCGCGCGCGACGCTGCGCACGTTCCTGACCGCCGGTCTCGCCCTGGGCGGTCTCGCCGGCGCGGGGGTGCTCGCGGTGGGGGCGCGGTGGGCGTACCTGTTCGCCATCGCGGTCAACCTCGTCACCTTCCTGTGGTGCGCGCTGCTGACCGGCGGCCTCGACGTGCCAGGCAGCCCCGCGAGCGGCGGCCGGCGGCCCGCCGGGCTGTTCCACGTCTACCGCGACCGGCGGTTCATGACGTTCGCGGTCGTGTCCGCGTTCATCTCGGTGCACAACCACGTCCTGCCCTTCGCCGTGCCGCTCTGGCTGGCGGTGACCCATCCGCGGCTGACCTGGCTGGCGGGCATCGCCCTGGTCGTCAACACCGTGCTGGGCGTGGTGCTGCAGATCTACGCGAACGGCCGGGTCAACTCCGGGCGCGGCGCCGTCCTGTCGTTCCTCGCGGGCGGGGTGACCATCGGGGCGTCCTACCTCGTCTTCGCCTGGCTGGCGCGGGCGCCTCTCGCCCTCGCGGTCGTCCTCGTGCTGGGGTTCGTCGTCGTCTACTCGCTCGGCGAGATCCTGCTCTCGGCCGGAGCCATGGACCTGCAGTTCAGGGTGGTGCCGGGGGAGTCGCAGGGGCAGTACAGCGCGGCCTTCGGGACGCTGCACGGGCTCGCGTCGGCCGCCGCCCCCGCGGTGCTCGGCCTGGTCGTCTCCTCCGGAGGGTCGCTCGGCTGGCTGGCCCTCGCCGCCGCGACCGGCCTGCTGGCGTCGACGGTGCTCGTCGTGGGGCGGAAGTTCGAGTTCCAGCCCGTCGGATGAGCGCGTCCCGGGATCACAATCGGGTGACAGGCCGGGACAGAGCCGCCGGGCGACCTCATGCTTCGGTGCGGGGGCCGACATGAGGAGAGAACATGGGGCGACTCGGGGTCATCATCGCGACCGTGGTGGCGGTCTTATGCGGAGGCCTGCTCACCGGCACCTCCAGCGCGGGGACGGTTGAGCCGCGCGACGACTATTCGCAGTTCAGCCCAGGGCTGCGGGCGCTGCTCGAAGACGTCCGCGACGGCAGGCTGAACGAGCAGCCGTTCGTCAACCACGGCTACGCCAAGCTCGGCTGGCAGGGCAACCCGCCGCAGCGCTACCGCGACGACCACATCACCGAGCAGGAGCGGGCGGTGCTCGGGCTCGCCATCGACAGCGTCATGGAGCGGCTGCCGCACTCCGTGCGCAACGGCATCCGCAACCGCGTCGCCAACCACGCCTTCGACGAGGACAAGCCCAGAGAGCAGGCGCGCCCCGTCCCGCAGGGATGGGCCACGACGGGCGAAGGCATCGAGGCGACCCAGCGCGGCGAGGCGGCGGCCCTGGCCGTGCCGCCCGTCCAGTGCGGGCAGAACCTGCGCGCCGGAGCCATCGGCACCTTCCACTGCCGCCACCTCACCGCCGGCTTCGAGATCTGGTACAACCTGGACGGCCCGCGCCCGGTCAACTCCTACGACGGCGCCGTCACCGACTTCCGCGAGGGCATCGCCGACGACGGCATCCCCAACTACATCCAGCGGGCCGCCGTCTCCTTCGAGATGGCCCTCGACACCTACACCGCGCTCGGCTACCGGCGGCCCGGCACCGACAAGATCCTCGTCGTGTTCGGGCCCGAAGGGGCGGGCGCGCACGACGGATTCACGCCGCCGACCGACCTCATCGGCCGCAGCTCCATCTTCATGGGCCACCAGGCCGACGAATGGTCCACCGCCAGGCATGAGGTGTTCCACGTCATCCAGTACGCCTACAAGCCGCCCAGGTCGATCGCCAACATCCCGGGCAACCTCATCCCGCTGCAGGCCTGGATGGAGTCCACCGCCGAGTGGGCCACCCACCAGGCGGTCAAGGACGACGCCTACCTGCCGACCACCGGCAAGCGCTACGCCTACGCCTCGAACATCACCGACTTCCTCGGCCGCCCCCACGAGTCGATCACCCACTGGGACGGACTGGCCCAGGGACGGCAGTACGGCGGGTTCGTCTTCGCCGAGTTCCTGGAGGAACGCTTCGGCGCCGTGGCCGTCCGCAAGGTCTGGGAGCGCATCGACACCTCCGAGGACGCCGACCCCGGCCTGGTGATCTCCGCCGTGGTCGCCGAGCTCGGCAGCAGCATCGTGCACGAGATGATCGACTTCGGCATCGCCGCCTACCAGCTCTGCGGCCAGGCCAGGGGCGGCCCCTCGCCCGGCGCCGTCTGGCACCTGACCGACCCCGACATCCCCGCCTGGTGCGACCTGCTCGGCCGGGACGCCAGGACCGCCGCCGCCGACCCGTTCCCCGCCATGCCGCGCCCCGCCCGCGACGTGCGCAGGCTCAGCGGCGACGGCAAGGCGTCCGGCGACCTCGTGCTGGAGGAGGGCGGCAGCGCGTACGTGGACATCATGGTGCCGGGCCCCACCTCGTCGGGCGCCTGGAAGACGTGGATCGTCGACATCAAGGCGAAGGTCGAGGAGCAGGCGGGCAGCGTCCAGCTCACGCCGATCCTGTGGGGGAACTTCCCTGCCCGGGCCGTCCCCGACGAGGGCAGCACCCCGGTCCCCGACGCCCACCACCGCTTCACCATGGGCCCGTGCGCGAGCCAGGTGCAGGCGCTCACCCTCGTCTTCACCCACTTCCGCGCCGACCTCGTGGACTACCGGCAGCCGGACGCGAAGATCCACTGGGAGACCGCGTTCGACGGCATCGACGCGGCGGGCATCTCCAACGGGACCGTCGCGCTCGGCGTCAACAAGTACGGCACCCTGCACGAGCAGGGCTGCGCCCCGTCGTCCGGCGAGGGCACCACGGCGGTCGGCCTGCGCTACCTGCCGACCGGCGGCGAAGGGCTGGCGCACGTCGACCAGAACGAGGAGTGCAAGTGCGAGGGCTGGGGCGTGAACGTCTCGCACCCCGGCGGCGTCCCCGCCTACTCCGGGTGGGCGCGCGGCCCCTGGATCTCCGGCGCGCCCGGGGTCGCCAACCGGGTGACACCGGTGAGCTTCGAGTCCACCGACACGACCGCCAAGTCCGTGGTCACCGTGGAGAGCCCGTACGGGACGACCACGCTGGAGCAGGAGTTCGGCCCCTCGCCGGTCAAGGAGCTCTACCAGGTCAAGGTGACCGTGCGCACCACGGGCGAGGCCGCCGACCTGCCGCACGTCACGCTGCGCAGGGTGCTGAACTGGAACGCCGACCCCACCCCGCGCCAGGAGTACGTGACGGTACGGGCGGGTGACCCGCAGGTCGAGTACTCCAGCGACGACGGCCTGGCCTCCGCCGACCCGCAGGCGGGCCGCACCAAGATCAGGGAGGACGGCGAGTTCACCGACGCCGGGCCCTACGACCAGGGCGCCCTGTTCGACCTGGCGATCCCGATGAGCCACGACCCGGTCGAGGGCCTCGTCGGGCGGGTCACCCGCTACTACGGGGCCGCCCCCGACCAGCCGGCCGCGTACGGGGCGTTCGGGCAGCTCGGGATCAGGACCTGGTCCATCGCCAAGCCGGTGACGTCCGGCGATCCGGGGACGCCGAACACGTACATGTTCGGATTCAAGCCCTGACAGCCCTGGGGCGGCGGCTGATCCGGGTGGTGCCGGTGCTGGCGCTGCTGGCGTCGGCCGGGTGCTCCGGCGCGACGGCGGCCGTCGACTGCGAACGCATCGCGGGCGACGGCCGCACGTTCTACGAGGACGACCCGGCGTACCCGGATCCCGTGAACGACGACGCGGACTGGCCGCCGTCCCCGCCGGAGGCGGCGGGGATGGACCCCGCCCTGCTGGACGAGGGCCTGGACCGGCTCGGGGAGAACGCGTCGCTGCTCAGCGCGCTGGTCGTCCGGCACGGGCGGCTCGTGGCCGAACGGTACTTCCACGGCGGCGGCGCACGGCGGAGCGGCAACGTCCACTCGGCGTCGAAGAGCGTTCTCCAGGCGCTGGCCCACCTCGCCGTCGCCCGGGGCCACCTCGGCGGCCTGGACGACCCGGTGGCCAGGTACCTGCCGGAGTACTTCGGCGGCGACCCGGCCAAGCAGAAGATCACCGTCCGGCACCTGCTGACCATGAGGTCGGGCCTGGACTGGACGGAGGACGTGACCGAGTACCGGATCGAGCGGGAACCGGACCGGGTCCGGGCGATTATCGGCCGCCCGCTCGTCTCCGCGCCCGGTGCCACGTACAACTACAGCACGGGCGACACGCACGTCCTGTCGGCCGTGCTGCAGCGGGCCACCCGCATGGGCACCTGCCAGTTCGCCCACCGGTACCTGTTCGGGCCGATGGGCGTCACGGCCGAGCACTGGGGACGGGACGCGCAGGGCGTCTACTCCGGCGGGTACAACCTCTACCTGACGCCACGGGAGCTGGCCAAGTTCGGCCTGCTCTACCTGCACGGCGGCCGGTGGGAGGGCCGGGAGCTGGTGCCCAGGAGCGCGGTGCGGGCGGCGCAGGCCCGTACCACGCGGGTCGATGACACCTTCGGCTACGCCGAGGGCTGGTGGACGCGGACCGTCGCCGGGCGCTTCATGTACTTCGCCTGGGGGTACGGCGGGCAGTTCGTGCACGTGATCCCCGGCGCGGACCTCGTCTTCGTGACCAGCACGAACGGCGATGAGGAGCTCGACGTGACGGCGTTCGTCCGCGACCACCTGCTGCCCTCCGCGACTGGCTGATCTCCGCCGGAATGTCTTTGACGTGGGGAAGGTTGACTTGCGTATGAAAAAGATCGGTTTCCTGAGCTTCGGGCATTGGTCGTCGTCGCCGCACTCGCAGGCGCGCAGCGCGTCCGACACGCTGCTGCAGTCGATCGACCTGGCGGTGGCCGCCGAGGAGCTGGGCGCCGACGGCGCCTACTTCCGCGTCCACCACTTCGCCCAGCAGCTCGCCAGCCCGTTCCCGCTGCTGGCGGCCGTCGGCGCGAGGACGAGCCGGATCGAGATCGGCACCGGCGTCATCGACATGCGTTACGAGAACCCTCTCTACATGGCCGAGGACGCCGGTGCGGCCGACCTCATCGCGGGCGGGCGGCTGCAGCTCGGCATCAGCAGGGGATCACCCGAGCAGGTGATCGACGGCTGGCGCTACTTCGGGTACCAGCCGGCCGAGGGTCAGACCGAGGCGGACATGGCGCGGCAGCACGCCGAGGTGTTCCTGAAGGTGCTCGACGGCGAGGGGTTCGCGCAGCCGAACCCGCGGCCGATGTTCCCCAACCCGCCCGGCCTGCTGCGCCTCGAACCGCACTCGGCGGGGCTGCGGCAGCGGATCTGGTGGGGGTCCAGCTCGAACGCCACCGCGAAGTGGGCCGCCGGGCTGGGCATGCACCTGATGAGCTCCACGCTCAAGGACGACGAGAACGGCAAGCCGTTCCACGTGCAGCAGGCCGAGCAGATCGCCGCCTACCGGGAGGCGTGGAAGGAGGCCGGCCACGAGGGCGAGCCGCGGGTGTCGGTCAGCCGCTCGATCATGCCGATCGTGAACGATACCGACCGGGCCTACTTCGGCCACGAGCGCACCAGCTCCGACCAGGTCGGCTTCATCGACGCCACCACCAGGGCCGTCTTCGGCCGTACGTACGCCGCCGAGCCGGACGTGCTCGTCAAGGAGCTGGCCGGCGACGAGGCGATCGCCGCCGCCGACACGCTCCTGCTGACGGTGCCCAGCCAGCTCGGCGTGGACTACAACGCGCATCTCCTCTCGTCGGTCCTGACGCACGTCGCTCCGGCGCTGGGCTGGCGCTGACGGCTCAGCAGGGGCTCTCGTAGAACTCCAGGTAACCGGTGCGGACGCCCCACATGTCGACCACGCCGGTGCAGTCCTCGTACTTCTCGCCGACCACGGTGGTGCGGGTGGAGTCGCTGTAGAAGACGGTCACGCAGGTGTAGTTGTACTTGCAGGCGCGGGCCTGGGCGGGGGCCGTGGAGACGGTGACGGCGGCGAGGGCGAGGACGGTGGCCAGCAGGAGGCGGCGGATCATGGGGGTTCCTCCATGGGTGGGGGGATCTTCCTCGATGATCGGCCGCCCCATGCGATTGATCAAGAGCTGGCGGTTTGTGTCTCCTGGTCAGCAGGGTGTGAAGAAGATCTTCACCGGGCCCTTCAGGATCCCCCACCGGCCGGGCCCCGGGGGACGAGCAGCCCCTGGTTGAACCCCTCGGTGACGGCGGCGGCCCGGTCGTTCACCCCGAGCTTGGCGTAGATGTTGAGCAGGTGCGACTTGACGGTGGCCTCGGTGATGAAGAGCCGGGCGGCCGCCTCACGGTTGGTGTTCCCGGCCGCCACGAGCTCCAGCACCTCCAGCTCCCGCCGGCTGAGCACTTGTGGCGCGGGCTTCCTGACCCGGCTCATCAGCCGGGCCGCCACCGAGGGGGACAGCACGCTCTCGCCGCCGGCCGCGGCCCGCGCGCCCCGCAGCAGCTCCTCGCGCGGCGCGTCCTTGAGCAGGTAGCCGGTCGCGCCCGCCTCGATCGCCGGCAGCACGTGGGTGTCGGTGTCGTACGTGGTCAGCACCAGCACGCGCGCGGTGAGGCCGAGCCTGGCCAGCTCGGTGATCGCGGCCAGCCCGTCCATGCCCGGCATGCGCAGGTCCATCAGGATGACGTCGGGCCGCAGCTCCTGGGCGAGCCGGACGGCGGTGGCGCCGTCCGCGGCCTCGCCCAGCACCTCGAACCCGGGCGCGGAGGCGAACATGCTGCTCAGCCCGTCCCTGACGACGGGATGGTCGTCCGCGATCAGCAGCCGGATGGTGTGCTCGGTCATGGGCGGCTCCCGGCCGGCAGGAAGGGGAGGCAGGCCGAGATCCCGGTGCCGGCGCCGGGCTCGGACTCGATCCGCAGGGTGCCCGACAGCGCCTCGACGCGCTGCCGCATGATGGCCAGGCCGAAACCGCCGCCGCCGGGGGACGGCCCCGCGGTGGCGTCGAGCCGGGCCGGGTCGAAGCCCTCGCCGTCGTCGCGTACGTCCAGCGCCACCTCCTGCTCCAGGTACGACAGCGTCACCCCGACCCTGGCGGCGCCCGCGTGCTTGGCCACGTTGGCCAGCGCCTCCTGCGCCGTGCGCAGCAGCGCGAACTCCGCGTCCGCCGCGATCGGCCGCACCGTGCCGGTCGTGGTGACCTGGACGGGCAGCCCGTGCAGCTTCGACCAGCGGCCGGCGACGTCGGCGAGCGCGTCGCTCAGGCGCGCGCCGTCCAGCGGCTCGGGCCGCAGCGCGTCCACCGACCGCCGCGCTTCCGACAGCGTCTGCCTGGCCACGTTCTTGACGGCGTCGAACGGCCGCCGCCACTGCGCAGGGACCTCGTGGAGCTGCTCGGCCGCCTGGAGCTGCGCGATGATGCCGGTCAGGCCCTGCGCCAGGGTGTCGTGGATCTCCCGGGCCATCCGCTGGCGCTCGTCGAGCACCCCCGCCTCCCTGGCCTGGGCGAGCAACTGGGCGTGCAGGCCGGCGTTCTCGGCGAGCGTCGCCTCCAGCAGCCGGTTCGTCCGGCTCAGCTCCTCCAGGGTCTGCTCGCGCCGCTCCTCCTCCCGCTCGGCGATCCGCAGCACCCAGGCGCAGCCGCACATCATGGCGACGTTGAAGCCGATGATGATCAGGTGCATCAGCAGGCCGAACGCGTCCGTCGCGGGGATGGCGGAGGACTGCGCCGAACCGGCCAGGACCGCCGCGCCGGTCACGCCCAGCAGCCGCCACGGCCAGGGCAGCACCGTGAAGGAGTAGATGTAGGCGGCAGGGGTGAACAGCCCGAAGGCGGGCTGGCGGGCCACCAGCACCGCGGTGATCGCGAGCAGCCCCGCGACGAACACCCCCATGATCCGCGGCCGGTCCCGCCAGCCGGGACGCAGGGTGAACATGCCGAGCATCCACGCGGCGGCCAGCCCGCACAGGCCCAGGTCGACGAGCAGGGAGCCGTCCGACCAGTCCTCGACGACCAGCAGGATGGCGACGAGCAGCGCCAGCAGCGCGTACGGCACCACGCCGACCAGCAGGAACGGCGGCTGTTGCGAGGTCTTCCCGCTCAAGGCTCCCCTCTCCCCTCGCGCGATTCTATTGCCAGCGGAACCAGCGGACCGCGAGGCATGAGCACCCCACCGCGTAGCCCGCCAGCGTCAGCAGCGGCCAGGCGGACGGGAAGACGCCCTGGTAGGCGTCCTGGAACGCCCCCATGCCCGCGCCGAGCGGCGTGTAGTGGGCGATGCCCTGGAGCAGCGGCGGCAGCTGCGAGATCGGGATCCAGAGCCCGGCGAAGAACATCATCGGGAAGAACAGCACCGTGCCGATCGCCGTGGCCGGGCCGCGCCCAGGCGCGAGCGCGGTGATCAGCAGGCCGATCGCGAGCAGCGCCGCCGCCGCGAGCAGCCAGGCGAGGGCGAAACCGGGAAGGTGCTCCGGCAGGCCGACGCCGAAGCCGAGCCGCGCCACCGCCAGGAACAGCACCATCGCGACGACCGCGACGGCGAAGTTGGCCACGAGCTGGGCGGCGAGCACGCGGGCCGGGCCGACCGGCGTGGTCCGCATGCGCCGCAGCACGCCGCTCTCGCGGTAGCCGGCGAGCGTGACCGGCAGCGCGGCCGTGGCCAGGATCGCCAGGTTGAACAGGATGAGCACAGGCACGTAGAGGTCGAAGTACGTCAGGCCGCCGCCGTCCACGGGCTCCCGCAGGTCGGGGACGTTGCCCAGGATGATCAGCAGGATCAGCGGGAAGCCGATGCCCCACAGGGGGCCGACCTTGTCGCGGACGCTCAGCGTGCACTCCGTCATGATGAGCCGCCAGGTCGCGGAGCCGTGCTGGGCGGTGTTCAGCGTGGTCATGGGGTACGGGTTCCGTTCTGTGCGGGGGCGCCGGTGAGCTGGACGAACGCGTCCTCGAGGCTCGCCTGCTCGACGCGCAGCCGTCCGGCCACGATCCGGTGGCGGGCCAGGACGGCGGTGACGGCGTTCAGCACGTTGTCGTTGCCGGTGACGACGACCAGCTCGCCGCGGCGGGTCACGCCGGAGACGTCCGGCAGGCTCGCCAGCAGCGCGTCGTCGAAGGGCCTGGACGGGCGGAAGTGGATGCGCTGCTCGATGCGCGCCCGCGCGGTGAGGCCGGCCGGGGTGTCCACCATGACGACGCGGCCGGCGTCGATCAGCGCCAGCCGGTCGCACAGCCGCTCGGCCTCCTCCATGAAGTGGGTGACCAGCACGATCGTCACGCCGCGCGAGCGCACGCCCTCGATCAGGTCCCAGGTGTCGCGCCGCGCCTGCGGGTCGAGACCGGTGGTCAGCTCGTCCAGGATCGCCACCTCCGGGTTGCCGACGAGCGCCAGCGCGATCGACAGCCGCTGCTTCTGGCCGCCGGACAACTTGGCGTACCTGGTTCTCGCCTTGTCCGCCAGGCCGAGGGCGTCCAGCAGCGCGCGCCAGTCGGCGGGCCCGGGGTAGAAGGAGCTGTAGAGCCGCAGGGCCTCGCCGACCTGGAGCCGGTCGGGGAGGTGGCCGGCCTGCAACTGCACGCCGAGCCGCCGGGTCAGCCCGGCGCGGTCGCGGAGCGGGTCGAGCCCGAGCACCCTGATCTCGCCGCGGTCCGGGGTGCGCAGGCCCCCGACGCACTCCACGGTCGTCGTCTTGCCCGCGCCGTTCGGGCCGAGGATCCCGAAGATCTCCCCCTCCTGGACGGTGAGCGAGACGTCGTCCACCGCGATCTTGTCGTCGTAGCGTTTGCGGAGGTCGCGTACCTCGATCACGGGTGGCATGCGGGGTCCCTTCCGAGCCGGATGCGTTACCCCTCAACCCTGCTTCGAGCAGGGCCGTCTCCGGTATCGGCCGGTGGACGGGAATCGGCTGCCGTCCGGACGGCGGGGCTCGATCCACCGATCGGTGGATCGACCAGGCTGTACGGATCTGTACGGCGTGCCTCTCCGGCGCCGCACATGGCGGCGGACGCGTGTTGAATTTTCGGCATGAAGGCGTGGGACGGGGCTTCCGCCCGGCTTAAAGGGGCGCGGACAGAACGCCCCCGTCCCCCCTTTTCCGGAAATATCGGTTATTAGCTTGAAAAGGGGTACCGGCGATGGATCTGGAGTTACTGGCTCTTGCCGGGGCGACGGGACACGCCCTCGTACAGGCCATGGTCTCGGACGGCTGGGCGAGCGCGCGGGCCCGCATCGCCCGGCTCATGAGCGGCGGCGACCCGGAGCGCGTGCCGGTGGAGGAGGCCGCGCTGGAACGTTCCGGCCAGGCGCTGCGCGACAGTCAGATCCCCGCGCACGTGCTGGCGGGCCACTGGCAGGGGCGGATCGTCGAGTTGCTGACGAGACGGCCGGAGTGCGCGGGCGAGGTCGAGGGCCTGCTTCGCGAGCTGCGGAACGCCGCCACGGGCGGGACGAACGTGCATATCGACGGACACAACAACGGCAATCTGATCATCGGCGATCACAACGTCGCCCGCATCCATCGAGGGGAATAGGAGGAAACGTGTCAGAGGCCGTCCAAATAGGCATCAACGGTGACAATAACGGAACCGTACTCGTCGGTGACAACAACATCGTCCATTACACCGACGAGCGGACGATCGTCACCCAGCGCGAGGGCGGGCCGGTGCCGGTGCGCAGGCGGGAGCGTCCCGACCCGCGCTTCCTGCCGCAGAGCGCGGCCAGCCTGATCGGGCGCGAGCGCGACCTGGCGCGCGTCCGCGGCTGGCTCGCCGAGCGCGGCGCGCCCGTGCTGGTCTACGGGCCGCCCGGCATCGGGAAGTCGGCCGTGCTGAGCAAGGTCGCCCGCGACGCGGCGGACGCCGGCGAGGACGTCGTGTACCTGTCGGGCGCCGGGCTGGAGACCGAGGACATCGTCCAGGAGCTGTTCGAGGCGTGCTACGACAGCCCCGGGTATCTGCCGCCGCCCAAGCGGTTGCGGCAGCTCATGGGGAAGGTGCGGGCGCTCGTCGTGATCGACGGGTACGAGGGGACGGCGGAGTCGCTGGAGCGGCTGCTCGACGCCACCCCGGGGGCCGGGCTGCTGCTCGCCTCGACGCAGCGGCTGCTGGGCGCGGAGGGGCACGTCCTGCCGCTCGGCGGTCTGACGGAGGCCGACGCCGTAACCCTGACCACCACCGCGGCGCTCGCGGACCGGACCGGCGCCGCGGCGGTCGCGGACCGGAACGGCGCCGGGGAGGGCGCAGGCTGGGCCGGCGGCGAGGTGAGCGGGAGTTGGACCGGCGGCGAGGCGGTCGCGGACCGGACCGGTGCCGGGGAGGGCGCAGGCTGGGCCGGCGGCGAGGTGAGCGGGAGTCGGGCCGGCGGCGAGGCGGGCGGCGGCTGGGCCAGCGGCGAGGCGGCCTCGGCTCCGGCCGCTGCCGAGGCGGTTCCGGCTGCTGGTCGTGCCGGGGTGGTTCCCGCTGCGGGTGGTGCCGGGGTGGTTTCGGCTGCGGGTGGTGCCGGGGTGGTTTCGGCTGCGGGTGGTGGTCTGAGCGGGGAGGAGCGGGCCGCCATTCGGGAGCTGTGCCGGGCCGCGAACGGTCACCCGAGGACGCTGCTCCAGGCCGCCGCCCTCATGCGCACCAACGGCGTCCTGCCCGTCGCGGCCGACCCCGGCACCGCCGCCCGAGCCCTGGTCGCGTCCCTGGACGGCGACAGGTCCGCGGCGGCCCGCGCGCTGGCCGCGCTGCCCGGGGTGCCGGTCTCCGCGCCGGTGCTCGCCGCGCTGGCCGCCCTCCCGTCCCCGGACGACGCGGACGCCGCCCTCACCGAACTGCGGCGGCTGCGCCTGGCCGAGCCCGCAGGCCCTGGCCACCGGCTGGCGGGCGAAGCGCCGATCCGGCGCGGCAGGCGGGACGCGGCCGGTTACGCCACCCGGCTCACCGCCTGGGTCAGGTCCGCCACGCGCGCCGAGGTGGCGGCGAGCGCCGCCGTCATCGTCGCCGTGCTGCGGGCGGCGGTGCAGGAGGAGGCGCACGACCCCGCCAGGACCCTGGCCAGGGCCGCCGCGCCGCTGCTCGGCCGCTCCCTGCGCTGGGGCGCCTGGGGCCGGACGCTCGCCCTCGGCCTGACGGCGGCGACGAACGCGGGCGCGGCCGACGACGTGGCCTACTTCGAGAGCGAGAAGAAGGTACGGGAACGCGCCCTCGGCCTGCTCCTGGGCCTCGGCGGAGGCGGGCTGGGCGCCGCGGGGGCGCTGGCTTTCTTCGGCAAGGGCGGATCCCTCTTCAGCGCCCCGACCCTCGCGATCGCGGTCACCACCACCGTGGTGGTGACGGCGGCCACCGCCATCGGCGTGCACCTGGCCAGGCCCAGCGCCGCCGAGCAGCCCGCGACGGTCATCACCCCGGTCGCGGCGGGCCCACGCTCCTCCGGCAACGCCCGCCCGCCGCTCGGGACGGCTGATCCGCCGCTCGGGACGGCTGATCCGCCGCTCGGGACGGCTGATCCGCCGGTCGAGTCCGGCAACCGGCCCTCGCCCGGCACCGGCCCGGGCACCATCCGCCGCACCCCGCCGGACACAGGACCGGACACCAGGCCGGACACCGGGTCGGACACCGGGCGCAGGACTTCTCCCGACCCCGGGCCGGACCGCAGACCCCCGCCCGACACGGAGGACAACACACCCCGAGATCGCAGCACACCACGCCCCGCCACCCCCCACCTCACCCTCTCGAACCCCGTCGTCGAGAGCGGCGGCTCGACCGACGCCCGCGCCACCGGCTTCGACCCCGGCGAACGGATCACGTTCTCCTGGACGGGCCAGGGCGGCAGCGGCGACCTCGGCACCCGCACCGCCGACTCCAGGGGCATCGCAGTGCTGCCCGGCGCCACCGTCCAGGCGGCAGGCGCCTACACGATCACGGCCCAGGGCAAGACCCCCGAACGCCGCGCCGAGGCGGGGCTCACCGTCCGGGAGCGCCCCGCACCCCCGATCAGGCTCACCAGCGTCCCGTCGTCGGTGCGGGCCGAGGCGGCGCTGGAGGTGACCGCCACGGGCTTCGAGGCGGGCGAGACCGTCCGCCTGACGCTCGGCGACACCCTCGTCGCCACCGCCACCGCAGGCGGGAACGGCCACGTGACGCTGCGCGGCCACGCGCCCGCCCAACCGGCCACGTACCGCCTGACCGTCACGGGCCGGGCCGCCGGCCGCTCCGCCGGCACCGAGCTGACCGTCACCCCGAAGCCGCCACCCGACCTGTCCGGGAACTGGGGCGGATACCTGAACTTCCAGGACGTGGGCGGCGGCTCCTACGAAGGCACCAGGCGCGGGTCCGACCATGTGGAGCCCAACAGCGGCTGCACCTTCCCCCACGGCGGCGCGGAGGTGCACCTGTCCGGGAACGGGCCCGTCTACGAGGGCGAGACCCGCTGGGTGCACGGCTCCAGCGGCCAGAACTGCGATTTCAAGTGGGGCGCGGCCACGTTCACGCTCAGCGCGGACGGCGACAGCCTGGAGGTGATTTCGCAGAACCCGTTCGTTCCCGGCGAGACGAAGACGTACACGCTCCAGCGGAACTGAGGGGTGAAGCCGTACTGAAGCGGCCTTGAAGACGCGGCGTGTTCGACTACCGGCCTGCGGACAACCCTGATGGGAGACCTCATGCGATCGACCCGTTCCCCGCGCAGGCCCGCCACGCCCGGATCCCGCCCGGCTCTGGCCGCGCTCGCCGTGCTGGCCGCGAGCGTGCTGCTGGCCGGCGCGCCCGCCGGAGCCGCCGTCGGCGGCGGCACGCTCTACGTCACCAACGGCGACTCCGACGACATCTCGCTGTTCAGGCTGGACCTGTCGGGAAGGCCGGCGCTGGAGAAGCCGCTCATCCGGACGGGGGACCAGCCGCGGCAGCTCCAGCTCTCCGCCGACGGCCGTACCGCCTACGTCGCGACGGCACTGGACGACAGCGTGCACCAGTACCGGGTGGGGGACGACGGCAGGCTCACGGTGCTCGCGCCGCCGGTGCGGACGGGCGACTTCCCGTTCGGCAGCGTCATCGCCCCCTCGGGCAGGAGCTTCTACACCGCCAACACCGAGGACGGCACCGTGTCGGCGTTCTCCGTCGGCCTGGACGGCAGCCTGTACGCGCTGGGCACCCCCGTCTCCACCGGCGAGGACAGCCCGCGCGGCCTCGCCATGACCCCCGACGGCCGCTTCCTGTTCGTCAGCCACGGCCGCCCGTCCGTCACCCCGGAGAACACCGGGCCGCCCGGCTTCGTCGTCGTCTTCGAGGTGAGTCCGGAGGGCAAGCTGAGCAGGCTCGGCAAGCCCGTGCCCATCGAGCGCGGCGGGCAGGGCCTGTCGGTCACCCCCGACGGGCGCTACCTGTACGTCGCCTGCGAGTCGCTGACCAGCGTGTCGCCCCGCCAGCTCTTCGGCTTCGCGATCGGCGCCGACGGCTCGCTGAAGGCCGTTCCCGGCTCGCCGTACACCGCGCCCGACGTGCCCTCCAGCACCGCCGTCGCGCCCGACGGCGAGCACCTGTACGTCACCAGCGGCGCGCTGAACGCCGACCCCGAGGCCGCCACCAAGGTCTGGGGCTTCACCATCAAGAGCGACGACGGCTCGCTGAAGCCCGTGCCCAGCGCACCGTTCGAGGCGGGCCGCGGCCCGGTCGGCGTCGCGCTGAGCCCCGACGGGCAGCGGGCCTACGTCAGCACGCTGCGATCGGAGCTCCTCACGTTCGCCGTGGAGCCTGACGGCGACCTCAAGCTGATCCACGGCCCGGTCAAGACCGGCGGCCTGCGCCCGCTGTTCCAGTCCGTCACCTTCGGCGGGATCGGGCCGCGTTAGCCGGCGAAGAACCCCAGGAGGTGGCGGGCAGTCGAGCTGCTGCCGGACCCCGCCCGCACGTAGTGGAAACGCGCGAGGCGAGTGCCGGCGTCAGCTCGCGGGGTGGAACGGCAGCCCGATGTTCTCCCCCTGCAGCAGCCTGTCGATCGACTGCTCCATCACCTGGCTGTCGTTCAGGTGCGGGAACGGCTCCCCATCAGGGACGTCCACGCCGAGGAAACGGCAGAGCGGCTCCCACCCTTCCCGCACGTCGAACACCAGCAGCCGCTCGGGCGGCAGGCTCTCCTTCACCGTGGCCACGTGCCGCTCGAACGCCAGGAGGCTGTCCTTCTCGTCGAGCGGCTCGCCGAAGGCCCGATCGCTGCCCAGCCCCTCCCGGATCATGCGTTCGAGCAGCGGACGGGTGGTGTTCATGTTCTCCACCAGAGGGGCCATCTCCGGTGCGAGCCTGTCGGCCTGTAACCGCGCGGGCCCGTTGGCGATGAGCGCCTGCATGCTCGCGAGCCAGGCGTGCGGGTCGCGTACCGTGAGGATCACCTTGGCCTCCGGGTACGCGTCCGCCAGCTCCCGCCAGAAGAACGAGGCCGGCCAGTCCACGGCGGAGCGGAAGCCCTCGAACACGTGGTCCCAGTCCGGCGCCGTGCCGGCGTCGGCCAGGGGCGCCCACCGCCGGGCCCTGTCGGGGTCGGACCCGACGTCGAACATGTGGTGGCAGGGCCCGAAGCCCAGCCGCTCCAGTGCCGCCTTCATCGAGCTCGTACCGGTGCGCGGGAATCCCGCGCCGATCACGTTCAGCATGTCGTTCCTCCATGCGGTGTCGGCCTGGATCCGATCATGGTGGTGTGATCATGGCCTGGCAACGCCTGTGGGTGGTAGGAAATGTTCATGGGAGAGGGGCCGGTGCGAGTCGCGGTCATCGGAGTGGGCATCCTAGGGGCCGCCGTGGGCTGGAACCTGTCCCGGCAGGGCGCGGAAGTGATTCTCATCGACGCGGCCCAGCCGGGCGAAGGCGTCACCAACTGGTCCTTCTCGTGGGTCAACGCCAGCAACAAGACTGTGACCAGGGCCTACTACGAGCTGAACGTCGCGGGCCTGGTGGCCTGTCGCGAGCTGGCCGCCGCCATCGGGCCAAGCTCCTGGTGGTACCCCAGCGGCCACCTGCGCTGGACGGACGACCCGGCGGCGGAGGCCAGGCTCCTGGAGACGGCCGAGCTGCTGGCCGCCTGGGGTTACGGGGTGGAGGTGCGCACGGGGGCCGAGGCGCGGCGGCTGGAACCCGCTCTCGCGCTGCCCGACGAGGCGCCGGTCGTGTTCTATCCCGACGAGGCGTGGGTGCACGGGCGTCGTCTCGTCGGCCGCCTGGTCGGCCAGGCGGCGGCCGAGCGGCGGTTCGGAGCCGGGGTCCGCGAGATCGGCACCGGCGCCGGCGGGCGCGTCGAGGCGGTCGTGCTGTCCGACGGGAGCCGTCTCGGCGTGGACGCCGTCGTGAACGCGGCGGGCCCCAGCGCCGCTCAGGTCGCCGCGCTGGTCGGGCGGCGCCTGCCGATGCGCAGGGAGCCCGGCGTCGTCACCCGGCTGAGCTGTGCGGACGTCCCGATCGGGCGGGTCATGCACGCGCCGCACGTCGAGATCCGTCCTGACGGGGACGCCTCCGTGGTCCTGCACAGCCGGGAGATCGACGCGCTCATCGACACCGGCGAGGAGCCCGCGGAGCTGGGGCGGCTGCTGCACGCCTCGGCGCGGCGCGTCGTTCCCGGGCTGGGCGGCGCGCGCGTCGGGGAGACGCGGGTGGCGTTCCGGCCCATCCCGGGCGACGGGTTCCCCTCGGTGGGGGCGGTGCCGTCCGTGCCGGGCTACTACGAGGCGGTCACGCACAGCGGCATCACGCTCGGGCCGGTGATCGGACGGCTGCTCGCCGCGGAGATCCTCGGCGGGAAGCGGGACGACCTGCTGGACGGCTTCCGCCCGGAGCGGTTCACCCCCTGACAGGCGATCAGGAGCCTGCGGCGGCGACGGGGCCGAGGCCGTCGATCAGGGGCCTGCGGCGGCTCGCGGGCGGACCGCGTCGGTGAGGAGGTCGAGCAGGCGGCCGACCTGCTCGTCGGAGGCGCCGCCCGCGATGGCCGCGAACACGCCGATGAGCAGCGTGGTGACGTCGTCCGGGTCCACGTCCGCGCGGAGGGTGCCCGCCTCGGCGCCCCGCTGGAGGATGGCGGCGATCGTGGCGGTGACCCGTTCGCGTGAGGGCGGGGCGATGCGTCCGGACGCGAACCCGGTGCGCAGGGTGTCCATCATCCCGCGCTTGGTGGCGACGAACCCGGCGTAGCGGCCCATCCAGGCCCGCAGCGCGACGTCGGCGGGGTGCTGCCCGAGCAGGGTGGGGACGCTCGCGGTGACGGCGTCGAGCTCGGCGGCGTAGACCGCGTCCACGAGGTCCTCGCGGGTGGGGAAGTGCCGGTACAGGGTGCCGATGCCGACTCCGGCCTGGCGGGCGATCGCCTCCAGCGCGACGGGGCCGTCGGCTGCCGCGAAGGCGGCCTGGGCGGCGGCGATGAGCTTGTCGCGGTTGCGCCGCGCGTCCCGGCGGACCGGCCGGTCGGCGGGCTCCGGTGAGCCGGGCGGGGTGTGGGGCGGTGGCGGCGTGGCGGGGCCGGTCAAAACGGAGGCACCTCCGGTAGTGCTACGGTGGATGTAACGGAGGTCCCTCCGTTTTGCTGGCATTCTCTCATGAGAGCAGGTAAATCATGACGTCCCAACCCGCCCCGCGTCCCGGAGGCCCCGGCGAGCTGGCCGGACGCACGGTCGCGCGTGTCGGCTACGGCGCGATGCAGCTCGCCCGCCTGCACGACGACCGCCCCGCCGCCATCTCCGTGCTCCGCCACGCGGTGGACCTCGGCGTGGACCATGTGGACACCGCCCAGTTCTACGGCGACGGCTACGTCAACGAGATCATCCGCGAGGCGCTCAGTCCCGGGGACGACGTCCTGATCGTCAGCAAGGTCGGCGCCGTCTCCGATCCCGGCGGCCCTGCCCCGCTGCGCGTGGCGCAACGTCCAGAAGAGCTGCGCGCCGGCGTCGAGGACAACCTCGCCACGCTCGGGCTGGAGCGGATCCCGGTCGTCAACCTGCGCCGCATGGACGCGGGCATCACCGTCCCCGCCCCCGCCGACCAGGTGGTGGACCTCGACGACCAGCTCGCGGAGCTGATCGCGCTGCGCGAGGCGGGCAAGATCGGCGCGATCGGGCTGAGCAGCGTGACCGCCGGCATCCTGCGCCGCGCCCTGCCCGCCGGCATCGTGTGCGTGCAGAACGCCTACAGCCTCGTCTCCCGCGACGAGGAGGACGTGCTCCGGCTGTGCGAGGCGGAGGGGATCGCCTGGGTGCCGTACTTCCCCCTCGGCGGCGCGCTGCCGGGAATGGTCAAGGTGACCGACGAGCCGGCCGTGCTCGCCGCCGCCGGCCGCCTGGGGTGCACCCCGGCGCAGGTCGCGCTGGCCTGGCTGCTCCACCTCTCCCCTCGGACGCTGCTCATCCCGGGCACCGCCGACGTCAGCCACCTGGAGGCGAACCTGGCGGCGGGCGCGATCACCCTCGACGAGGAGACCCTGGCCGCGCTCGACGCGATCCCGTCCCGCCCGTTCGCCTTCCCGCGCTGACGACGACCCCGCCGTGACACAGCCATGACACAGCGATGACGAGTCGCGGATACGACCGGCCGACAGTGGAGGGGATCAGTTCCACCGAGGAAGGCTGAGAAGATCGTGACTGAACGCTTGCGCGTGGCTGTGCTGGCAGGCGGCCCGTCCGCCGAGCACGAGGTGTCGTTACAGTCGGCGCAGGCCGTGCTCGACGCGCTGCCGAGAGACCGGTACGAACCCGTCCCCGTGATCATCGACCGGCAGGGCAGGTGGCCGGTTGAGCTGCGGCAGGAGCCGGTGGACGTGGTCTTCCCCGTGCTGCACGGGCCGTTCGGCGAGGACGGCGTCGTCCAGGGGCACCTGGAGACGCTGGGCCTGCCGTACGTGGGCTGCGGCGTGCTGGCCTCGGCCGTGGCGATGGACAAGGTCGCGATGAGGCGCACGTTCCTGGCGGAGGACATCCCCGTCACCCCGCACGTGTGGTTCACCGAGCACGAGTGGCGTACCACCACGGACCCGTGGGGCCTGGTGAAGCCGCTCGACTGGCCGATGTACGTCAAACCGGCCAACATGGGCTCCTCCATCGGCATCTCGCGGGTCACCTCCATGGAGGAGCTGCGCGCCGGGGTGGACGCGGCGCTGGCCCACGACCGGGTGGTCGTCGTCGAGCAGGGCGTGTCGGCGCGGGAGCTCATCTGCGGCGTGCTGGGCGGCTACGACGCGCCTGAGGTGTCGGTGCCGGGTGAGCTGATCGTGCCGGGGGAGTGGCTCGACTACGAGGCGAAATACCTCAGCCCTGCCGAGATCGCCACGATCCCGGCCGTGCTGCCGGAACGGGTGGCCGGGGAGGTGCGGGAGCTGTCGCTGCGCGCGTTCCGGGCGATCGGCGGTTACGGCCTGTCCCGGGTCGACTTCCTGTACGAGGAGGGGACGGGCCGGCTGTACGTGGGGGAGATCAACACCATGCCCGGCTTCACGGCCCGTTCCGTGTACGCGAGGGCGTGGGCCGCGAGCGGCGTCCCGTACGGGGAGCTGCTGCGGCGGCTGATCGACCTGGCGCTGGTCAGGAGCGGCTCGTGATCCCCATGACGTTGCGGGAGATCGCCGGGGTGACCGGCGCCCGGCTCGCGGACGTGCGCGACCCGGAGGCGCCGGTGACGGCGCCTTCGGCGGTGGACTCGCGTGAGGTGGCGCCCGGCGGCCTGTTCGCCGCGACGGCGGGCGCCCGCGTGGACGGTCACGACTACGCGGAGCGGGCGGTCGCCGCCGGCGCCGTCGCCGTGCTGGCCTCCCGGCCCGTCGGCGTGCCCGCCCTGGTGGTCGAGGACGTCCAGGTCGCGCTCGGCCTGCTGGCCAGGCACGTGCTCGGCCGCATCGGCCCGGTCGTGATCGGGCTGACCGGGTCGGTGGGCAAGACCACGACCAAGGACCTGCTGGCACAGGTGCTCGAACGGCACGGGGCGACGGTCGCCACCGACAGGTCCTTCAACAACGAGCTGGGGCTGCCGCTGACGGTGCTGCGTGCCGACGCCGCGACCCGGTACCTGGTGCTGGAGATGGGCGCGGGCCGCAAGGGCGACCTGACGTACCTGACCGGGCTCGCGCCGCCCCGGGTCGGGCTGGTGCTGAACGTCGGCTCCGCGCACGTGGAGCGGATGGGCGGCGGGCTGGCGGACGTGGCCCAGGCCAAGGGCGAGCTGGTCGAGGCGCTGCCGCCGGACGGGATCGCGGTGCTCAACGCCGACGACCCCTACGTGGCGGCGATGGAGGGCCGCACCAGGGCCGGGGTGGTGTGGTACGGCAGGTCGGCGCGCGCGTCGGTGCGGGCCGAGGGGGTGCGGCTGGACGATCGGGCGCGGGCCGCGTTCGAGCTGGTGACGCCGTCCGGCCGGGCCGCGATCGGGCTCGGCCTGATGGGCGAGCACCAGGTGGGCAACGCCCTGGCCGCCGCCGCCGTGGCGAGCGCGCTGGGGCTGGACGTCACGGACATCGCCGGCGGGCTGAACGCGGCGCGGCGGCGGTCCGGAGGGCGGCTGGAGATCGCCGAACGGCCCGACGGCGTCACCGTCGTCAACGACGCGTACAACGCCAATCCCGAGTCGATGAGGGCCGGGTTGCGGGCGGTGCGGGCGCTGGCGGGCGGTCGCCGTACCGTGGCGGTGCTCGGCGCGATGGGGCAGCAGGCGGAGGCCTCGCGCGCCCGGCACGCGGAGATTGGCGCGCTCGTCGCCGAGCTGGGCTTCGGCGTGCTGATCGCGGTCGGCGAGGGGGATCCGCGCGCGCTGGCGGACGCGGCGCGGGCCGCCGGCCAGGGCGTGGCCGTGCACACCGTGGCGGACGTGGCCGGGGCCATCGGGCTGGCCGGGGCGTTGCTGGAGCCGGGGGACGTGGTGTTCGTGAAGGCGTCCAGCGAGATCGGGCTCAGCGCCTGCGCCCGTGCGCTGTCCGGCGCGAGTTAGAGGAACGGAGTCTCATGCGCACCATCGGGCTGATCGGCGGCTTGAGCTGGGAGTCGACGGTCATCTACTACCAGATCATCAACCAGCGGGTACGGGAGCGGCTCGGCGGCAGCCACTCCGCCAACAGCCTCATCTGGTCGGTCGACTACACGACGGTCGAGGACCTCGTCTTCGCCGGCCGCTGGGACGAGGTGAGCACGATGCTGACCGGGGCGGGCAGGAAACTGGAGGAAGCGGGCGCCGAGGTGCTGCTGGTGTGCAGCAACACCTTCAGCCGGGTGAGCGACGACGTGGCGCGGGCCGCGAGCGTGCCCGTGCTGCACATCGCCGACGTCGTGGCCGCGCAGGCCCGCGCGAGGGGGATGCGCAGGGTCGGGCTGCTGGGCACGCGGTTCACCATGGAGCAGCCGTTCTACCGGGATCGGCTGGCCGCCCAGGGGCTCGAGGTGGTGGTGCCGCCGCGTGAGCAGCGGGAGCTGGTCCACCGGGTGATCTTCGAGGAGCTGGTGCGGGGGGTGCTGCGGGAGTCATCCAGGGACGCGTTCGCCCTGATCGTCGCCGGCCTGGCGGACGCCGGGGCGGAGGGGGTGATCCTCGGCTGCACGGAGATCGAGCTGCTGATCAGCGAGAAGGACACCGCCGTCCCCGTGCTGCCCAGCGCCCGGCTGCACGCCGAGGAGGCGGCCTGCTTCGCCCTCGGCGGGTGACGCGGCGTCGGGCAGGCGGTAGAGCTCCTCCAGCACGGCGCGCGCCGCGTCGTCGTCGCTGACGGCGCAGTCCCAGACCACCTGGTCGCCGTCGGTGGTGACGTCGAAGGCGAAGAACGCGCAGCACGCCTTCTCGCGGGCGGCCAGATCCCGCACCTGCCGCTCGACGCCGGGCTCCGCGCGCAACCGGAAGCGGATGCCGCCGGGGGTACGCTCGCGGGCGGCGAGGTGCCGGTCGAAGAGCCGGTGATATTCGTCCAGGCGCTGCTGGGGGGTGTCGGGGGCGTCGGTCATGTCGCAGACGACGGGGGTGGACGCGGGCGGGATCTCCATGGCGGGCCTCCTCGGTGGAGAGGCGCTCTTGCGGCGGCCTCCGCGCCGACCCTAAAGTCTGGACCGTACTCCAGAGTCAAGAGGTGAGGCCGGATGCGGATCGGGCAGGTCGCCGCCGAAGCCGGGGTCAGCGTGGACACCGTGCGCTTCTACGAGCGGCGCGGCGTGCTGCCCGCCGCCGAGCGCAGGCCGTCGGGGTATCGCGTCTTCGACGCCACGGCCGTGGAGCGGATCCGCTTCGCCAAGGGGCTGCAGGAGCTGGGCTTCACCCTGGACGAGGTGGCCGACGCGCTGGCCGCGCACGACGCGGGCGGGGCGACGTGCGACAGCGAGCGGTGGCGGCTGGAGGCGGTGGTGGAGCGGATCGACGCCAGGATGGCCGAACTGGCCGCGGTCCGGCGCGCGGCGGCGCGGAGCCTGCGCGACTGCCGCGCCGGTCACTGCCGGCTCGGGCCCGACCGCAGCAGCCTCGGCACCAGGCGGACGTAGCCGACCATGCCCACCACCTCCACCAGGGTCTGGGCGACCACGACCACCGAGGCGACGGCGAGCCGGTCGGGCAGGGCCAGCGCGAGCGGCGTCAGCAGCACCAGCAGCACGCCCAGCCGTACCGCCTGGTCTGCGGGCAGGAAGGCGAACATGGCGGCGACGACGAGCGGCACGACGGCGAAGTTCACCGCCAGCGCCGCCGCCAGGAACCGTCCAGCACGCAGCGACCGGACCAGCTCGGCGGCGGGCACCTGGAGGAACGTCACGTACAGCAGGGCCGCCAGCACAGGGTTGATCGCGGGCTCCAGCTCCGCGACCAGGCCCGGCCCACGCGGGTCTGCGATCACCGGCGGTCGCGCGGGAGCTCGGCGAAGTCGCCGCCGGGCTGCTCGTTCCACTGGGCGAGCAGGTGCAGCGAGGTCTCGGACGGGCTGCCCGGCTCGACGTCGTAGACGAACAGGATCTGGTCGGGGTCGTCGGCGGGCGTGAGCGCCTGGTAGGTGATGGTGAGGTCGCCGACCAGCGGGTGGTGGTAGTCCTTGCTGCCGGTGGTGCGCTGGTGGACCTTGTTGTCGGACCAGTGGCGGCGGAACTCCGCGCTGCGGATCGCCAGGTCGCCGACGAGGGCGCTGAGCGCGGGGTCGTCGGGGTGGCGGCCGGCGTCGCGGCGCAGCATGGCGGCCGTGTCGGCGGCGACGGCGGGCCAGTTCGCGTACAGCTCGCGGGCGTGCGGGTCGAGGAAGACGAAGCGCGCCTGGTTGCGCTCGGCGGCGGGCAGGGCGCGGAAGTCGGTGATCAGGCGTCCGGCGAGCCGGTTGTGCGCCAGGACGTCCAGGCGGCGGCCCAGCACGAAGGCGGGCCTGCGGGCCGCCTCCAGGACGTCCAGCAGCCGCCAGGTGGCCGGGTGGACGCGCTGCGGCCGGGGGCGGCGCCTGCGCCGGGCGGGCTGGGGGCGGGCGAGGATGTGCAGGTGGTCGCGTTCGGCCTCGTCGAGCCGGAGGGCGGAGGCCAGCGCGTCGAGCACCTCGGGAGAGGCGCTGCGGCTGCGGCCCTGCTCCAGGCGGGTGTAGTAGTCGACGCTCACCCCGGCCAGCCGCGCCAGTTCCTCGCGCCGCAGCCCGGACACCCGGCGCCTGCCCAGGATCGGCTCGTCGAGCCCGGCCTCCTGCGGGCTGAGGCGGGCGCGGGCCGAGCGCAGGAACTCGGCCAGCGGGCTGCTGGTGTGGTCACTGTCCATGTCACCAGTCTCGCGCCCGCCTCCCGGGCGTCGTCACGTGAGGGTGGCCCAGTTTGTCCCCCGATGGCTTGGGCCATTCTGCGGCCCTTTCCGGCTGGTCAGGGCTGGTTCAGTGGAGTGCGAGGGCCGGTGATCCGGCCTCGTCCCTGATCCGTACGAAGGAGTCTCACATGTCCACCTGGTTCATCACCGGCGCTTCCCGGGGCCTCGGCCTGCAGATCGCCCGCACCGCCGTGGCCGGCGGCGACAACGTGGTGGCGGCGGTCCGCGACCCCGGCTCCCTGCCGGAGGACCTCCGGGAGTCCGGACGGGTGCTCGGCGTCCGGCTCGACGTCACCCGCGGCGAGGAGATCGCCGCGGCCGTGGCGGCGGCCGTCGAGCGGTTCGGCGGCATCGACGTCCTGGTCAACAACGCGGGCCGGGGCCTGCTCGGCGCGCTGGAGGAGATCACCGACGCCGAGGCGCGCTCGCTGTTCGACCTCAACGTGTTCGGGCTGATCAACCTCACCCGGGCCGTGCTGCCCGGCATGCGCGCCGCGGGCCACGGCAAGATCGTCAACATCGGGTCGCGGTCCGGGTTCGAGGGCGAGCCGGGGGTCAGCATGTACGCCGCCTCGAAGTTCGCCGTCGCCGGGCTCAGCGAGGCGCTGGCGACCGAGCTGGCGCCGTTCGGGATTCAGTGCATGGTCGTCGAGCCCGGCGTCTTCCGCACCGACTTCCTCGACGCCAGCTCCCTGTCCACCGCCGCGCACCGCATCGACGCCTACGACGGCACCCCCGCCCACGTCACCCTGGACTGGGCGGGCACCGCCAACCACACCCAGCTCGGCGACCCCGCCAAGGGGGCCGCGCTGATCTACGAGGTCACCTGCCAGGACGAGCTGCCCGGCCACCTGTACCTGGGGCCCGACACCCTGGAGCGGCTCCAGGTCAAGCTGGACCGGATCGAGCGGGACGTCGCCCCCTGGCGGGACAAGTCGGCCGCCACCGCGCACGACGACGCAGCGGCCTGACCCGGCCCTTTTCGTGATCAGCGAGTTTCCACGGACGCCCAGGAGGCCAGCAGCCGCAGCGCGTCCTCGGAGGGGGAGCCGGGCTCGGCGGCGTAGATCGTCATGGACAGATCCGGGTCGGCCCGCAGGTCCATGCTCTCGTAGGTGAGGGCGAGGCCGCCGACGGCGTGGTGGTGGAAGTGCTTGACGCCGGCGCCATGGGTGCGGACGTCGTGCGCCGCCCACCTGCGGCGGAAGTCGTCGCTGCGGGTGGACAGCTCGCCCACCAGGTCGTGCAGGGCCTTGTCGTGCGGGTCCTTCCCGGCGGCGGTGCGCAGGTTGGCCACCGTCATGTCGGCGGCCAGGTCCCAGTCGGGGTAGAAGCGGCGGGCGGCGCCGTCGAGGAAGGTGAAGCGGGCGAAGTTCGGCGGCCGGGCCGGGTCGGTGTAGACGTCGCAGTACAGGGCGCGGCCGAGGTGGTTGGCGGCCAGCAGGTCCGACCGGTTGTTGCCGACGATGGCCGGGGCGGTGGTGATGCTGTCGAGCATCCACTGCAGGCCGGGGCGCGCCACCGGCTGCTTGGGCCTGCGGCGGCGCAGGACGGCGTTGCTGCCGTCGGCCTCGCGCGCCAGGCGCAGCAGGTGGGCGCGTTCGGCGTCGTCCAGGTGCAGGGCGCGGGCCAGCGCGTCCAGGACGCCGGCCGACACGCCCCCCAGGTGGCCGCGTTCGAGCTTGGCGTAGTACTCCACGCTCATCCCGGCCACGGCGGCGACCTCGCTGCGGCGCAGCCCGGGCACGCGGCGCCGCCCGGCGACGGGCAGCCCGGCCTGCGCGGGCGTGATCCTGGCGCGGCGCGAGGTGAGGAATTCGCGCACTTCGGACCGGTTGTCCATGCCACGACCGTACGCCAGCGCGGGGGCCGCGTGGGATGCACTGTCAGTACACCCATCAGCAGTGACTCCCCAGCCCCGGCCCGCTCGGTTGTGCTGGACGCCATGACCGACGCCATGACCGATGCTGTGACCGGCCGGCTCCGCCGCCTGGCCTGCGCTCTGCTGACCGCCGTCCTGGCCGGGTGCGCGCCCGCGCCCGCCGCCCGCCCGCAGGCGGCCGGCACCGTGGGAACGGCCCTGGTGCTGCGGGTCGGCGGTGACACCGGCACACCGTCGTCCCGGCAGTTCGCCGCGATGCTGCCGCTGACCCTGCGGCTGACGGACGCCTGGGGCCAGGCCAAGGTGGGACGCCTGCCGCACGCCATCACGGCCAGGGACGGCGCTCCGGTGCACGACCCCGCCCCCGGCGAGGTCTACCTCTGGCCGTCGAACGGGACGATCGCCGTCTACTACGACGACCTCGGCCAGACCGTGCCCGGCCCGGGCCTGGTCCGGCTCGGCGTCGTCGACGCAGGGCTGGACAGGCTGGCCTCGGCCAGGGGCCAGGTCACGGTCCGGTTCGAGCGGCGGTGAGGTCAGGCGGCGGCGTGGACGAGCGAGCCCGCGCGTTCGAACGGCACGGCCACGCCGTTGAGCACCACCTTGCGGACGTGCGGTATGTCGGGGTTGTGATCGTTAGGGTGTGACGATGGAACGCTCATCCGACGTACCCGTGACCACCGGGCATCCCTCGTGGGTGTCGGCCGCCACCGGGCCTGTGGACCCGGCCCAGGTGAACAACTACGACGCCTTCGCCGAGGCGTACTCGGCGGAGACCGAGAACAACATCATGAACGCGTACTGGGCGCGCCCCGCCATCATGGCCCTCGCCGGAGACGTGGCCGGCCGCCGGATCCTGGACGTCGGCTGCGGCTCGGGCCCCCTGGCCGCCGCGCTGCGCGAGCGCGGCGCCGTCGTCACCGCCACCGACCTCAGCGCCGGGATGCTGGCGCTGGCCAGGCGGCGGCTCGGCGACGACGCCGACCTCCGGATCGTCGACCTGCGCGACCCGCTGCCGTTCGACGACGGCGCGTTCGACGACGTGGTCGCGTCGCTGGTGCTGCACTACCTGAAGGACTGGGGGCCGGCGCTGGCCGAGATCCGGCGCGTGCTCAGGACGGGCGGGCGGCTCATCATGTCGGTGAACCACCCGTACGTGGAGCACGTGGGCCAGCCCCCGCCCCGGCCCAGCTACTTCTCGACCACCAGCTACACCGACGAGTGGACGTTCGACGGCAAGTCCCACCCGATGACCTTCTGGCGGCGGCCGCTGCACGCGATGATCGACGCCTTCGAGGCCGCCGGCTTCCGGGTCGCGGTCCTCGACGAGCCGCAGGTGGATCCGGCGGCGCGTGAGCTGTTCCCTGACGAGTATCCCGACTACGAGGGCAAGGTCGGCTTCCTGGCTTTCGTCCTGGAGGCGCTTGAACCCGGTGAGTGAGGAAATGACTACTCGGAGTATCGGGTAGGGAGAACGCCTGTGGAGGAGATCCACTTTCCGGAGCGGTACACGCCGGGCACGACCGACAACTTCGTGTCGAACGAGACGTTCGTCAAGGGACTGTCCGCCCAACAGGTGTGGCCGTTCCTGCACGACACCGCGACCTGGCCCGGCTACTACGAGAACGTCTCCGACCTCAGCACCCCGAACGGGTCGCGGCTGAACAGGGGCGACCGGTTCAGCTTCGCCACGTTCGGCTTCCCGCCGCTGGAGGCCGAGGTCATCGAGTGCGAGCCGCCCGGCTCCGGCAGGGCGGCCCGGCTCGCGTGGCGGGCCTGGATGCCCGACCGCACGCTGGACGTCGTGCACGCCTGGCTGCTGGAGGACCTGGCGGGAGATCGGGTCAGGATCCTCACCCAGGAGTCGCAACTCGGCCCGTCGGCGGCCGAGCTGGCGGCCCAGCGCCCCAACCCCATGCTCAACGGCCACCAGGCCTGGCTCGACGGGCTGATCGCCGCCGCCTCCAGGTGACGGACGCCGCTCACTGATGGGCGCGGGCGAGCCACTGCTGGGCCTGGACGTCGCGGCACAGGCCGGTGAGCAGATCGGCGGTCACCGGGTCGTCGCCCATCGCCGGGCTGCGTAGCCACGCCGCGGCGACGGCGGCGACCCGTCCCGGGCCGGCGTCCATGGCGGCGAGCGCCTGGCCGGTGGTCAGCCGGCCGAAGGGGAGCGACTCCAGGGTGCTGCGTTCGCTCAGCGTCTCGCTGCACGCGTCCGGCCAGCCGCCCAGGGTGGCGATGCGCTCGGCCAGCGCGTCGGCGTGGGCGCGGAGCGTCCCGGTGAGCTCGTCCAGCCACCGGTGGACGGGCAGGAACGTCGCGCCCCGCACGTTCCAGTGCGCCTGCCTGGCCTGGGAGGCCAGCTCGGCGACGTCGATGAGCGCGTCCTGCAAGGCGGCGGTCGCCAGATTGTCGAGCTGGGTGCTGGTCATGGGCGTGGTCGTTCCTTTCGACGGGAAGGGATCCCCGGCCGGTTCTCCGGTGGCTTCAGGAGTTCACGAAGGCGAGCAGGTCGGCGTGCAGGCGGTCGCGGTCGGTGTCGGGCAGCGCGTGCCCGCTGCCCTCGTACACCTTCAGCACGGCGCCGCTGATCATCTCGGCCGACCGCTTCCCGCCGACCTCGAACGGCACGATCTGGTCGTCGTCCCCATGCACGACCAGGGTGGGCACGTTGATCTTGGCCAGGTCCGGCCGGAAGTCGGTGGCGGAGAAGGCCGCGACGCACTCGTACGCGCCCCTGTGCCCGCACGCCATGCTCTGCAGCCAGAACGCGTCCCGGAACCCCTGGGGCACGTCCTGCCCGCGGTTGTGCCCGAAGAACGGGCCGTCGGCCAGGTCGCGGTAGAGCTGGGAGCGGTTCGCGGCCTCGCCGGCCCTGATCGCGTCGAAGACCTCGATGGGCAGGCCGTCCGGGTTGTCCTCGCCGCGCAGCATCAGCGGCGGCACGGCGGAGACCAGGACCAGCTTCGAGACGCGGTCGCTGCCGTGGCGGCCCAGGTAGTGGGCGACCTCCCCGCCGCCGGTCGAGTGCCCGACCAGGGTGAGATCGCGCAGGTCGAGCTGCTCGATCAGGCAGGCGAGGTCGTCGGCGTAGGTGTCCATCTCGTTGCCGTGCCAGGTCTGCGCGGAGCGGCCGTGGCCGCGCCGGTCGTGGGCGATGGCGCGGTGGCCGTGCTGGGCGAGGAAGAGGGCGGCCGCCTCCCAGGCGTCGGAGTTGAGCGGCCAGCCGTGGCTGAGCAGGACCGGGGTTCCTTCGGTGCCCCAGTCCTTGTAGAAGATCTGGGCGCCGTCGTCGGCGGTGATGTAGGGCATCTCGGCCCCTCTCTGAGGTGGGCGTTGTTCGCTGTGCCTCAGAAGTTAGGCGCGGGGCCCCTGGCCCGAAATCGGTCAGTTGACTGCACTTGGAACGGCGGCGGAGATCTGACGATCTCGATCGGCTGGTGGGAAGAGGTTCGTTCGCCGGTCGAGGGGCGGGGGACGGGGCCGGGTGGGCGGGCGCCCCAGCCTGGCGCGTTCTGCGCGGTGCCGCATGGTGGCACCGCGCCGCCCGTGACCTGATCAGGCCCTGCGACGATCCTGCCGGTCGTCGGCCGGCCCGGCCCCGATGTGCCCTCCGATCCGGTTTCCTCGCCCGCGCCGTTGAGGGCGATCCCGCCGGTCCGGTCCTTCCCCTCCCGCGAGAGCCAGGCCGGGGAACACGGCATTATTGGTTTTCCCCGTAGGCATAGTAGGAATCTAGCCGGGCCACCGCCGGGTCCGCAAGGAGGCACGGCAGAATTTCATGTAAAGCCAGTAGGTAATGTTGACTTTTGGGGAGTGCTGCTCGTACCGTCGAGGCCATGAGCCAGGATCTGACCGCGGACGCCGCGGTGCTCGTCACCGGGGCGGCGTCCGGGATCGGCCGTGCCACCGTGGAGCTGCTGCTCGCGCAGGGCGTCCGCGTCGTGGCCGTCGATCTCGACGGCGGCGCGCTGGCCGAGCTGGGCGGCCTGGCCGGGGTGGTGACGCTGGCGGGCGACGTGGCGGAGGAGGGGACGAACCGGGCCGCCGTGGAGCTGGCCGTCGAGACGTACGGGCGGCTCGACGGCGTGGTGCTCAACGCCGGGACCGGCGGGACGCTGCCGTGGGAGGACCCGCGCGCGGTCGCGGCGGCCGAGCGGATCTTCGCGGTCAACCTGCGCGGGCCGATGCTGGGCATCAGGGCCGCCGTCCCCGCGCTGCGGCAGGCGGGAGGCGGCGCGATCGTGGTGACCGCCTCCGTGGCCGGGCTGCGGGCCGACCCGGGCACGTGGGCGTACAACGCGTCCAAGAGCGCGGTGCTGAACCTCGTGCGCGCCGCCGCGCTCGACTACGCCGCCGCCGGCATCAGGGTGAACGCCGTCGCGCCCGGCCTGACCCGCACCCGGATGGGCGGCGGGCCGGGCGAGCGCCGGACGGCGCGGCGGGTGCCGCTGCGGCGCTACGCCGAGCCGCGCGAGCAGGCCGAGGCGATCAGGTTCCTGCTCTCGCCCGCCGCCTCCTACGTCACCGGCGCGACGCTGGTCGTGGACGGCGGCCTCGACGCGAGCCTCGGCCTGCTGCCGCCGCCGGACCTCGCCGTGCCCGCGGCGGCGGTCATCCGTAGGAGACGCAGAAGATCAGCGCGTTCGCGTCGCTGAGGTTCCTGATGCTGAGCACGCTGCCCTCCGTCACCCGCAACGCGTCACCGTGCCGCAGCACGTACCTGGAGGACGAATGCACGACCCGGACGAACCCGTCGGCCACGAGCAGCAGGCACGACCCGTGACCGGCGGTCGGCGGGGCCGCCGAGCCGCGCGGCGGGATGGACAGGCTCGCCATCCGCAGGCCGTGGCGCGGGTCGTCCACCAGCACGCCGGGCGCGTCGGCGTCGCGCGGGCGGTGCACGTACGCCTCGGCGGCGGGCGTGTCACGCAGGAGCTGGTCGAGCGGGATGCCGGTCTTCTCCGACAGCTCCAGCACGCTCTCCAGCGACAGCGCGTGCTGGCCCCGCTCGGCCTGCGAGATCGCGCTGCCCGACACCCCGATCAGCGCCCCGAGCTGGCTCTGGCTCCAGTTGCGCTCCTTGCGCACGGCCCGGATGCCGCGCCCGAGCAGCGACGCCGCCGACGCGGAGCCGACCCGCAGCAGCCCGTCGGCGTCGAGGCCGAACGGCAGCAGCACGCCCCGGATGGTGCTGGGCCTGGCGTCGGCGCGCTCGACGCGGAGCTGGTCCTTGTCCACCGCGATCACGCACTGCGCGAGCCCGTCGCTGGGGTCGCCGGGCCCCGGCACGAACCAGTGGGCCACCGCCTGCCCGCGGAACACCTGCCCCGCGACCTCCCTGACCAGGCCTTCCAGGTCGTCGCCCCCCGCGTCGGTGAGGTCGAGGACGTAGACCGCCCGACGGCTCGCGTCCACCCGGTCGTCGCCGCCGTCCCTGGCGGCCAGGCGGGCGCCGTCGAGGCCGAAGAGCCGCACGTCGGCGTTGGCGGCGCGGGCCGCATCCGCCACCGCGGCGACGAAGCCGGGCGGCGGGCCGTCGGTGAGCGACCAGACCACGTTCTCGCCCCAGATGAGCCCGCGGAACAGGTCGTCGAGCCGACCGATGCCGAACTGGGCTGAGCTCACGTGTCAGACCTTCGCCGTCGTGGATCGTCCGGGCCCCCGGACTCGTCGAGCAGGCTATCAACAGATGGGATCACCCGGTGAACGGCATCGACTCCCCGCTCCGCCTGGAAGCAGGCGCCAGGCTGACCGACGCGCTGCGGATCCAGCCCGTCAGCCGCCCCTGGACCACGCTCACCACGTGGGACGACGGCTTCCACACGGTCACCACCGCCCGTGGCCACCGCATGGACGCCGACGAGACCGTCGACTTCGGCGCCGCCGACACCGCGCCGACCGCGTACGAGCACGTGCTGGGCGCGCTGGGCTCCTGCGTCGCCGCCGGCATGGTGCTGCAGGCGACCGTGCGCGGCATCGTGCTGCGCCACCTCAGCGTCGAGGTGACCGGCGGCTTCGACAACCTGCTCCAGCCCGGCCACCCGCCCGCCGCGGACACGGCCGGCCACATGGCGCTGCAGGTCATCGGCACGGTCGGCGCCGAGGCCGACGACGAGGTCGTCAGGGACCTGTGGGACCGCGTCGTCGGCGGCTCGCCCGTGGCCAACACGATCCGGCGGCCCACCCCGGTGCTGGCCACCCTGCGCCTCATCGACGTGCCTCACGGCGCCGCGTGACCCCCACGACCACGATCACGGCCAGCGTCGCCAGGTACGGGGCCGCGTCCGAGAGCTGCACGGGGAACCCGTACGTCTGCAGCCTGATCCCCACCGCGTCGGCCAGCGCGAACACCGCCAGCACCCCCACCAGCGGCCACACCCGGCCGTTGGTGAGCAGCAGCGCGAGCACCACCACCCAGCCGCGCCCGGCCGACATGTTCTCGGTGAACAGCGCCACCGAGCCGAGCGAGAGCTGCGCCCCCGCCCAGCCGCCCAGCACCCCGGCGAAGGTGATCACGAGGAACCGGTAGCGGCGCGGGTCCACGCCCAGCGACCCGGCCGCCTCCGCGTCCAGCCCGACCCCGCGCAGCCGCAGCCCCCACACCGTACGGTCGAGGAAGGCGTTCATGGCGGGCAGCCCGGCCAGCGCGAGCACGCCGAGCACGCTCAGCGTCGCCAGCGCGGGCCCGAGCACCGGCAGCCCGGCCACGGCCGCACCGAGTTGCGGCAGCGGCCGAACCTCCGGCGACTGGAAGGTGCCGCGCACCCCGAACACCGCCCACAGCAGGTACGTCGTCAGCCCCGCCACCAGCAGGTTGACCGCGATGCCCAGCACCATGGGGTCGCCGCGCCGCCAGACCACCCCGACGGCGAACGCCGTGGCCACCGCCCCGCCGCTCAGCCCGGCCGCGACCACCCCCAGGTACGCCTGCCCGGTCACCGCGCTGCCCGCCACGGCCGCGAAGGCGCCCATCAGCATGAACCCTTCGAGCGCGATGTTGAACACGCCCACCCGGTGACACAGCAGCCCGGCCATGCCCAGCAGGAGCAGCGGGGCCAGCGCCCGGGTCAGCGACGCCAGCGTCCCCTCCGACAGCAGCGCGGTCAGGACGTCCATCGGCGCCTCCAGGCCCGGGTCAGCCGCAGGGTCACCAGGAAGATCACCAGCGCCTGAATGATGATCGACAGGTAGGACGACAGGCCGTACTCGCGCTCCATGGCCTGCCCGCCCACGATGAGCGCGCTGAAGAAGAACCCGGCCGCCACGACGCCCCACGGGCGGCTGCGGCCGAGCAGCACCACCAGCAGGGCCGTGACGGCGTAGCCGGTGCCGTCGAGCGCGCCGTCGATGAAGCGGTAGTGGCTGCTCAGCACCACCAGCGTGCCGACGACGCCGGCGATGGCGCCGCCGATCAGCATGTGCACGCGCACCACGCGGGCCACGTCCACGCCGGTGTGGCGGGCCAGGCGCGGGTTCAGGCCGAGAACCTGCGCCTCCAGGCCGATGGGCAGCCGCGTGTTGACGAAGATGGTGAACGCCAGGACGGCCGCGACCACCAGCAGCGACCAGCTCAGGCCCGACGTGATGAGCGTGACCGCGCCGTCCGGGCCGAACAGGGCGGCGATCGCCAGGCCGGGGCCCGACTCGGGGTCGGCGAGCGGGCCGATCCTGCGGGTCTCGCCGACCCGCCTGGTCGCCATCAGGGAGCTGGCCGGGTCCTTCAGCCAGGTCTTGACCGCGTACGAGGTCAGCGCGATCGCCGGATAGTTGAGCAGCAGGCTCGTGACGAAGATCGGCGCGTCGAGGTGCTCCTGGAGCAGCGGCGGGATCGCCGCCCACGCCGTCGCGGCCAGCGCGGCCACCGCCAGGGAGGCGACGATCACCACGAGGCCGGGGCCGGGCAGGGTGAGGGCCGCGATCGTGCCGGCGCAGCCGCCGATCACGAACTGGCCCTCGCCGCCCAGGTTGAACACGCCCGCCCGGAAGGAGAAGCACAGCGCCAGCGCCAGGCCGATCACGGGGACCGCCTGCTGGAGCGTCGAGACGAGGCCCGCGCCGGTGAGGGAGCCGGTGAGCATGGTGGCGTACACGTCGAGGGGCGCATAGCCGGTGGCGAGGAGGAGGGCGGCGACGATCGCGACGGTGAGGGCCGCCGCGACCAGCGTGCCCTCCGCCAGGACCGAGTCGACGCCCCGCCCCACACGCTGCCACTTCTTGCCTCCGTCCGTCCTCACGACGGCGCCCCTTGATGGTCGTCGGCGGAGAGGCCCGTCATGAGGAGGCCGAGGCCGGTGTCGGTGACGTCGTCCGTCCGCAGGTCGGCTGTCAACCGCCCCTCGAACATGACCAGGACGCGATCGCACAGGTTGCGGATCTCCGACAGCTCGCTGGAGATCAGCAGCACGGCCCCGCCCCGCGCGCGATAGGCGTCCAGCTCGGCGTGGATGGCCTCGATCGAGCCGATGTCCACCCCGCGCGTCGGCTGCTCGGCCAGCAGGAAGTCCGTGGGCCTGCCCAGCTCGCGGGCCACCACGAGCTTCTGCGCGTTCCCGCCCGACAGCGTGCCCACCGCCGTGCCGGGCGAGGCGATCCTGACGCCGAACCGGCCGATCAGCCGCTCGGCGTGCGCGCGCAGCTCGCGGGAGCGCAGCCGGCCGGAGCGCAGCAGCGGCGGCTCGCGGTGGTAGCCGATGGCCAGGTTCACGATCGCGTCGCCCTGGGCGGCGGTGCCGTCGCGGTTGCGGTCCTCGGGGATGTGGCCGAGCCCGGCGGCGCGGCGGGCCGCGTTGCCCGCCCGGGTGACGTCGTGCCCGAGCAGCGTGACCGTCCCGCCGGTGACGGCGGCGTGCCCGGCCAGGGCGGCGGCCAGCACGTCCTGCCCGTTGCCCGCCACGCCGGCGATCCCGGCGATCTCCCCGGCGCGCACCTGGAACGACACGCCGTCCAGCCGCGTCCCGTCGCCGGCCGCCGCCCGCAGGCCGGACACCTCCAGCACGACCCGGCCGGGCGCGCGCGGCGCCCGCCGCTCGGCGAACGTGACCTCCCGCCCGGTCATCTCCGCGGAGATCTTCCGCGGCGAGGTACGGGCGACGTCGTGCGTGGCGACCACCCGCCCGTCACGCAGCACGGTGACCCGGTCGGCGACCGCCATCACCTCTTCCAGCTTGTGGGTGATGAAGATGACCGACCGGCCCGACGCGGCCAGCGACCGCAGCACCGCGAACAGCGCCTCCGCCTCCTGCGGCGTCAGGACCGCGGTGGGCTCGTCCAGGATGAGCACCTCCGCCCTGCGGTAGAGCGCCTTGACGATCTCGACGCGCTGCCGCACGCCCACCGGCAGGTCGCGGACGAGGGCGTCGAGCGGCAGGTCGAAGCCGAACGTGCGGGAGATCCCGGCGACCTCGCGCCGGGCGCGGCGGCGGTCCAGGAGCCAGCCGCGCCGCGGCTCGGCCCCGAAGACCACGTTCTCCACGACGGTGTGCTCCTCGAACAGCTTGAACGACTGGAACACCATGCCGAGCCCCGCCCGGATGGCGTCCTGCGAGGAGGCGAACGTCCGCTCGGCGCCGTCGAGCAGGATGTGCCCGGCGTCCGGCCGGAGCAGCCCGTACAGGATGGACATCAGCGTGGACTTGCCCGCGCCGTTCTCGCCGATGAGCGCGTGCACCTGCCCGGCGGGGACGGTCAGCGAGATGCCGTCGTTGGCGAGCACCCCAGGGAACCTCTTGGTGATGCCGCGCAGCTCCAGGGCGGCCATGCTCAGCCGGCCCGCACCGGGTCGGGCACCACGATCTCACCGCTGACGATCTTGTCGCGAGCCTGGCGGACGCGCTCCAGGATGTCCGGATGCTTCATGATCACGCACTGGCCGGACGCCGCGCCGTCGGTCAGGCTGGTCACCGTAGAGCCGTTCTCGGCCAGCCCGTACGCGGTGCTCGTCCCGCCCGCCTTGCCCTGCACGACGGCCGTCAGCAGGTCCTTGACCACCACGTCGATGCGCTTGATCGCGTTGTCCACGATGCTGCCGGGCGCCTGCGGGCACTGGTCGACGTCCACCCCGTACGCCAGCGCGCCGCTCTCCTTAGCCGCCTCGAACACCCCGCCGTTGCCGCCGCCCGTGACGGCGAACACCTGGTCGGCGCCCGACTGCGTGATGGTCAGCGCCAGCTCCTTGGCCCGCGCGGGGTCGCCCACCGGGTTGTCGCCGCCGACGAAGAGCTGCTGGTCGGTCAGCTTCGGGTTGACGCTCCTGGCGCCCAGCGCGAACGAGTCTGACCAGCGGTGGAAGAACGGGATGTCGATGGCCGCGACCGTGCCGATCCTGCCGCTTCTGGTGAGCAGCCCGGCCTCCACGCCGAGCAGGTACGACGCCTCGTACTCCTTGAAGACCCCGCACCGCAGGTTGGCCGGGATCTCCCCGTCGGGGCAGGAGTCGATGAGCACGAACTGCTGGCGCGGGTGCGCCTCGGCGTACTCCACCGACAGGTCGTCGAACTCGAACGTGATGAGCACGATCGCCTTCGGCCAGGCGGCGACGGCGGCCTCGATGTTGGTGCGGCGCGACTGGTCGGTGTCGTTGCTCTCGAACGTCCTGGAGGTGCCGCCGAGAGCGGCCGCCGCGCCGCCGGTGCCGGTCTTGCCCAGCTCCAGGAACTGGTTGACGCCGATGGGCGCGTCGGTGATGTAGATGAACTCGGGGCCCTGCTTCCGCTGCCCCTGCGGCGTGCCGCTGCCGCAGGCGGCGGTCGCCAGGAGCAGGGCCAGGAGCAGGGGCAGGAGCAGGGCCCTGGTGCGGGGTCTCATGAGATGCCTCTGTTCAGGAAGCCGCCGGGCAGGGTGCCGTTGACGGCGTACTCGCCGATCAGCGCGGCCTTGTAGATGGCCGGGTTGTGCGAGGAGACGGTGCGGGCGTTGCGCCAGTGCCGGTCGAGGTTGAGCGAGGTCTTGACGGCTGAGGCGCTGGCGGCGTCGAAGAACGTCCACGACGCCTCGCCCGCCAGCCGCGTGTTGAGCACCTGCGCGGCGGCCGAGCGCACCACGGCCTCCGGCAGCAGCGCCGGGTCGCGCCCGGCGGCGTCGAGCGCCTCGGCCACCGACAGCACGGCCGCCCGCGCGGCGAACGCGTGGCTGTGCACCTGCCCGACCACCGCGAGCACCTGCGGGTCGGAGCGCGGCGACGGCACGGGCGCCAGCGGGTAGCTGCGCACCCGGCCGCGCACCAGCTCCGACAGGTCGTCGGCGAGCCGACGGATGATGCCCGCCTGCGTCGCCGAGTGCACGAACTGGTAGAAGGCGTCCAGGTAGTCGTTGGTGAACGTGTCCTCGTGCGGGAACAGCAGCTCCGGGTCCACCGGGACGCGGGTGAACACGGCCGTGCCGCTGGCGGTGAGCCGCTGCCCGAAGCCGTCCCAGTCGTCGGTGATCTCGACGCCCGGCGCGTGCCGGGGCACGATCGCCGAGGCGAAGCCGTTGCGGTAGCGGACGAGCACGTTGAGCCGGTCGGCGAACAGGCTGCCGGTCGTGTAGAACTTCTCGCCGTGCAGGTAGAGTGCCTCGCCCTCGGTGGCCAGGTACGTCGAGAGCGTCCGCAGGTCGGCGCCCGAGCGCTCGGTCCCGGCGGGGCCGAACAGCTCGCCCGCCGCGGCGGCGCGCAGCAGCCGGTCGCGGCCAGGGCCGGCGGGGCGCTGCCGCAGCAGCTCCACCAGGCCCAGGTGGCCGCGCAGGATCTGGCTGAGGTTGGAGTCGGCGGCGGCCAGTTCGACGAGCAGCTCGGCCAGGGTGGTGACGGGCAGGTCTGGGCCGCCGTGCGAGGCGGGCACGCGCAGCGCGCCGAGGCCCGCCTCGGCCAGCTCGCGCACCTGCTTGGCGGGCAGCTCGCGCTCCTGCTCGCGGCGCGGCGCGTCATCGTACAGGTCACGGATCACGGCCCTGATCGCGTCAAGGCCCGGGGGCGGGGCTGAAGTCGCGGCGGAATCGGGGCGCGCGTCTGGGGTCGCGGCGGGGTCGCGGGGCACGTCTGGGGTCGCGGCGGGGCCGGGGGGCACGTCTGGGGTCACGGACACGGCGGGGATCCCTCAGTTGAGCGGGTTGCGCGGCGGGCGGACGTCGTTGAGCAGGAAGTTGCCAAGGTGGTACTCCTTCCAGCGGACCGGGTCGTGCAGGGTGTGCGTCCTGGCGTTGCGCCAGTGCCGGTCGAGCCCGTGGGCGGCGTCGGTGGCGCGGGTGCCGGCCAGCTCGAACACGTCGCTGGAGGTGGCCACGGCGGCCTGCGCGGCCTGCGTCTTCAACGCGGCGACCTGCGCCGACAGCAGCGCCGTGGTGTGGTCGTCGGGGGCGGCGGCGACCTCGTCGAAGCGGCGGCCCGCCTGCGCCAGCGCCAGCTCGGCCACGATCACCCGCCCGGCGATCTGCCCGAACCTGACCACCGCGCTCTGCTCGCCGGTGACCCGCTCGGCGTCCGACTCGAACCAGGGCCTGGCGTGCGCCCGGACGAACGCGCCGCCGTCCTCCAGCGCCGCGCGGGCGATGCCGAGGTCGATCGCGATGTGCAGGAGCTGGTCGAACGCGCCGCCGACGGCCGGACCCTCGAACGCCCGGTACAGCGGCACCACGTGCCCGGCGCCGACGCGTACGCCGTCGAGCACGGCGCTGCCGCTGACGGTGGCCCGCTGCCCGAAGGACGTCCAGTCGGCGGTCAGCTCCAGCCCCTTGGCCTCGCGCGGCACGAACACCGTGACCAGCCGGCCCTGCTCGTCCTTGGCCAGCACCGACACCCACGCGGCGCTCAGCGCACCGGTCGCGTAGTACTTGCGGCCGTTGACCACGGCCTCGCCGCCGTCGAGGACCACGGTCGTGTGCGGGTCCCAGGCGTGCTTGGTGCCGCGCTCGGAGGTGGCGTTCCCGATCAGCCCGCCGGCCAGCACGTCGGGCAGCACGCGCTCGCGCAGCTCTTCCGAGGCCAGGCCGGTGACGGCGCCGAGCAGCACGAAGTGGGGGAGCAGGGTCTGCGCCACCGAGGAGTCGGCGACGGCGAGGATCCGGAGGATCTCGATCACGTCGGCGCCGCCCAGGCCGCCGCCGCCGAGCTCGCGCGGGACGGAGACGCCCAGCAGGCCGCTGCCGGCGATCAGCGCCAGCGCCTCGGCGGGCGGCTCGGCCCGCGTGTCGCGGCCCGCCGCGCCGGGCGCAAGCTCGGCCGCCACCTCGCGGGCGATCGCCAGAGCCTGCTCCGTCGTCGTGGGGATGGGGATCGGTTGCTTGCGGGGATTCACCATGCGGTCCTCCTGATCTAAAGTACAGCTTTAGATAATTCCGACATGTACGGAATTTAGCAAGTCCTGCTTTAGGAGGATGGGATGGGTCGTACGGTGAGAGACCTGCTGGAGCGGCGCTTCGGCACGGCGGAAGGAGTGCACGAGGACCTCGGCAACGGCGTGGTGGAGCTGCTGCTCGACCACCGCACCGTCAGGACGTTCCTGCCCGAGCCCGTGGACGAGCGGGTGCTGCGGCTCATCGTGGCCGCCGCGCAGTCGGCGTCCACCTCCGCCAACTTCCAGTTCACCAGCGTCGTCAGCGTCAGGGACGCCGCCCGCCGCGACCGGCTGGCCACCTACGCGGGCGACCAGCAGCTCGTCAGGGACGCGGGCGCGTTCCTGGTGTGGGTGGCCGACTGGTCGCGCTCGGTGTCGATCGCGCGGGCGCACGACCTGCCCGCCCAGGGCGCCGACTACCTCGACTCGACCGTCTCCAGCATCGTGGACGTGGCGCTCGCCGCGCAGAACGCCGCCGTCGCGGCCGAGTCGCTCGGCTACGGCATCACGTTCGTCGGCGCGCTGCGCAACCGGGTGGACGAGGTGTGCGCCGAACTGGAGCTGCCCGCATGGACGTTCCCGCTGTTCGGGCTGGCCATCGGGGTGCCCGCGCCGGACGACCCCGCCGACGTCAAACCGCGCCTCGGCCAGGACGTGGTGCTGCACCAGGAGACCTACACCCGGCCGGACCCGGCCGCCATCGCCGACTACCGCGAGCGGATCGGGCGGTACTACACCGAGCAGGAGAAGCCCGCCGACTGGGTGCTGGACCGGCTGGCGTGGCGGATCGCCGACAAGGGCGGGCTCGACGGCCGCCACACGATCCGCGACTCCTTCCACCGGCAGGGCTTCCCCCTCCGGTGAGACGGCCGCCGCCCGGTCAGGCCGGGCGGCGCCCCCCTGTCAGATGCCGGCGACGATCTTCTCCAGCAGGTGCGGCCCGCGCTCGGCCCCCTCGCGGTCGCGCCTGGCCACCTCCTCCCGGATGATCGGAATGACGTGCCGCCCGAAGTCGATCGCGTCCCCCAGCAGGTCGTAACCGCGCGCGGAGATGATGTCCACCCCCAGGTCGTAGTAGTCGAGCAGCGCCCTGGCCACCGTCTCGGGCGTGCCGACCAGCGCGTTGGAGTTGCCCTCGCCACCGGTGGCGGCCGACGTGGGCGTCCACAGAGCACGGTCGAAGCGCTCACCCCGCCCGGCGATGGCGATCAGCCGCTGCGCGCCGGTGTTCTCCGGCCCGTCAGGCGCGTGGCCGCGCGGCGGCTGCCGCACGGCCCGCCGCCGCCGGATCGCCTCGACCGTGCGGTGGGCCTTGTCCCACGCCAGCTCCTCGGTGGCCGCGATGATCGGCCGGAAGGCCGCCTGGATGCGCGGCCGGTCCGTACGCCCCGCCGCCCGCGCCGCCGCCCACACCGACTCGATCTGCTGGGCGGTGTCGGCCAGCGGCTCGCCCCACAGGCAGTAGACGTCCGCCTCGGCGCCCCCGGCGGCGTACGCGGCGGGGGAGGAGCCGCCGAACGAGACGCCCGGATGCGGGCTCTGCACGGGGAAGACGTCGCTGACGTAGTCGTGGAAGCGGTAGTGCTCGCCCTCGTGGTCGAACGGCTCCCTGCTGGCCCACACCTTCTTGACGATCTGGATGTACTCCCTGGTGCGGCTGTAGCGCTGGTCCTTCGTCAGGGTGTCGCCCTCGCGCCGCTGCTCGTGGTCGTTGCCGCCGGTGATGAAGTGGATGGTCAGCCGCCCGTCGCTGATGTGGTCCAGCGTCGCGAACGAGCGGGCCGCGTACGTCGGGTACGACACGTTCGGCCGGTGCGCGAGCAGGATCTGCAGCCCCTCCACCTTCGCCGCCAGCCACCCCGCGGCCGGCGTCGGGATCGGCGTGTCGGAGCCGTACGCGAACAGGACCCGGTCCCAGCCGTGGTCCTCGTGCGCGCGGGCGAGCCTGAGCGTGTAGTCCTTGTCGAAGGAGAGCCCGGACCGGGCGGTGGTCTCCGAGGCGTTGTTGGTGTAGGCGATGCCGAGAAACTCCACGGGCATGTGAGCGTCCTTATCGGAGAGCGGATCGGTGGCGGGCGTGCGCGGCGGCGAGCACGCCGCCGACTTCGGCCGTGCTGATCAGGACCGCCATGTTGGCCTGCGAGGTCCGCCCGCCGGTGACCTCGTCCACGGCTCGCATGAGGTACTTGGTGATCGCGTTGCCCTCGACGCCGTCCCGCTCGGCGGCGGCCAGCGCCTCGCGCACGGCGCTCTCGGCCAGCGCGGAGTCCACGGCGTCCTCAGGGCGGGGTGGGGTGGTGATGACGACGGCGCCGCGCGCGCCCGCCGCCCAGTGGTGCTCCACGACCCGGGCGATGACGTCCGGCTCGTCGATCCGGTGCGGGCTGCGCAGGCCGCTGGACGCGCAGTAGAAGGCGGGGAAGTCGTCCGACCGGTACGACACCAGCGGCACCCCCTGCGTCTCCAGGTACTCCAGGGTGAGGCGCAGGTCGAGGATGTTCTTGGCGCCCGCGCAGACCACGGCCACCTTGGAACGGGTGAACTGGATGAGGTCGGCGGAGACGTCCATGGTGGCCTGCGCGCCCCGGTGCACCCCGCCGATCCCGGCGGAGGCGAAGAACGGGATGCCCGCCAGTTCGGCGGCGACCAGCGAGGAGGCCACGGTGGTCGCGCCGAGCCCGCCCCGCGCCAGCGCCACGGGCAGGTCGCGGCTGCTGACCTTCGGGATGCCGGAGGCCGAGGCGAACCGTTCGAGGTCCGCCTCGCCCAGGCCGATCAGCAGCCGCCCCCCGTCCACCCCGATCGTCGCGGGGACCGCCCCGCCCGCCCGGACCGCGGCCTCCACCTTCGCGGCGGTGGCCGCGTTGTCCGGGTACGGCAGGCCGTGCGTGATCACGTTCGACTCCAGCGCCACCACGGCTCGCCCTTCGGCCAGCGCCTGCGCCACCTCCTCCGCGACCACCAGGGGGATGCCGGTCAACTGCGGTACTCCGGCGCCTTGATCAGCAGATCGGGGCGGGCGGCGATGCGCGGCTCGTACACCGTGCCCGCCCAGTCGCCGGGCTCCACGGGTTCGAGCGCGATCGACACGGCGCCCTCGTAGGTGCCGAACGAGTCCACCACGATCGCGGTGAGCGTGTCGGCCAGCCGCTGCCGCTGGTCCGGCGCGAGGTCCACGGGGAAGTGCTGGATGGTGATGTGGGGCATCACGACTCCTTCGAGGTCGTCAGGATCGCGGCGGTCAGCTCGGCCACGCCGGGCTCCCGCAACGCGCCGTAATGGTCGGTGGCCAGGTCGATGAGGGTGCCGTCGATGCCGGGCCGGTCGTCCCCTGCGGCCCTGATGACGGTGACGGGCGCGCTCAGGCCGGTGAACGTGTACGGGAAGGCATAGGTCCTGGCCACCAGGCGGGCGATCCGCAGCACCAGCGGCCGGTCCAGCGCGGGCAGCAGGCCGTGCACGAAGTCGGCGAAGGTGTCCTGGTCGCGGACCTGCTCCAGGCAGCGCTCCAGGTCGGGGCCCGACACGGTGCCGGTGAAGACGGACAGCAGGATCGCCACGTACTCCGGGTCGGCGAACGACGCCTCCCTCGGGCGGTCCGCGGCCGTCCGGCCCGCCCGCACGCGCGGGTTGCCGGGGCAGATGAGCACCAGCCGGTCCACGCGGTCGCCGTCCCGTTCGAGCAGGCGGGCCGTCTCGAACGCGACGCGCGCGCCGAAGGAGTAGCCCCACAGCGTGTACGGGCCCTCGGGCTGCGTCCGGCGGATCTCGGCCAGGTCGGCGGCGGCCATGTCGCGGATCGTCGGGTACGGCACCTCGCCCGGGTTGAGGCCGTACGCCTGGATCCCGTAGAACGGCCGGTCGGGGACGGCCCGCCGGGCCAGCAGGCGCAGGTTCATCGGGTAGCCGCCCAGCCCGGGCCAGCAGAACACCGGCCGCCCCTCCAGCACACCAGGCTCCGAGAGGGGGACCAGCCGTGAGGACGGCGTGCCCAGCCCGGCGTCGATCCGGCCCGCCAGGTCGCTCAGCCGCGGCGACTCGAACAGCACCTGGAACGGCAGCCGCGTGCCGAACTCCGCGTTGATCCGGTTGATCAGCGCCACCGCCGTCAGCGAGTTCCCGCCGCAGGCGAAGAAGTCGTCGGACGCCGACACCTCCTCGTACTTCAGCGCCCTGCCCCACTCGGCGGCCAGCCACCGCTCGGTCCTCGTCACCGGCTCGGCGTACGGCTCGGGAGGCCGCACCCCGGCCAGCGACCGCAGCGCCGCCGCGTCCACCTTGCCGTTGGCCGTGAGCGGCAGCGCGTCCACGATCAGCACCCGGTTCGGCAGCATGTAGTCGGGCAGCAGCCTGGCCAGCTCCTCCTTGATCAGCTCAGCGGGGCCCTTCATGTGCACGGCGTCCTCGCGCATGTCCTCGCCGGCGACCTGCTCGGGGCTGACCCGGCCGCCGAGGGCGAAGTACATCGCCTGCGGGGCGCGCCCGACGATCGCCTCCACGCGGCGCGCGGCGGGCATCGGGTGGCCGCTCTTGGAGCTGTATCCCGACGACATCAGGCCGATGCCCGCGTTGTTGCGCTGCAGGCGGTGCAGCTCGGCGCCGAGCGCGACGTAGGCCAGCCAGGGCCGCGTCTCATGGGCGAGCAGCGCCACGCCGAACGCGGCGCGGTCGTGCACCTGCTGGTTGATGGCCACCACGTGCCGCCGCTCGACCAGCTCGTCGCTCACTCGCTCCAGCTCCCCGTCCCGATGGCGGTACCAGCCCGCCGGCAGGCCGCGTACGCGTCCAGGATGCGCCTGCACGTGCACCTCGACCGGCGGGCCCGGCGGCGGCTCGCCCGCCTCGCGCCGGATCTCGAACGTGCCCACGTAGTGGTCGTCGGGCGCCACGTCCAGCCGCTCCCGCACGGACGCGATCCGGTCCACCGGGCGGATCCGCAGCCCGTACGCGGGCAGCACGTCCTCGAACACACCCACCATGTGACCGGCCTCGAACTCCAGCACCTCGTGCACGTTCTCCCGGTAGACCGGCTCGATCGCCGCGCGCCGGCCCGACAGGTGCACCAGCAGGCGCGCGTCCTTGGGCAGCGCGGCCGGGCCGATCCTGACCAGGGCGTGCTCCACCGGGTGGTAGTAGTACAGGCCCGCCGCCAGGCCGGGCAGGCCGCTGGTCTCCAGGTAGAGCTGGGTGGCGTACAGGGCGCCCGGGGAGGCGTAGGCGTACTTCGGCAGCAGCCGCCGGTCGCTGCGGAACTGGCCGAACCAGCGCAGGATCCGGCCCAGCTCGTCCGGGCCGAGGTCGTCGAGGTCGCGGCTGAGCGCCGCGGGCGGGCGCGGCGCGAGCAGCGCCAGCAGGTCCGCCCTGGTCACCGGTCCGCCCTCGTAGAACCGGTAGGTCTTGCGGGCGAAGGCCGCCCGCCGCTGCTCCGCCGGCTCCCGCCTGCCCCGCAGGGCCACCGCGTCCCGCCCCGCCAGGTCCGGGCGCAGCCCGGCGCCGGCGAGCTGCGCCCGCACCTGGAACCGGTCGGCCTTCGAACGGTGGTGCGCCGACTGGTGGCTCTGATCCATCAGGGCCGCCTCGCGCGGGTTCAGCTCGGCGCTCACCACCAGGTGCGGCGCGCCGGTCCGCTGATCGGGCACGACCACCGCCGCCGCCCGCCGCACCCACGGGTGCCGCTCGGCGGCCCTGGCCACCTCGCCCAGCTCGATCCGGTGGCCGCGTAACTTCACCTGGTCGTCGGCGCGGCCGGCGAACTGCAGGGTGCCGTCCGGGTTCCAGTACGCCAGGTCGCCGGTGCGGTAGAGCCGCTGCGTCGGCACGAACGGCGACGGGACGAACCGCTGCCTGGTCTGGCCGGGCCGATCCAGGTAGCCGCGGGCGAGCTGGGCGCCGCCGATGTACAGCTCGCCGGTCTCGCCGATGTCCACCGGGGCGAGGTCCTCGTCCAGGACGAAGCAGTGCGTGTTGTCCACCGGGACGCCGATCGGGAGCGTTCCATCCCCGTCGCGGGCCTGGCCGGGGTCCACCACGTGGGCGGTGGCGTTGATCGTGCACTCGGTGGGCCCGTACAGGTTGATCAGCGACGCGCCCGGCAGCGCGGCGAAGAAGTCCCTGGCCAGCCGCCTGGTCAGGGCCTCGCCGCCGGAGAACACCCGGGTGAGCGCGGCGCAGCGGGACAGCCCGCCGGTCTCGACGAGCGCTTCGAGCAGCGTCGGCACGCACTGCAGCGTGGTGACGTCGTGCTCCGCCATGGCCGCGATCAGCGCGTGCGGGTCGCGGTGACCGCCCGGCGGGGCCGTCACCACCCGGGCGCCGAACGCGGGCGCCAGGATCTCCCACTGGGCGGCGTCGAAGCTGGCCGGGGTCTTCTGCAGCACCGTGGTGTGCGGGCCCACGTGGCCGCAGGTGTGCATCCAGCGGAGCTGGGAGGCGATGCTGTGGTGCTCGATCATCACCCCCTTCGGACGGCCTGTGCTGCCCGAGGTGTAGATCACGTAGGCGAGGGAGCGCGGGCGCCAGGGGGCCGCGTCGAGCTGCGGGCCGTCGCGCGTGTCGCCCAGCGCGACGATCCGCGTGCCCGGGGGGACCAGCAGGGACAGCTCCCTGACCAGGTGGTCCTGGGTGACGATGATCGTGGCGCGGCTGTCCTCGATCATGAAGCGGACGCGGTCGCGGGGGTAGTCGGGGGACAGAGGCAGGTACGCGGCGCCCGCCATCAGGATGCCCCACACGCCGGTCACCAGGTCGGGCGACGGCTCGGCGTACAGGCCGACGCGGTCGTCGGGGCCCGCGGACAGGGCGCGCAGGCGGGCGGCCAGGCGGCCGGCGGCGCGGGCCAGCTCACGAAAGGTCAGGCTCACACCCGCGCCCGCGCTCAGGCTCACACCCGCGCCCGCGTCCGCGCCTGCGTTCAAGCCTGCGCCTGCGCCCGCGCTCGTGCTCACGCTCGCGCCTGTGACCGCGATGGCGTCCGGGCGGCTTTCGGCCTGCTGGAGCAGGAGGTCGGGCAGGCAGGCCCCGACCCCCACGGGCAGGCGCGGCCGGGCGGGTCTGACGGAAGGAACGGTGATCATCTTGCCCCCGAGTCGGTGGTGCCGAAGTAGCGATCCCCGAAGTCACCGATGCCGGGGACCATGAAGGCGTGCTCGTTCAGCCGCTCCTCGACCGAGGAGACGACGATCTTGACGTGCGGGTGCGCCTCGGCGACGGCGGCGAGGCCCTCCGGCGCGGCGATGAAGTCCACCAGCACGATGCGCTCCTCCCGCACCCCGGCCTTGAGCAGCACGTCGATGGCGGCGTTCGCGGAGCCGCCGGTGGCCAGCATGGGCTCCAGGAGCAGCACGTGGCCGTCGGCGATGCCGGGCGGCAGGTGGGAGTAGTACAGGTGCGGCAGCTTGGTCTGCTTGTCGCGCTGGATGAGGATCTTGCCGATGCGGACGCCGGGCAGGATGTCGCGCAACTCGGCCTCCATGCTCTCGCCGGCCCTGACCACGGCGACGGCGCACACGTCCGTCGCGTGCCGCAGCCCCCGGTAGGTGGCGCCCACCGGCGTGGTCACGTCGTGCTCGGTGAACGGGAGCTGGTCCAGGCCCGCCTCCAGCAGGAGGCGGATGATGCGGCGGGAGTGCAGGACGAAGGCGTCGAGCCCGGCGTGCCGGTCGCGGACGACGGTGTGCAGCGCGCGTAACTGGCGGGTCTGCGGAAGCAGGTGGACGTTGCGCATGGCTGCTCCCGTCACGCGACCGGCGGCTCGTCGAAGGAGGGCGGCAGCTCGGGTGTGGCGGTGAACTGGGCGGCGGCCACCCGGTAGATCGAGCGGCGGCCGCTGCGCTCCCACACCCGGCGCAGGACGTACACGAGCTTGGGGTTGTGCTCCTCCTCCTCCAGCACCGCCCGGCCGACGGTGGTGTCCCAGTCGTCGTCTCGCTCCTGGTCGGTGGCCCCGGAGAAGAGCCGGTGCAGGGCGTCCAGCTTGGCGCGGCGCGGGAAGTCGCCGCCGGAGAAGACCGTGCCGAGCAGCCCGATCCAGAAGCTGACCACGGCCCGCCGCCGCTCGGCGGCGGGCAGCCGCAGGGCGATCTGCTCCACCGCGTGCAGCGAGGTGATCAGGTGCAGCAGCACGAAGTCGCCGGGGTAGGCCAGGTAGAGCAGGGTGACCGCGTAGTACAGCGGTTCCCAGTCGTCATCGGCCGTCCACGCGGGCGTGTCGTAGAAGAGCGGATGGCCCTCGATCAGCGTGCGGGCGATCCTGAACTGCAGGCCCGAGCGGAGCAGCTCGGGGTGGATCCGGCCGTCCTCGACGGGCGAGGTGTCGGCGAGGATCCGCGCCACCCAGTGGGCCAGCTCGTCGCGCCGCTCGTCCCACTCCCCGGCCACCCGCAACAGCGACTCCACGGGGCTCGTGCCGTCCCCCGACGGCGCGGACGCCCGCTCCGGATGGCAGGTCGCGTACGAGAAGGCCAGGTACGCCAGCCCCTCGACGGTCATCCACCGGTGGCCGGCGTCCAGCGCCCAGCCGAGGTGGATGGTGGCGTGCGTGAACGAGCCGGTCCAGCCGGGCAGCAGCTCCGGCACGTAGCGGCGCAGCAGCTCGTCCAGGCCCAGCTCCCGCTCCCGCCGGTCGAAGAAGTCGCAGTAGGACCAGAAGCTGGTGCGCCGCCCCAGGTGCTCGCGCCAGTTGGCCTCGGTGATGACGTGCTGGTCCGGCTTGGGCGCCTCCAGGGCGGAGCCGTAGGAGGTGAGTTTCGCGTACGCGTCGTAGTAGGCCCTGATCTCGGCGGCCGGGACGCCGAGCCCGGCCAGCGCGACGACGGCGTGCTTGGCGTGGTTGGTCAGATGGCCGTTGAACTCGATGTGGTAGGTGCGGTCGTTCAGTAGTTCGTCGATCACTTCTTCTCTGTCGGGCACTTGCTGATCTCCCTTTGCCGGAGACGGGCCGTTAGGCGGGGCAGGCTGAGCCCCACGAGCACGAGCGCCACGCCGGCGATCCTGATCGGCGCGGGCAGCGTGCGCTGCTGGACGCAGTCGATCACCACGGCGGACAGCACCTGCCCGCTGATCACCAGCACGGACGCGCTCATGGCGCCCAGCCTCGGGAACACGTAGCTGTTGACGGCCACGAACAGCGCGCCGATCACGCCGCCCGCGTAGGCGGCGACGGGCACGTCCGTGAGGTCCGGCCAGACGCGCAGGACGAGCAGGACGGCGCTCAGGAAGACGAAACCCACCACGTGGTTCCACACGGAGGCCCTGAACGCGCCCGCCCGGGTGCTGAGCTGGCCGTTGATGGTACGGCTCGCGCCGATGAGCACGCCGTTGACCAGCGCGAGAAGGACGAAGAAGAGCACGGCGTCACGCCCCGCCGAGCACGATGAGCACGCTGCCGGCGAGCACGCACCCGGCGACCGCCAGGTCCGTGCCCGTGACGGGGCGCTTGGGGGTGCGCAGCAGGCCGAGGTGGTCGGCGGCGGTGCCGAAGACCACCTGGCCGGTGAGCATCAGGGCGATCGTCCCCGCCAGGGCCAGCTCGCTGTTGACGGCGACGGCGGACAGGACGACGACGAGCGCGCCGGGGATGCCGCCCAGGTAGAACCAGAGCGGCGTCCTGCCCGCGTCAGGGACGGGGGCGGGGCGGCGCCGGGCGAACAGCAGCACCAGGGCGAACGCCACCACGGCGCCGACCCCGTGGGCGGCCCACGAGGCGTAGAAGGCGTCGGTGTGGCGGGCCAGCACGGCGTTGGCCTGCGTCATGAGGGTCAGCAGCACGCCGCCCGCGATGGCCAGCAGCCAGTCGAGCGCCCGCCCGCCCGTCACCCCCTCGGCGGCGGGGGGCTGTTGGGAGTCGCGTCCGATCATCCCGCCACCCCCTCGGGCGTGGCGCGGAAGGCGGTGGTGAGCTGGGAGACGACCTCGCCGAAGGATCCGGCGAACCAGGTGGGCGCGGCGGCGGCCAGCTCGTCGCGGCTCTGGACGCCGTACGTGACGGCGACCGAGCGCATGCCCGCGCCGTGGGCCATGTGAATATCGTGCACGGTGTCACCTACTACCACGGCGTCCCCGGCCGCCACCCCCAGGGTCCGCAGCACCAGCTCTCCGGAGTCGGGATGCGGCTTGGGCCTGGCAACCTCGTCCGCGCCCACCACCAGCGCGAACCGCTCGCGCAGCCCGGCCGCCCGCAGCAGCGCGTCGGCGCTGGCGTGGAACTTGCTGGTGGCCACGGCCGAGGTGACGCCCAGGCCGCGCAGCTCGTCCAGACCCTCGACGACCCCCGGGAAGACCAGCTCGGCCGCGCGCGGCAGAATGATCTCCCTGAACAGCCGCTGGTAGTGCCGCACCCCGCCCGTCACCAGCTCGTCATCGGGCGAGACGCCCAGCAGCCCGCCGAAGGCCCGTTCGAGCGGCAGCCCGATCGTCGCGCGGATGGCCGCGGCCTCCGGGGCGGTGACGCCCAGCGCGCCGAACGCGGCGGTGAAGGTCTCCACGATCGCGCGGGGGGAGTCGACGAGGGTGCCGTCGAGGTCGAAGACGGTCAGGTGGCGCATGACATCCTCTCCGGCCGCGGCGGCCGTGGGGTGGGGGAGGGCTGCGAACCTCACCGTAAGCGGCTATTTGCTGTAAATCAAGTGGGTTATAGGGGAAATGCTTGCCGCGCGGGATCCGGTGCGCCCATGGCGCGACGCAAAAACCAACTAAATAAGTAGGTCTTGACGGTTATTGGTGGCTGTGCTGAGCTGAGGGCTGCTGACGGATGGCAGAAAGGCCTCGGCACATGCTTGTGGAGCTCCATGGGATCGGCTCGGACGTCCTGGACGACCCGGTGCGGGCGTCTCTGGCCGGGGCGCACGCGCACCTCGCCGAACGGCGTGGCCGGGTGCTGCGTTACCCCCTCGACGTCTCCCCGTTCCTGTCGATGCCGCCCGACCCGGGCATCGACGACTGGCAGGACGCGGCGGCGCTGGTGGGCGCGGGCGGCGAGGTGCCGCTGACCGGCCCCGCGGCGGTGCCGCCGGCGGGCTGGGCGGAGGCGAGGAACATGCCGGGCGTCCAGCTCACCGGCGAGAACATCTTCGGCGCGCACGACCCCGCCGCCGTACGGCTGGGCGAGGCGGACGTGCCGGAGATGCTCGACCTGGTCCGGCGCACCAAACCGGGCCCGTTCCTGCCGCGCACCGTCGAGCTGGGCGTCTACCTCGGCATCCGGTCCGGCGGCGCGCTGGTGGCGATGGCGGGGGAGCGGCTGCACCCGCCGGGCTGGACCGAGATCAGCGCCGTCTGCACCGATCCCGCCCACCGGGGGCGGGGGCTGGCGACCCGGCTGGTGCTCGCGGTCGCCGCGGGCATCCGGGACCGCGGCGAGACGCCGTTCCTGCACGCCTCCGCCGCCAACACCCACGCGATCAGCCTGTACGAACGGCTCGGCTTCCGCCTGCGCCGCACCACCGAGTTCCGCTCGGTGACAGTCCCGGCGCACGACGAGGGCACGGCAACGGCTCCGGCGCGCGACGAGCACCCGACGAGGGTCCCGGCGCGCGACGAGCGCACGACGAGGGTCCCGGCGAACGGCGAGAGCGCGGCAGCGGTCCCGGCGCGCGGCGAGGGCACGCCATGACGCTGCCCCGGGTCGAGGCCCCCGCCCGCCAGGACGCGGCGCGGCCCCCGGAGGTGGTGACCGCCCGCCGGCCGCTGCGCTGGGTCGCCGCGGCCGCCGTGCTGGTGGTGCTGGCGATGGCCGCCAGCGCCCTGATCACCAACCCCGCCTGGGAGTGGGACGTGGTCGGCCAGTACCTGTTCGCGCCGTCGGTGGTGCGCTCGGTGCTGCTCACGCTGGAGCTGACCGCGCTCGGCATCGGGCTCGGCTTCGCCCTCGGCACGGTGGTGGCGCTGATGCGGTTGTCCCCGAACCGATTATTGTCCTCGGTGGCCTTCGGCTACGTGTGGCTGTTCCGCTCGGTGCCGCTGATCCTGCAACTGCTGTTCTGGTACAACCTGGCGCTGCTCTACCCCCGCCTGTCGGTGGGCGTGCCGTTCGGGCCCGCGTTCTTCGACTTCGGCACCATGGACCTGATCGGGCCGCTGACCGCCGCGGTGCTCGGGCTGGCGCTGCACCAGGCCGCGTACGCCGCCGAGATCGTCCGCGGCGGCCTGCTGTCGGTGGACCACGGCCAGCGCGAGGCCGCCGCCGCCCTGGGGCTGCCGCCGGCGCGGCAGCTCTTCCGCATCGTGCTGCCGCAGGCCATGCGGACGATCGTCCCCAACGCGGGTAACGAGATCATCGGCCTGGTCAAGGGCACCTCGGTGGTCTACATCATGGCGTTGCCCGAGCTGTTCTACCAGGTCCAGGTGATCTACAACCGCAACGGCCGGGTGATGGCGCTGCTGCTGGTGGCGGCCATCTGGTACCTCGTGCTGACGACCGTGCTGTCGGTGGTCCAGCACTACGTGGAACGGCACTACGGCAAGGGGCGGGCATGAGCGCGATGATCGAGCTGCGCGGCGTGCACAAGAGCTTCGGCGCCTTGCACGTGCTGTGCGGCGTGGACCTGGACGTGCCCCGCGGCCAGGTCCTGGTGATCCTCGGCCCGTCGGGGTCGGGCAAGTCCACGCTGCTGCGCACGATCAACCACCTGGAGAAGGTGGACCGCGGCTCCGTCCGGGTGGACGGGCGGCTGCTCGGCTACCGGCAGGCCGACGACCGCCTGTACGAGCTGCCCGAACGCGAGGTGCTGCGGCAGCGCACCCAGATCGGGTTTGTCTTCCAGGCGTTCAACCTCTTCCCCCACCTGACGGTCAGGCAGAACGTCACCGAGGCGCCCCTGTCGGCCCAGCGCCGGCCGCGCGCCGAGGTCGAGCCGCTGGCCGAGCGGCTGCTGGCCCGCGTCGGGCTGGCCGACAAGGCGGACGCCTACCCGCGTACGCTCTCGGGCGGCCAGCAGCAGCGGGTGGCGATCGCGCGGGCGCTGGCCCTGGAGCCCAAGCTGCTGCTGTTCGACGAGCCCACCTCGGCGCTCGACCCGGAGCTGGTGGGCGAGGTGCTGGACGTCGTCAAGGACCTCGCCCGCAGCGGGACCACCATGATCGTGGTCACGCACGAGATCGGCTTCGCCAGGGAGGTGGCCGACACGGTGGCGTTCATGGACGCCGGCCGGATCGTCGAGCTCGGCCCGCCCGCCAAGATCCTCGACGCCCCCGCCCACGAGCGCACCCGCGCTTTCCTCGCCAAGGTCCTCTGACACCCCAAGGACGTAAGACATGCGTGCTCCGACCGCGCGATACCTCGCCGTGCCCGTACTCCTCCTGCTCACCGCCGCCTGCGGCGCCGAACCGGCGCTCGACACCCCCGCCGCCTCCGCCTCCGCTCCCGTGGTCGCGGGCAAGAAGATCAACCTGAGCCCCGACCAGAACCGGATCAGGACGGAGAAGGTCGCGGCCATCGCGGCCAAGGTGCCCAAGGAGGTCGCCGCCGACGGCAAGCTGCTCGTCGGCTTCAGCGCCAGCGGCTCACCGCCGCTGGTCTCCCCGGCCACCGACGACACCACCCTGATCGGCGTCGAGACGGACCTCGCCCAGCTCGTCGCCGACGTGCTCGGCCTGGAGTTCACCCCGCAGTCCAGCTCCTGGGAGAACCTGTTCCTGGCCGCCAAGTCCAGCAAGTACGAGGCCGTCTTCAGCAACGTCACCGTCACCGAGGAACGCAAGGACACCTACGACTTCGCCACCTACCGCATCGACCAGCTCGCCTGGCAGGTGCCCGACAACAGCCCGATCAAGGAGATCAAGGGCCCCGCCGACATCGCCGGGCTGCGCGTGTCGGTCGGCTCGGGCACCAACCAGGAGAAGATCCTGCTCGACTGGGACAGGGAGAACCGCGCCGCCGGCCGCAAGCCGGTCGAGATCCTCTACTACGAGAAGTACGGCGACGTGCTGCTGTCGCTCAAGTCGGGCCGGGTGCAGGCCTACTTCGGCCCCAACCCGAACATCGCCTACAACATCGCGGTCAGCGGCGGCTCCCGCATCGTGGGCACGTTCTCGGGGGCGGGGCCCGGCCTTCAGGGGCTCATCGCCGCCATGACCAAGAAGGGCAACGGCCTGGTCGGGCCGCTCAACGAGGCGCTCAACACCGTCATCGACAACGGCACGTACAAGCAGGTGCTCGAAAGGTGGGGGCTGGCCAACGAGGCGATCCCCGAGTCGCAGGTCAACCCGCCCGGTCTGCCCCGCCAGGAGCCGTCGTGACCGAAGGGCCGGGGTGCACGTCGTCGAAGACGGCGAGGGCGGCGGCGGGGTCCGGGCTGACGAGGCGTTCCAGCCAGGCCGCCGTCATCTTCGCCCATCGGCCGGCCCGTGCCCACATCTGCTCCTCGAAGGCGCGGACGGCCTCGTCCAGGTCGCCGGCGGCGGCGACGGCCTCGGCGAGCTCCGCGCCCTCCAGCATCGCGAGGTTCGCGCCCACCCCCAGCGGCGGCATCAGGTGGGCGGCGTCGCCCAGCAGCGTCACGCCCGGCACGTGGGCCCAGGTGTGGGAGACGGGCAGGACGTGGAGGGGGCGGCGGACGAAGGCGGTGCCGTGGCTGAGAAGCTCGAGCACGGGCGCGGTCCAGCCGTCGAACAGGGCCAGCAGGCTGGACCGCACCGCGTCGGCGTCGGCCGGGTCGAGGTCCGCCTGCCAGTCGAGCGGCGCGCGGAACTGGGCGTAGACCTTGACGTGGCCGCCGCTGTTGCGCTGGGCGACGAGGGCGCGGTCGGGGCCGTACACGGCCACGGAGCCGTCGCCGATCAGCCGGGCCAGCTCCGGGTGGCGGTGGTCGACGTCGTCCAGGGAGGTCTCCACGTACGTGATGCCGGTGTAGTGCGGCGTCACGGGGGAGAGCGCCGGGCGGACCCGTGACCAGGCGCCGTCCGCGCCGACCACGAGGTCGAACGTCTCCTGCCGCCCGTCGGCGAAGCGCACCAGCACACCGTCGCCGGTCCCCGGCACCACCTCCGTGACGCCCTGCCCCCATCGCACATCCATGGAGCCGAGCAGCAGGTCACGCAGTTGCCCCCGATCGATCTCGGGGTTGGCCTGCTCGTCCGGATCGGCGGGCCAGTCGCGCAGGACGGTCCCGTCCACGTCCAGGATGCGCATGGCCTGCCCCTCGGGACGGGACAGCGGCAGGAAGTCCGCCAGCAGCCCCGCCTTGCGCAGGGCGAGCTGGCCCATGCCTTCGTGCAGGTCGAGCGTGCCGCCCGGGGGGCGGGCGTCGCGGGAGGGGTCGCGTTCGAGGATGGTGACGGGGCGGTCGTGACGGTGCATGACGCGCGCGAACGTCAGGCCGGCGGGTCCGGCTCCGACTACGGCTATACGGTGGCTCATGTCGATACACTGTATTTGGCCGATGCGGTGTATCGCAACAGTACGATGCACGCATGACTGTGTGGGACAGGCCGGAGCCACCGAGTCGGCCCGCGCCGCTCGACCGGCAGCGCATCGTCGCCGCCGCCATCGCGCTCGCCGACGAGGGCGGCCTCGAGGCGGTGTCGCTGCGCAAGGTCGCCGCCCGGCTCGACGCCGGCCCGATGCGGCTGTACGGGTACATCTCCACCAAGGAGGAGCTGTTCGACCTCATGGTGGACGAGGTCTACGCCGAGATCCTCCCCGACGAGCAGCCGGGCGACTGGCGGCAGGTGCTGGCCACCCGCGCCCACCGCACCAGGCAGGCCACCCTCCGCCACCAGTGGCTGGCCGACCTGCTCGGCGGCCGGGCCGTCCTGGGGCCCAACGCCCTCGCCGTGACCGAGGCCGACCTGGCCGCCCTCGACGGCCTCGCCGACCTCGACACCGTCATGCGCGCCGTGGAGACCGTCAGCGCCTACGTCATCGGCGCCATCAGGCGCGAGGTCGCGAACCTGCGGGCCGAGCGCGCCACCGGCCTGTCCGAGCGCGACTGGCAGCGCGCCTTCGGCCCGCACGTGAGCAGGATGCTGGCCACCGGCCGCTACCCGGCACTGGCCAGGGCCGTGCACGACGGCACGGACGTGGACGCGGCGACGTCCTTCGCGACCGGGCTCGACTGGGTGCTGGACGCCGTGGCCGCCAAGCTCGCGTGACGCCCGCAAGTCCGCCGGCGGCGGCCCGAAGGCGACGGGGCTGTACGCGGTCGTCGTGGACGGGAAGGCGGGCGACGGCAAACGTCCTGCTGACCCGCATCTGACAATCGTGATCAACGTGTGTCAACCATCACATTGACCCCAAATCGGGTGCGGCGCCTGAGGGCCGGTGGTACTCATGATCCGCAGTACAGGCAAGCGAAAGGATCTTCGTGCGTACACGCAAGCTGGCGACCATCCTCACCGGCGCCGCCCTGGTCTCCGTCACCACCCTGACCGCCGGCGCCACCCCGGTCAGCGCGGCCGGCCCCTGCGGCAGCAGCTACAGCCGGGTCGGCGTCTACAGCATCGGCATCGACAAGTACGGATACCGCACGGGCATCCTGGAGGTGTACTACAGCTCCGCCACCGGCAAGAACTGCGCCCTCACCTACGGCGACGGCCCCTACGCCAACACCACGAGCTGGAAGGGCGTCACGATCTCGCGGGGCGACGGCAGCGGCAAGGACGTCGACGCCGATAACTACAAGTACTACGCCGGGCCGGTGTACGTCTCGGCGCCCGGGCAGTGCATCGACGTCGAGGGCATCTCGCCGTCCTGGACGAGCGTCAAGCTCAACAACGTGCACTGCGGCTGAGCCGTCGGTGACCACGTGGGGCGCCCGGGCTGCCGGGCGCCCCTTCACCCGGCTGTCGCGAGGTATCGGTGGAGCGCCTCCTGCCCGTCCGGAATGAACCGCTGCCGCCCCACGGCTTCGTCCAGCTCCGCGCCCGTCAGCCACCCCACCCAGCCGGCCACCCCTGGATCGGGCGAGACGTCGCCGGTGATGACCGCTTCGTGCACCGCGAGCCAGTACGGACCGATCTCGCCACGGCACAGAAACTTGACCACCGCCCGCACCGGCACCTCGACACCCAGCTCCTCCGCCAGTTCGCGCGCCGCCGCCACCTGGTAGGACTCTCCGACTCCCACCGCCCCGCCGAAGCACACCTCGTGATAGCCGGGATACCGGGACAGCCCCTCGGCCCGCCGGCACACCAGGAATCTGCCCGCCTCGTCGCGGCAGACGGTGGTGGCGATGCGGTGCAGCCAGCCGTGACGGATCGCATCGTTTCGGCTGACAACGCCCAGCACACGGTCCTGATCGTCGACACGTTCCACCAGCTCAGTCATGGCGGCCCCTTCTTCGTGCGACCTTAACTTACTTTGTAAAGGCGCCCGGTTCATGTCGTTCACCTTGCGCAAAGCTGCATGCCATGACGCAGAAATGAAGCAGTCGTGAAAGCGCCCCCCGCAATGCTTGCGCACAACGAGGCCACGTGTGCAAAGTGCTGCGATTTCCCGGCCGCAGGCCGGAAGAAGGGGTCATCCATGCGTTCCTTATTGAGCCGCGGTGCTCTGGCGGCGGGATTGGCGCTGGGCGTGATGCTGCCCGCCCTCCCCGCCCTCGGCATCGTGGGTGGGTCGGCGGCGCCCGCCGACGGTTACGGTTTCGTGGCGGACGTCAGAGTGGGTGACGCGGTGCGCGGTTGTTCCGGCGCGCTGATCGATCCGGAGTGGATAGTGACGGCCAAGTCCTGCTTCGCGGAGGGGAGCGGCCAGGTGGCGGCGGGCCCGCCGTCGCAGGTGACCACGGTGACGGTGGGTCGGGAGGATCTGACGGCGGCCGGCGAGGGGGAGGTGCGCGGGGTCACGCACGTGGTGCCGCATCCGGCGCGTGACCTGCTGCTGGCGAAGCTGGCGGCACCGGTGGTGGAGGTGGCGCCGGTGCGGGTGAGTGCGACCGCGCCGGCGCCGGGGGAGGTGTTGCGGGTCGCGGGTTTCGGGCGGACGGCGACGCGGTGGGTGCCGCATCGGCTGCACACGGCGCCGTTCTCGGTGCAGGCGGTCAGCGCCGGGGCGGTGGAGATCGCCGCCGATCCGTCGGCGCCGGCGAGCATCTGCAAGGGGGACGCGGGCGGGCCGGCGTTGCGCAGTGGGGCGTCGGGCCTGGAGCTGGTGGCGTTGAACAGCACGTCCTGGCAGGCGGGTTGTCTGGAGGCGGACGCGTCGGAGACGCGGACCGGGGCGACGGAGGCGCGGCTGGACGACGTGCGCGACTGGGTGCGGCAGACCGTGCGGGGCGGGGCTTTCGTGCGGTTGCCCACGAGTGCGCAGGTTCTGGACACGCGTTCCGGGCTGGGCGCGACCGCGGGTCCGCGGGGCGCGGGCAGTCTCACCGCGTTCCAGGTGACGGGGGTGGGCGGTGTTCCGGCGAGTGACGTGACGGCGGTGCTGGTGGACGTGACGGCGGTCGCTGGTTCGTCGGCCACGTTCCTGACGTTGCTGCCGGAGGGTGCGCCGCGTCCGGCGTTGTCGATGGTGAACGCGACGGCGAACCAGATCATCTCCAACACCGCGGTGGTGCCCGTGCCGGCCAGCGGGAAGCTGGCGGTTTACAACCATGGTCCCGGTGCGCACGTGACGGTGGACGTGCAGGGTTACTACACGGCTTCGGGCGGCGCGGGGCGGGGCTTCGTGGCGGTCGATCACGCGCGGGTGGTGGACACCCGCAGCGGTCTGGGCGGGGCGGCGGGCACGGTGCCGTCGCGGGGTTCGCGGACGTTCACGCTGACGGGCGGGGCGGTTCCGGCCGGGGCGACGACGGCGTACCTGGATCTGATCGTGGTGGACGCGACGAGGGACGGCTGGGTGGGCGCGTTCCCGCCGGGTGGTGCCAACAACCGCAGTGTCATGGATTACGTGCCGGGGACGACGGCGCATGGTGTGGCGGTGCAGCTCGGCGCGGACGGGCGGGCGACGTTCACGAACAACGGGGCCGCGCCGGTGCACTTCGTGGCGACCGCGCTGGGGTATTTCACGGCGAGCGCGGACAGCGGCGCGAGGTTGCGGACGATGACGGCGGCGCGCCGGTTGGACACGCGGTCGGTGGGGGAGGGTGAGCCTCTGGCGGCGAACGCCACGGTGGACGTGCCGCTCGGGGTGCCCGAGGGCACGCCGGTGGCCGTGAACCTGACGGTGGTGGACAACACGGCGGAGGGGCTGCTCAACGTGTGGCCGGTGGGCGGCACGCCGAGCGCCACGTCGCTGGTGAACTACGCGCCGAAGGGCGGCGGGGATCGTGCGGGGCACAGTGTGGTGAAGGCGGGGGCCGGCGGCAAGGTGCGGATCAAGAACGCCAGTACGGGCACCGCGCATCTGCTGGTGGAGGTGCAGGGCTGGTACGCGGGTGATCTGGTGCCCGCGGGTGGGAACGCGGCCACGGTTCCGGTGCAGGCCAGTGGCGGGTCGGTGGTGGAGGGCTACGGCTATCCGGTGGATCTGTCGCACGAGTTCGCGGGGACGTCCGGTCAGGACGACTGGGGCACGGACGAGGCGGAGGCGCGGAACTTCGAGCTGATCTCCGGCAACGGCGGGATCATCTGGGTGTCGTGCACGGCGTCCACGGAGAACGGCGTCGGCGTGATCAAGGTGTTCCCGGGGCTGCTGAACGGTGACACCGAGGTGGGTGAGCCGCATCTGGGTGTGACGGCGGTGTGTTTCAAGGTGCTCGCGCCGGCGGGTGTGGTGAAGCTGCGGATCCCGAACGTGTACGAGGTGCAGGGTGACGGCCGGTCGCCGGGGGCGGGTCACGACGTGGACGCGACGGTGGTGAACGTGGCGTCGGGGACGGAGCGTACCAAGCGCGTCGAGCGGGATGAGAGCGAGCAGTTCGGGCGTACGGACGTGACGTGCGACGAGAGCCATCCCGATTTCCCGGACAACTGCCGGGAGACCCTGCTGGAGCTGCGGGTCATCAACTGAGTGAGGGATGGGCGGCCGGGCGGACGACGTCCGTCCGGCCGTGCCGTCCTGCCCTGTTCGTGGAGAGGCGTCAGCCGAGAGGGTGAGAGGTGGCTGCGGTGAAGGTGGTGCGCGCGTTATGCGCGGCGGGTGTCGTGGGTGTGGTGTTCTCGTCGCTCCTGGTGGGTGTTCCCGCTGGTGCGGTGGCGCGGGTGGATTTGCCCGCTGGGCCGGCGTGTGAGCGTCAGGTGGTGCTGGACGCGTGGGTCACGGGTGGCGTGAACGTGCGTCCGGCGGCGGAGGACGCGTTGCTGGGGGATGAGGCGGCGATCTGCGCGTTCCTGGCGGATCTGCCGCGGCTGGCGGCGCAGGACGATCGTGAGCAGGTGGGGCGGATCAAGGCGCGTGGCGGCGCGGAGGTGTCGGCGGCGGCCAACGCCGCGTTGACCTCGGACGCTGCCGGGGCTGTGCAGGCGTTTCTGGGCGGGGGCTGGGAGACCGCCAGGGAGATCGATCTGCGGGCGAGTGTGAACGAGATGAAGGCGGCCGGTGGGCCTGAGGTGAAGGCCGCGGCGAACGCGGTGCTGCGTAACGGGACGCGGGAGGCGCTGGGCACGTTCGTCGAGTCGGGGTGGCGGGTGCCGTACCGGCTGGATCTGCGGGCGGTCGTCAACCGGGCGATGGCCGAGGGCGGGCCCGAGGTGCAGGCGGCGGCGAACCGGGCGCTGCAGGACGGCAGCCTGGAGACGCAGGAGCGGTTCGTGCAGATCGACTGGGGTGTGGCGCAGGCCAGGGACAACGAGAACCAGACGCTGAGCGATCTGCGGACGAGCGCCACGGAGGCGACGCGGCGGGCGGCGTTCGAGACGATCGGGGCGGTGGCGCAGGCCGACCGGGCGGAGGCGGAGTCCCTGGCGGCCAAGAACGATGCTGTGGAGGCGGAGCGGCTGGCGGCGCTGGCGGGGCGGGAGTCGGCGGAGGCCAGGCGGCAGGCGCAGCGGGCGGCGGAGGCGGCCGATCGGGCGGCGGCGGCGTCCCGGGTGGCCGGGCAGGCGGCGCGGGCGGCGGCCGAGCCGGTCGGGCCGCGGCCGGGGC
>NZ_BAAAQX010000042.1:0-123932 GCF_039531895.1 Nonomuraea monospora
CGCCCCCGCCCGCCGCCCGCCGCCGCCCGCCGGCCGCCGCGGCCTGCGCCCGACGCCGTTAGTGACGCCGCAGGCCCGTCTATGCCGTCAGCGGCGCCGTCAGTGGCGTGGTCGGTGAGGCGGCAGCGTAGAAGATGCTGCACTGTAAGTGGCGGTGTGTCGGCGGCGGTGGTGGCGGTGGGTGGCGGGGTCAGCGGTTGACGCCGTCGGTGGGGTGGCGCAGGAGGTTGAGGTCGGCGCGGCGGGGGAGGCTTTCCCAGTCGCCCTGGCTGGTGACCGCGAACGCCCCGGCCGCGCACGCGGTGGCGAGCCGCTGCTCGGGTTCGGCGCCCGCCAGCCAGTCGGCCAGCCAGCCCGCCGCGAAGGCGTCGCCGGCGCCGACCGAGTCGACCTCCGTCACCCGGTACGGCTCCGCCCGCCGCACCACGCCCTCCGACAGCTCCATGGCCCCCTCGGCGCCGAACTTGAGCAGCACGTGCCGAGGCCCCAGCCCCGCCAGCGCCTCGGCCAGCTCACGCGCCCCCTTGACGTCGGCGACCAGCCGGCCCTCCGCCTCGGTGGCGAACAGCACGTCCACGTCGCCGACCACGTCCCGCAGCCACGTCCCGGCCTCCTCGGGCGTCCAGAGGGCGCGCCGGTAGTTGACGTCGAGCGAGACGGTCACGCCGGCGGAGCGGGCGACGCTCATCGCGTGGCGGACGGCCTCGCGGGCCGACGCGGATAGGGCGGGCGTGATGGCGGAGACGTGCAGGACCCTGGCCGACCTGATGAGGCCGGGGTCGAGGTCGGCGGGGCTCAGCCGGGAGCCCGCGCTGTCCTTGCGGTAGTAGCGCACGTCGATGAGGTCGGCGGTGCGCCTGCCCTTGATCATCAGGCCGGTGGGCGCGGCCGGGTCGGGGATCGCGTGCGCGTGCACGCCCTCGCCGGTGAGCGTGGCGCGGATGAGGTCGCCGAATTCGTCGGCGCCGACCCTGCCGATCCAGGTGGCGTCGTGGCCGAGCCGGGCGACGCCGATGGCCACGTTGGACTCCGCGCCGCCCAGCCCCAGGTCGAAGTCGCGGGCGAAGCGCAGCGGGCCTGTGCGGCGGGCGGCGAACAGGGCCATGGTCTCGCCGAAGGTCACCAGGTCGGTCATCGGGTCGTGCTCCCCAGCTTGCTTGAAATGCGGGCCGCCGCCGCGGCGACCAACGGCCCCAGCTCGCGCACCCGCGCGGCGGTGATCCGCGAGGTGAGGCCGGAGACGGAGACGGCCGCGGCGACGGCGTCCTGATGGTCGAAGATCGGTGCGGCGACGCAGCGCACCTCGGGCTCGTTCTCGCGGTCGTCCACGGCGTAGCCGCGGCGCCTGATCTGCGCCAGCTCGGCGCGCAGCCGCTCGACGTCGGTGATCGTGTGTCTCGTCCTGGGCTCCAGGACGAGCCCGGTCAGGAGCTCGGCGGGCTGCCAGGCCAGGATGGCCTTGCCGACGGCGGTGCAGTGGACGGGCCCGCGGCTGCCGATGCGGGAGGCCATGCGCACGCTCGCCTCGTTCTCGACCTTGTCGATGTAGACGACGTGCGGGTGGTCGGGCACGACGAGGTGGACGGTCTCGCCCACCTCGGCCATCAGCCGGTGCGACTCCTCGGCGGCCACGGCGCGCAGGTCGAGCGTGTCGAGGTAGGCCTGGCCGAGCCTGAGCGCGCCGTGCCCGAGGCGGTAGAGGCCGCTGTCGCGGTCGCGGTCGAGCAGCCCGGCCTCGATGAGCGGCGCGGTCAGCCGCAGTACCGTGCTCTTGGACAGGCCGACCGCCTCGGCGAGCTGGGTGAGCGTCAGGCCCGGGTGCGCGCGTACGTGGTCGAGCACGGTCAGCGCGCGCCGGAGCGAGGCGGACCGGTTGCGTTCTTCCACGTGCCTACCCTACTGCAACACGCTGTTGTGCAGTGCACAACCTCAGGTCTTGGAGGGGCCGTCGAGCACCGCGATCTCGTGCCGGTCGCCCGGGGCCAGGAACTGCAGCAGCCGCAGGCCTTCCTCCTCGGCCTCCTCGATGGCCTTGATCGGCTCCCACTGGTGGAGGTTGAGGGTGGAGACGCCCTTGGCGCGGGTGACGGTCCAGTCGCCCGCCGTGAAGCCGTCCACCAGGATCGCCCGCGGCACCACGTTCGTGCCCATGAAGCCCTGCAGTGCCGCCGCGCCCGTGTCGCTGATCGCCCTGGACCGGTCGGCGTAGGACAGGAAGAGGTTGTCGAAGTCGTACATGAGCCGCACGGGGGCGGGCACGTCCTCGCCGGGCCGGGGCGCGTCCGGCAGGTCGTACAGAACCCTGCCGTTCTCGTCACGGAAGCGGAGCAGGTCCATCGACTCGAACACCTCGCCCAGCCTGGTCAGGCCCGACCAGGTCTGCGCGTCCTGCACCGACGCGGGCCCGAACGCGGCGAGGTAGCGGCGCACCAGCTCGGCGGGCGTCATGGGCGGCACCTCGTAGCCGATCCAGGACTCCGCGCTGGTGTGCGCGACGGGGCCGCTCCTGCCCCACACGCCGCGCGGCGGCACCTGCACCAGCGGCACGAAGCAGCGCACCCCCTGGCCCAGCGCGTGCGGGTCGGTGTCAGGCCAGCGCTCGGCCAGCGCCCGCCCCAGGTCGGCGAATGTCATCGGCCGTTCCTCCAGCAGCGCCCGCCCGGCCGCCGCCAGCTCGTCGAGGTCCACGCCGGCCAGCCGCTTGCCGAACGTCGTGCGCGTCCCGCGCTCGGTCACCGGCTGCAGCAGCGGCCGCATGGCTAGGCAGTCGCGGGCGGAGACGAGGTGGATGGTGGAGCGCTGCAACGCGATGCGCACCAGCTCGCGCGAGAGCAGCAGCTCGCCGGCGGCGGCGGGGTCGAACCCGGCGATGCGGCTCCACAGGCCGGTGTACCAGGTGTGCGGGGTCTGCGCCTGCAGCCCGCCGAGCTGCTCCACGACCTCGATCACGGTGCGGTCGGTGCGGCGCAGCAGGTGCTGGCGCTCCAGCGTGGCCCGGTTGAGCGCCCTGCGGCTGATGAGGGGATCCATGAAGCAAAGGTAGGGGCTATTGCGGCCGGTCCCGGGCCGCAATAGCCCCAGCGACGCCGGCGGAACGCCGGCTTGTGGCCTTGTGACGCCCTCCTACCGCCTGATGGTACGCGCCTTCGCGTAGTCCCTGAGGAATTCGTCCCACTCGGAGTGCTGGGCGAGCTGGAGGTCCGCGTAGTAGCGCGAGATCGTGCGCTCCATCGGGAAGTACGCGCTCAGCCCGCCGCACTCCTCGACCTTCTCGCCCTGGTGGCCCTCGTTGATCACGAAGCCGCCGGGCCCCTGGATGGCCAGCAGCTTGTCGGCGACCGAGGCCAGCGTCGGGTCGGTGCGCGAGTCGGCCACCAGCGCCAGGCAGAGCGTGCGCAGGTCGGTCAGCGAGCGGTCGATGTGGAAGCGGGTGGCGACCGACTGCACGCTGTCCACCACGGACCGGTTGACCTGCACCTGGCGGCGCATGCACTCGGCCAGTGTCTGGAACTCGCGCATGAACTCCTCGATCCGCGTCGCGTCCACCGCGCACTGGGTGACGGTCTGGTGCGTGCCGCGGTAGGCCTTGAGGTACTCCTCCACGACGTGGTGGCCGAGCTCGCGCGCGTCCATGCGCGGGTTGGCCGCCAGCGCGGAAAGGATCTCGGTGTACGGCCAGCCCTCGTTGGGTTCGAGCTCCTCAGAGCCCACCACGACGCCCGCGTGCTCGCGGAGCTCGTAGCAGACCTCGAGGTTGCTCATGAGGCAGGCGTCCATGCCGAGCAGGTCGACCGGCCGGCCGAGGTCCTGGTGGATGGCGCGCATGACGTTGCACAGCTCGATGGTGTCCAGCGAGTGCAGGGTGCCGTCGTCGCTGGCGATGGCCCGGTCCTGGCCGTTCGGCAGGCGGAGCACCTCGGTCAGCGACGTGGTGAACACCGCCTTGGTGATCTCCTGCGACTCCGTCAGCCTGGACAGCTCCGAGAAGGCCGGCTCGCCGTCGGCCATGCTCGCGCGCGGCGCCCTGCGGACGTATCCGCTCTCCACGTCACGCCGGACCGCGCGGCCCCTGACCTGGGTGTAGATCTGGTCGAGGTCGTCGGGGGTCCAGCCGCCGCCGTGGTTCCAGATCACCAGGGCGTGCCGCCTGGCGGGCGCGCGCCTGGTGGACCAGCGCACGAAGTCCAGCAGCGTCTGCGGGTGGCCGGAGTCGACGGGCGGGTGCAGCTCGTCGATCAGGTCGGGCGCGCCGCCCGCCCTGATCTCCATGTGCTGGGCCCGGCCGCCGGCGTCCTGCCGCTTGACGAAGCAGGTGACGCGGACGCCGTTGAACGACTGGACGGCGCGCAGCTCCTCCAGGTCGCGCCCGGCGGCGTCGGACAGGTTGTTGTTGCCTGCCATGTAGATCATGACGTTCCACTCGGCCTGCTCCTCCGAGCGGGGCTCGTCCGCCATGCTCTGCGTCTGGCCGAGCACCCGCCACGTGCCGGGGCCCGCCACGCCGTCGGCGGGCAGCCCCTCGCGCTGCTGGATGCTCAGCACGGCCCCGTAGGTGGAGCCGCCGAAGTACCCGTCGGCCTGTACCCGGTAGCCGCGGGCGCGCAGCAGCTCCTGGAGCCGCCTGACCTCTTCCCCTCTGCTGCCGAGCCGCAGCGTGGGCCCGGCCATCAGTCGGCGGCCCAGTGGAAGTTGAAGCACTTGCCGTCAGGCGACAGCTCGCTGATGGGGATGACGTACATCGGCGTGTGCTCGCCGAACATGCGCGCCTTCCACAGCACGATCGCGCCGCCGGCCTGCACGGCCCTGGACTCGAAGACGGCGTAGCGGTCGCCGTCGGTCTCGACGAAGCAGAGCTGCCTGTCGGTGTCGTCGGTGACCTGGAGGCCCTTCCACCACATGCAGTGCGGCGCGCAGGTGATGCGGATCTCGGTGGTGCCGGGCTGGGCGGGGGTCTCGGTCATGTGCAGGACGTCGCCGTCGCGCAGCCGGTGGGCGTTGATCAGGTCGTTCCTGGTGATCCGCATGAGCTGGATCGGGCCGCGGCCGGGCATGCGGTCGTACCGGACGGGCGAGCGCTGGTCGCCGTGGACGATGGCGAGCAGCTCGGGGAGCTGCGAGACGATCGCGGGCAGCGTGGCCTGCACGATGGGGCCGAAGTAGCGCTGGTTGAGCTCGCGGTCGGTCACGCGTACGGGGTGCTCGGCGCGCATGCCGTGCATCGTCTGGAGCAGGCCCGGCAGCACCTGCATCATGATCGGCGTGACCGTGCCGAGCAGTTGCGGCACGAACTGCAGGAAGCGCTCCTCCTCGTTCTGGTCGGTGTCGGCCTTGGGCGGGCCGAACGACAGGAGCTGTTCCACGAGCGGCGGGATGATGGACTGCACGACCGGCATGAGGACGGCGGCGACGTCCATGAACGAGCGGTCGGCGGCGAGCTGGGCGTAGGTCTCCGGGGTGGCGAACCGCTGCTGTTGCTGCTGGTACTCCACGGGCCGGTGCTCCATGCGCGGCCTCATCGGCAGCGTTTGCGCCTGTTGCGGACGGGCGCCGAACTGGTCCGCTGCCTGGTGGGTCAGCTGGAGTCCCTGGAGGATCGTGGGGAACAGCACGTTGAGAATCCGTGCTTCCGCTCCCCGCTGCTCCTCTGCGATGTAGGACGGCATCATGTTCTCCCGGCGTTTTGGGGCATTCGTCCACGTTGGACGCTATGAATGGCTTTTGCCGCGAGCATCAGGGAACGCCCTGGGGATAACCCCGGGGCGTTTCCCTAATGACCGAAAGAGCTGACTCGGGTCAAGGACACTGGACGCCCGCCGGGCCAAGGCACACGATGAACTTTGGCCTAGGGAACATCCGGCGAGGGGGTGAGTCCGATGGCAGCTCGCGCCCTCCGCAATGGACCCGAGCGTTCAAGGGACGAACAGTTCGTCGGCCGAAGCCGGGAACTGGCGGTGCTCCACGCCCAGCTCGGAAGGGTCTGCGAGGGACGGTCGAGCCTCGTCGTGCTGCACGGGCCGGCCGGGATCGGCAAGACGGCGCTGGCAGGAGAGTTCCTGTCGATGATCGAGAACGCGGTCGTGCTGGAGTGCAGCGGCGACGAAGGCGAGTCCGAGCTGCCGTACGGCATGCTGGGGCAGCTAGGGGCACAGGCGCAGCACGCCCCCGAGGCGCTGGCGGGGCTGGCCAGGCCCGCCACCGGGGTCACGCCCGACCCCCTGGTCGTCGGGGCCGCGCTGCTGGAGCTGCTGGCCCAGCTCCAGCTCGGCGCGCCCGTGGTCATCGCCATCGACGGGGCCGACTGGGCGGACCTGCCGTCGTTGCAGGCGATGACGTTCGCGCTGCGGCGGCTGCGTACCGACCGGGTGCTGGCCATCGTCATCGTCAGGGAGAGCGACCATCCCCGGCTGCCCGACGGGCTGCGGCGGCTGCTGCGCAGCAGCGCGGCGCTGCGGCTGCCGCTGGGCGGGCTGAGCGCGCGCGAGCTGCAGGCGCTCAGCGCCAGGCTCGGCCCCGTACGGCTGACGCCCCAGGCCGCCGAGCGGCTGCACGAGCACACCAAGGGCGTGCCCCTGCACGCGCGGGCGCTGCTCCAGCAGGTGCGCGCCGAGACGCTGGCCGACGTGGACGCGCCGCTGCCCGCGCCGCGCGCGTACGCCACGCTGGTGCGCGGGCGGCTGGGGGAGTGCGAGGGCTCCGCGCAGCGGCTGCTCACCGCCGCCGCCGTGCTCGGCACGTCCGCGCCCCTGCACCTCGTGGCCCGCATGGCCGAGCTGGCCGAGCCGCTGCCCGCGCTGGAGCAGCTCACCGGCGCCGGGCTGCTCGTGGAGTGGCGTACGGGCGCCGGGGTGTCGGTGGGCTTCCCGAACCCGCTGGTCAGGGCGGCCGTCTACCACGACCTCGGGCCCGCCACCCGGCGGCGGCTGCACCTGCTGGCCGCCTCCCTGGCCGACGACGCGGTGCACCGGCTGCACCACCGGCTCGCCGCCGCCGACCAGGTGGACGACGAGCTCGTCCGGGAGGTCGCGCTGGTGGGGCGGCGGCAGGCGGCGGCCGGGCGGTGGGGCAGCGCGTGCGGCTGCCTGACCCGGGCCGTGCAGCTCACCGAGGACGGGCCGGGCCGCGACCGGCTCATCGCCGAGACCGTGGAGGCGCTGCTGGCCGCCGGCCGTCCGGGAGAGGCGGGGGCGCTGGGAGCGCAGGTCGCGTCCGGCGTGGACCCCGGCGTGCACGGCTACGTGCAGGGGGCGGTCGCGCTGGTGGCGGGGCGCGTGGAGGAGGCCGAACGGCTGCTCGGCGACGCCTGGACACACGCGGGCGGCGACGCGTGGCTCGTTTCGGCCATCGCGACCCGGCAGGCGATGGCCGGTCTGCTGCGCGGCTGCGGCACGGACGCCGCCCGCTGGGCGGAACGCGCCACAGCCACGCCCTGCGCGGGGAGCGAGTTCGAGCGGTTCGCCCGGCTCGTCGGCCTGGGCCTGGTGGGCGACGTCGAAGCCGGGCTGGCCGAGACGGCCGAGCTGCCGGTGCCCGCGCAGGCCACGCCGGGCGAGCTGGACGCGCTGCTCGGCCGCGCCACCCTGCGCCTGTGGGCCGACGACCTGGCGGGCGCCCAGGCCGACCTGCTCGGCCTGCTGGCCGTGAGCGCCGGCAGGTCGGCCCCGTTCCAGCTCATCGCGGCCAGCTCGCTGGCCCAGGCCGAATACCGGCTGGGCCGGTGGGACGACGCCGCCGGGCACGCCGAGATCGGCGCCTCCACCGCCGACGACTTCGGCCAGTTCTGGCTGGCGAGCTACGCCCACTCCGTGGCGGCCCTGGTCCCGGCGGCGCGCGGCGAGTGGGAGCGGGCCGCCGGCCACGTGCGCGCCGCCCGCGCCGCCTGCTCGCCGGGCAACGTCTCCGCCCAGCTCGGCACGGCCGTCGCCGAAGCCCTGGTGGCCACGGCGCGCGGCGACCACGACGCGGTCGTCACCACGCTCACCCCGCTCATCAGGACCGACCTGCCCGACGAGCCGGCCGTCGCGCTCTGGCGCACCCTCCTGGCCGACGCCCTGGTCAGCGCCGGACGTCCGGAGGACGCGGAAGAGGTGCTCATCCCGTGCGAGCTGCTCGCCCTGGACAGGGAACGGCGCAGCGTGCTGGCCGCCGCCGCCCGCGCCAGGGCCGGGCTGCACGCCGCCAGGCACGAGCCGGGCGAGGCGGAGGCCTGCTACCAGGTGGCGCTGGAGCACACGGCCAAGATCGAGACGCCGTTCGAGGAGGCCAGGATCCAGCTCGCGTACGGAACGTTCCTACGCCGCAGGGGCCGCCGCTCGGCCGCCGCCGAGCAGCTCGAAGCGGCCCAGCTCACGCTCTCCCGGCTGGGCGCGCTGCCGTACCTGGAGCAGTGCGACCTGGAGCTGGCAGCGAGCGGGCGGGCGGTGCTGCGCCCCCAGGACACCGCCAGGCTCGGCCTGACGCCGCAGGAGCACACCGTCGCCGTGCTGATCAGCAGGGGGCTCACCAACCGGCAGGCGGCGCGCAAGCTGGTGCTGAGCGTCAAGACCGTCGAGTACCACCTGAGCCACATCTACACCAAGCTCGGCATCACCTCCCGCACCGCGCTGATCGGGAAGCTGAGCGACCTCGGTGGGTGACGCCCGCGCGCGGGGCCTGGAACGAGGCGGTCCCGGCACGATCGTTATGATCGCGTTGACCTACGTTGACGTTCGGGGGAGCGTGATGACCGTTTCGCGGCCGAAGACCCTGCTCGCGATGGGCCCGCAGATCGCCGCCAAGCTCATCACCGAGCCGGTGCGCGAACGCCTGGTCGCGATCGCCGACGTGGACCCCGACCTGGTGGCCGCCGACTTCGCCGACCCCGCCGTGGCCCCGGCGCTGGCCGAGGCGGAGGTGCTCTACACGAGCTGGTGGTGCCCGCCCATCACCGCCGAGGTGCTGGCCTCCGCCCCGCGCCTGCGCGCCGTCGTGCACGCGGCCGGCTCCGTCAAGCACCACGTCACCGAGGCGTGCTGGGAGCGCGGCCTGCTCGTCTCCTCGGCAGCCACCGCCAACGCCGAGCCCGTCGCCGAGTACACCCTGGCCGCGATCCTGTTCGCCGGGAAGCGCGTCACCGACATCGCCCGGCTCCACCGCGAGCGCAGGGGCGCGCCGCTCGACCTCGACGCGATGTTCCCCGGGTTCGGCAACTACCGGCGCACCGTCGGCGTCATCGGCGCGTCCAAGATCGGGCGGCGGGTCATCGAGCTGCTCCGGCCGTTCGAGCTGGACGTGCTGGTCGCCGACCCGTACCTGACCGAGGACCTGGGCGTCCAGCACGTCGAGCTGGACGAGCTGTTCGCGCGCAGCGACGTCGTCAGCGTGCACGCGCCCGCGCTGCCCGAGACCCGCCACCTCGTCAGCGCCGCCCGCCTGGCCCGCATGCGCGACGGCGCCACCCTCATCAACACCGCCCGCGGCGCCCTCGTCGACCAGGACGCGCTCGTCGCCGAGCTGGCCTCAGGCCGGCTGTACGCCGTCATCGACGTCACCGAGCCCGACCCGCTGCCCGCCGACTCGCCCCTGTACGACCTGCCCAACGTCCTGCTCACCCCGCACATCGCCGGATCGCTCGGCGGCGAGCTGGCCCGCATCGCCGACCTCGCCGTGGACGAACTGGACAGGTACGCCCGGGGCGTGCCATTCGCGCACGGCGTGGCGGCGGCGGAACTGCCCACCCTCGCCTGACCGGAATTGACCGCCTCGCCAATCATGTGAAACGGCTGTCGCCCGGCCAGTAGGATCTCGCCCATGGTGGCCACCGGAACCGGAAATCAGAGTGGAAAGGCGTTCTACGTCACCACTCCCATTTACTACGTCAACGACGCCCCGCACTTGGGCCACGCCTACACGACGGTCGCGGGCGATGTGCTGACCCGCTGGCGCAGGCAGCGCGGCGAGCAGGTGTGGTTCCTCACGGGCACCGACGAGCACGGCCAGAAGGTGCTGCGCACCGCCGAGGCCAAGGGCGTCACGCCGCAGGAGTGGTGCGACAAGCTGGTCGAGGAGGCGTGGAAACCCCTCTGGCGGCACCTGGAGATCGCCAACGACGATTTCATCCGCACCACCGAGAAACGGCACACCGACCGGGTGCGCGAGTTCGTCCAGGACCTGTACGATAAGGGGGAAATCTACCAGGGCGGATACGAGGGCCCGTACTGCGTCGGCTGCGAGGAGTACAAACTCCCCGGCGAATTGCTCGCCGGCGAGGGGGAGCACGCCGGTAAGCAGCTTTGCCCGATCCACAAGCGGCCGGTGGAAATCCTCAAGGAGGAGAACTACTTTTTCAAGCTGAGCGAGTACGGCGACAAGCTGCTCGCCCATTACGAGGCCAACCCCGGCTTCATCCAGCCCGAGTCGGCCCGCAACGAGGTGGTCAACTTCGTCCGCCAGGGCCTGCAGGACCTGTCCATCTCCCGCTCCACCTTCGACTGGGGCGTGCCCATCCCGTGGGACGACAGGCACGTCATCTACGTGTGGGTGGACGCGCTGCTCAACTACGCGACGGCGGTCGGCTACAACCAGAACCAGGACACGTTCGACGCCACCTTCCCCGCCGACGTCCACCTCCTCGGCAAGGACATCCTCCGCTTCCACGCCGTCATCTGGCCGGCCCTGCTCATGGCCAACGGGCTGCGGCTGCCCGGCCGCATCGTCGCCAACGGCTGGCTGCTCGTCGGCGGCGAGAAGATGTCGAAGTCGAACCTCACCGGCATCAGCCCCCGCGACATCACCTCCCACTTCGGCGTGGACGCCTTCCGCTGGTACCTGCTGCGCGCCATCGCCTACGGTCAGGACGGCTCGTTCTCCTGGGAGGACCTCGCCGCCCGCTACACCTCCGAGCTGGCCAACGACTACGGCAACCTGGCCTCCCGGGTGGCCGCCATGGTCGGCAAGTACTTCGACGGCGTCCTGCCCGAGGCGAAGGCCGACGGCGACGCGGAGAAGGCCATCCACGACGGCCTCGCCAAGGCCGTCGCCGACGCCGACAGGAAGATCGGCGACGACGTCGAGTTCCAGGCCGGCATCCAGGCCATCTTCGACTTCGTCAAGCAGGTCAACGGCTACATCTCCGACCAGGAGCCGTGGAAGGTGGCCAAGGACGACTCGCCGGAGGGCAGGGCCCGCCTGGCGACGATCCTCTACACCGCCGCCGAGTCCCTGCGCGCGGTCGCGGTGCTGCTGAACCCGTTCATGCCGGCCAGCTCCCAGCGGCTCTGGGAGTCGCTCGGCGCCGAACCCGCCCTCGGCGCCCTCGCCGACCAGCGGGTCCAGGACGCCGGCGAGTGGGGCAGGCTTCCCGCGGGCGCCACCGTCACCAAGGGCGCCATCCTGTTCCCGCGCCTGGAGGACAAGCCGACCGCGTAGCGGCGCCGGGCGGGGCGGCCCTACGCTGCTCTGCATGCACAAGAGGGTGATCGACGGCCGCTTCGAGCTCGTGGAGCGGCTCGGTGGCGGGGGCATGGGCCTGGTCTGGCGGGCCTGGGACGTGGCCCTGCACCGCGAGGTCGCGCTCAAGGAGGTACGCCCGCCCGACCCCTCCATGGAGGAGCACGACCCCACCCTCGCCCGCGAGCTGCGCTCCAGGGTGCTGCGCGAGGCCCGCGCCCTGGCCCGGCTCAACCACCCCCACGTGGCCACCATCCACCACATCGTGGACCCGGGCGAGCAGGGCTACCCCTGGATCGTCATGGAGCTCGTCACCGGCGGCTCGCTCCAGGACCACCTCCAGCGCGGGCCGTTACCGGTGCGGGAGGCGGCGCGGCTGGGGCGCGAGGTCCTGTCCGGGCTGCGCGCCGCCCACGCCGTCGGCATCCAGCACCGCGACGTCAAGCCCGCCAACGTCCTGCTGCGCGAGGACGGCCGGTCCGTGCTGACCGACTTCGGCATCGCGGCGATGCGCGAGTCCACCAGCCTCACCGCCACCGGGTCGTTCATCGGCTCGCCCGAGTACATGGCGCCCGAGCGCATCAACGGGGTCGAAGGTGATCCGGCCTCCGACTTCTGGTCGCTCGGGATGCTGCTGTACGTCGCGGTGGAGGGGCGGCATCCGCTGCGGCGCAGCACCACGCTGGCCACCTTGGCGGCGGTGCTCAACCAGGACGTGCCGCCGGCGGAGCGGGCCGGGGCGCTCGGGCCTGTGCTGGGGGCGCTGCTGGTGCGGGACCCCGGGGCGCGGCCCGATCCTGAGACGCTGGACCGGATGCTGGCGGCGGCCGAGACCGGCATCGCGCCGCCCGGTGTCGCGCCGGCGGCTGGTGTCGCGCCAGGGCCTGGTGTCGCGCCTGCGCCGGGTGTCGCGTCAGGGCCTGGTTTCGCGCCGGGGCCCGGTGTCGCGCCAAGGCCGTCCGGCCCCGCGATGCCGCCACCCGGTGTCGTGTCACCGCCATCCGGGCCCGCGATGGCGCCGGGCGGTGCGTTCGGTGGCGCCATGCCCGGGTCGGGGCCGTATGCGGCCGGGCCTGTGCCGCCCGCGCATGGATCGGGGCCGTTTGCGGGAAAGCCCGTGCCGCCCGCGCACACCGTCCCGCCCCACTGGAGCGGGGACACCGCGAACACGCGCCGCAGCCGCCGAGGCGCGCGCGGCGCGGCGGTGGCGGCGTCCTTGTCGGTGGCGGTGATCGCGGTGCTGGCCGTGCTGGCGTGGCAGTTCATCCCCCCGCTCCTCTCCGGCGGCGGCGAGCCCGAGGTCACCAGCCTCACCCTCAGGGACGACCCCACCACCGACGTCGCCGAGGACCCCGCAGAGGAGCCCTCGGAAGAGCCCACCCAGGAGCCCGCCGAGAAGAACCTGCTCACCCCCGCCGGCATGCGCGGCATGATCGCCGACCTGAAGCCGGTCATCGGCGGCACCAAGGTCGTCAGGATGACGATCCACCCGACTCACGCCTCCGTGGACGTCCCCAGCAAGGACGACGCGGAGGTCTACGACAGCTACACCTACCGCGACGGCGACGTCACCGGCCCCAGCAAGGGCAGCACGTTCGACACCCCCCTGGTGGACCTGGCCAAGTTCAACTGGAACGCCCTGCCGGCCCTGCTGAAGAAGGCGAAGAGCGACCTCGGCGCGCGCGCCCCGATCTCCCACCACCTGATCGTGGACCCCGACTACACCTTCACCTCGACCAAGCAGGTGCTGCTGGTCTACGCCTCCGACGAGTACAGCCGCGGCGGCTACCTGGTGGCCAGCCCCCAGGGCAAGGTGCTCAGGGTGGTGAGCTGAGCACTCAGCAGCTCTCCTGGTAGCCGCTCTCGGGGATCAGCCGGGCCCACTCCGCCCTGGTCAGCGCGCCGCCCGCCCGCGCGCACACCTCGCGCGCCGTCAGCCCGGGATCGACCGCGACCTCCCGTACGGTCCCGTCCAGCGCCACCCCGCGCAGCCGCCTGCCGTCCTGGCTGAAGGCCAGCCCCGCGGCCCACGACCCGACCTGGCCGACCTCGCGCAGCGCGCCGGTGTCCCACAACGAGGTACGGGCGGCGTCCACGGCCAGCAGGTCGCCGCCGGGGGAGAAACGCAGCCCGTCCACCGGGGCGGAGCCGGTCTCGATGGCGCCGATGGGCTCGCGCTCGCGCACGTCCCACAGCAGCACCCGGCCGCCCTCCAGCGCGATCGCCAGCCTGCCGCCGTCGGGGGAGAAGGCCAGCGCGACCGGGGCCGTGCCGTCGGTCAGGTCGAGCGGGGTGATCCGGCCGGTGGGCAGGTCGAGCAGGTTCCGCCCGGCGGCCAGCGTCGAGCCGTCGGGGCTGAAGGCGAGCGCCAGGTCGCCCGCGCCCGGGTACTCCTTGACGCGCCGGCCCGTGCGCACGTCCCACGTCTCCAGGGTGCTGCCGCGGGCGGTGGCCAGGGTGCCGCCGTCGGGGGAGAGCGCCACGGCAGGGACGTCGCCGCCCGCCTGCACGGTGGCCACCTGCCTGCCGCCCGCCACCTCCCACACGGTCACCGGGTCGCCCGCCACCGCCAGCAGCCGCCCGGCCGCGTCGAACGCCAGGTCGCCGGCCGCCGCGATGCGGCCCAGCTTCCTGCGCTCCTCGGTGTCGGTCAGCTCGATGGCGTTGCCGACCTCCTTGGCGGCGACGCGGCCGTTGCCGGAGAACGCGGCGACGTGGCCGTCGTCATCCGGCGCGGGCAGGCCGGACACGTCCAGCGAGACGACCGAGCCGACGCCGCTGAGGTAGCGCAACTGATGGCCGTCCGAGGAGAAGGACAGGCCGTGGCCGGGGTCCTTGAGGGGGTAGGAGCCGGACAGGCGGCGTTCGGTGACGTTCCAGACGCGTACCTCGCCGTCGCCGGGGAGTGCCAGCAGGTGGCCGTCGGGGCTGAAGACCAGGGGGCCCGCCGACGTGCCCGCGGTCGTCTCCAGGCCGTCCACGACGCCCCATGGGCCGCCTGTGGTTCCGCCCTTCGTGTCGCTGTCCGGGCGCTTCGCCTGGTCGTTGCGGGAACGCGCGGCCTCGCCGTCCTGGGCGCGCGCCGCGTCGCTGCCCTGGGCGCGCGCCGCGTCGCTGCCCTGGGCGCGCGCTGCCTCGGCGTCGCGCGTGCGTGCCGCCTCGCCGTCGCCGGTGCGTGACGCCTGTGGGTCGCCGCTCCCGGGTCGCCCGGCGCCCGCGTCGTCCGGGCCGCCCGCCTGGTCGCCGCCGCCCGCGTCCGGCTGCGCCGCGCCGGTGGCGCGCGTCTGCGGCGCGGCGGTCCGGCTGCCGTCGGCGCTCTGGGACGCGCCCGCTGCCGGGGCCTGGGCAACGCTTGCGGGCTGCGACGCGCGCGGTGCTTGAGAGGCGCTCGCCGCCGGAGCCTGGGACGCGCCCGCAGGTTGGGACGCGTCCGCCTGCGGCGCTTGAGAGGCGGACGCAGCCTCGGACGCCCCCGCCGCCGGGGTCCGGGACGCCGCCGCGGCCTGGGAAGCGGTCGGGGCCTGGACCGCAGTCGGTGCTTGGGATGCCGCCGGGGCCGAGGGCTGGGCCTGGGCGGGTGTCGGGGCCGGGAGCGCCAGCACTCCCGGAGCCGGAGTCGAGGCCCCCAGGTCCCGCCCTAGTTCGGCGGGCGTGCCGGGCCCGGGCTCGACGGCCGCACCGAACTTCTCCGCCGCCCCCGTCCGCTCATCGTCGCCCCCCACCAGCGTGACCCCGTCGCGCCCGGCCACCGCCAGCGTGCGACCGTCGGGGCTGAAGGCGAGCGCGGGAGCAGCCGCGTCCGCGCCCGTGACCGGGTCCACCACGACCACCTCAGCCCGGGAGGGGCGGCGCGCGGCCAGGTCCCACAGCTCGACCCGCCCGTTGCGGCGGGAGACGGCCGCGCGGGCCCCGTCGGGGGAGACGGTCACCTTCGCGTCCTTCACGTCGAGCAGAGTGCGGGTCCCCCGGTAGACCCGGGTGCGGTTGCCCCGGCTGATCGCGTAGACGGTCTCGGCGGGCGGGCGCCCGGTGGTCACGTCGATGGGGCCGCCGCCGACCGCCTCCGCGTACCGGCCGTCGTCGCTCAGCGCCGCCACCCCGGCGGGCAGCACGTACGAGGCGACGCGCCGCCGCGCGGGCACGTCCCAGACGGTGACGGCACCGGCCTCCCACTTGACCAGGGTGTCGCCGCGCAGCAGGTAGCGGGCCCGCGCGTCGGCGTCAGGGTCGGTGAAGACGCCCAGCTCCGGCTGCACCAGCGAGGCCTGCAGCGCCGCCCGCGCCTCGAACACCGGCGCCAGCCGCCACGCGGCCACGCTCAGCCGCATCGCGGTGCGCGGGTCGGCGGGCCGCAGCGCCTCCGCCCTGGCGGCCACGGCGCGGGCGTCGGCCTGGATGAGGCGTTCGCGCAGGTCGTTCTGCCCGTGGACGGACACGACCGTCATGGTGACCGCCACCGCCAGCACCGCCGCCACCGTCGCCAGCACGGGCACCCGCAGCTTCCTGCGCTGTTTGGACAGGGTGACGCTGTCGTTGATGAAGTCGCGTTCGAGCTGGTTCAGGCGTACGTGGCGGCGTTTGGTGGCGGCCCAGCCGAGCGCCGTGTCCAGGTCCTGGCCGCGCAGCAGGAGGCCGCGCCCGCGCCGGCGCTGCGACCAGGTCGTGGCGGCCTCGCGGATGTGACGGTGCACCGCCATGCCCTCGCGCTCGTCGGCCACCCAGCCGCGCAGCCGGGGCCAGGCCCGGTAGAGCGCGGCGCTGGCCGGCGCCACGCGGTCGTCGCTGACGGCCACCAGCTTTCCGGCGGACGTCTCGACGGCCGGCACGCGGACGCTGCGGCGTACCACCAGACCGGCCTCCATGAGCGGCCGCAGCACGTCGCCCTCGTCGTGCGGGGTGTCGCCGTCGAGCAGGCGCAGCAGCAGGCCGGGCACCTCCTGCTGCTGGGCGGGGGTGAGCCGCGCGTACACCTCCTCGGCCAGCTCGCCGAGTGACGGCTGCCGCACGTACGCCTCCGGCGGGCACAGCCCGGCACGCCCCTTCACCGGCAGCTCCGCCCCGCCCTCCGCCGGCGGCTCGGCTTCGCCTCCCACCAGCAGCTCCGCCGCCGTGGGACGGTCGGCGGGGTCCTTGGCCAGTGCCCGCCCCACCAGGTCGCACAGGGAGTCGGGCAGACAGCTCAGGTCGGGGTCGACGGTCAGCAGCCGGTGCATGATGCCGCCCAGGCTCTCCCCACAAAACGGGTCGTGCCCCGTCGCCGCGAACAGCACCACCGCGCCCCACGCGAACACGTCCGCCGCCGACTCGGCCGCCTGCCCGGTGAGAACCTCGGGCGCCTGGTACGTGTACGCCCCCACGGGCCCGGACACCGGCAGGCCCAGCTCGATCACCTTGGGCCCGTCGTCGGCCAGCAGCACGCTCTCCGGGTTCAGCCCCCGATGGGTCAGCCCGGCTTCGTGCAGCGCGCGCAGCACCTCCGCCAGCGCTCCGGCCAGGGCGACCAGCTCGTCACCCGTGTACGGCCCGTGCAGCGCGACGGCCTGCCGCAGATCGGGGCCGTCGACGAACTCGCTCACCACGTAGGGGACGCCCCCGTCGGACCCGACGGAGACCACCTCCGCCAGATGGCGGCAGGTCACCCGCTCGTACCGGTGCCCGACCTCGCCGCGCGGCACCGTGACGGCGAACCTGCGCCCCTCGTCGTCGTAGGCGTCGTAGACGACCCCGCGCCCGCCCGCGCCCAGCCTGGCGGCCAGCCAACAGCCGCCAAGCCTCTCGGGGTCACCGGGCACCAAGCGCATCGTCACTGGAGCTTAGATGCACGACACCGCCAGTTGGTTGTCCGGAGCCACTTGACCGGGAGGGACGCCACAGGTCCCCCGCGCGCCTCGGGGGACCCATGTCATGATCATTATGCCAGGCTTCGCGATCTGGCCCGCCACTCCGGACGCAGGATGGCCATCAGGACCGCGTCGTGCCACTCACCGTCCCACAGGAGGGCGTCGCGCTCGACGCCCTCCTCGACGAAGCCGAGCTTCTCGTAGACGTGCCGCGCCCGTTCGTTGAAGGCGTAGACGCCCAGCCTGATCCGGTGCAGCGGCGTGGTGCCGAAGGCGTGGTCGAGGACCAGCTCGATGGCCTCGGAGCCGTACCCCTTGCCGAACACGCGCGGCCCGATCAGCCCGATGCGCAGGTTGCACGCCAGGTTGGGCGGGTCGAGCTCGTTCAGCACGACCTCGCCGACGAACTCGTCGCCCGCCATGATCGCCAGGTCGAGCCGGTCGGGCTGGTCGCCGCGCGTGGCGTACCACAGGCGGAGCTGCTCGGCCTCGAAGCCGGCGTGCGAGCCCGTCAACCGGCGCACGTCGGGGTCGGAGACCAGCTCGGCCAGGCCGTCGACGTGCTCGGGACCGACCGGGCGCAGCGTCACGCGCTCGCCCTTCAGTGTGGGTTTCTCGGCGAACATCCTCATTGGCTATCAGTCGCGATCAACGGCGGGCAATCCCATTTTCCGCAACGCCTCGTCCCTGACCTGCTCAGGAGTCAGCACGCCGACGTCGCACACCAGGTCGGCCACCTCACGGAAGAACGCCTCCCGGCGGGCCCGCATCTCGCGCGGGTCGTAGTCGGGACGGTGCTTGCTGGTGCGCATCCGCTCGGCCAGCACCGCGTCGTCGGCGTCCACCCAGACCACGAACGCCTTGCGCATCGCCTCCCGCACCTCGGCGTTCTCCAGCGTGCTGGACGCCGCCGCGATCACCTTCGGCTCGCCGGCCAGCTCCTCCAGCACGTGCTCCGCCTCGTACCGATGCAGCCTCTCCTTGCCCTCGCGGGCGGCGATCGGCGCGGACGTGGCGCCGTACCTCTCCTGAAGGTACTGGTCGCTGTCGCTTAACGGCAGCCCGAGCGCCTCAGCGATCAAGCGACCGGAGGTCGACTTGCCCGCGCCCATGAGCCCGATCATCACGACTGGTTTGTTTTTCGACATGTGGATAGAGGTTCCTTCGTGTCAAGGAGGTAAATCTGATGACCATCGCCGGAAGCATCATCCTCATCATGCTCGGTGCGATCCTCACCTGGGCCGTCGAGTTCGACCTCGCCGGCCTCGACATCAACGTAGTGGGCGTCATCCTCATGCTCGGTGGCCTGGTCGGGCTCCTGTTCGGCATATACAGGATCACCGTCACGCGCCGCGCGGTCGGCCCGATCGACGAGCCGGTTCACCGGCACGAGATCTACGAGGAGCCGGAGACGCGCAGGACCACCGTCTACGAGGAGCGTCGCCACTACGACGAACCACCGCTGTAGGAGGTAATCGACATGCCGGCTGTCCAAGAGCTGCCGTCGACCGTCAAGCGTTCTCCGAAGAAGGCGCAGAACACGTGGGTCAAGGCGCACGACTCGGCCGTCAAGGAGTACGGCGAGGGGCGGCGCGCCCACATGACCGCGTTCGCCGCGCTGAAACACTCCTTCGAGAAGGTCGGCGATCACTGGGAAGCGAAGAACGGCAAGGGCCCTTCCGACAAGGGCGCCACCGACCGCTCCGGCCGCACGGCCGAAGGCGTGGACGCCAACGCCAGCAAGGAACACCTGCAGAAGGTGGCCGCGCGGCTGGGCGTGACCGGGCGCTCGAAGATGACCAAGCAGGAGCTGGTCACCGCCATCAAAAAGGCCAACAGGACGGCCACGGCGAAGTCCCGCTCGACTGCGAAGTCCAACGGCGCCAAGTCCACCGGCGCCAAGTCCGTCGCGGCGAAGTCCAACGGATCGAGGACGAGCACGAAGTCCAGCACCAAGTCGTCCACCACGAAGTCCGGGACGACGAAGTCCTCGACGACCAAGTCGGGTACTTCGAAGTCCGGTACTTCGAAGTCGTCCGGTACCAAGGCCGCCACCTCGTCGAGGACCGGCTCCAGGACGACGTCCAAGGTGACGTCCAAGACTGGACCCAAGAAGACGACGACGTCCAAGACGAAGTCGGGGCCCAAGTCCTCGACGTCCAAGTCCACGTCCAAGAAGGGCAGCACCAAGGCCAAGTCCCGCTGACCCGTCCGGCAGAACCACCTGAGGGCCGCCGATCTCGCTGGATCGCCGGCCCTCAGTCATGTCCTCCCGCGCCCGCCGGGCGGTTCACAGCAGCCGCTTGACGGCGTCGATGATGGCGTGGCGGTCGATGCGGGCGTCGGCGAGCTGCTCCTGCGGCGTCGCGGAACCGGGCAGGTCGGTCACCGCGAGCTTCACCACCCGCGGCCCCAGCTCGCTCACCGCGTCCATCACCGCGTCGCCCAGGCCGCCCTCGACCCGGTGGTCCTCCACCGTGATCAGGTTGCCGGTGGTGGTCGCCGCCTCGACCAGCACGGCCGTGTCCACGGGCTTGATCGAGTACAGGTCGATGACGCCGACGGGGACGCCCTCCGCCTGAAGGTCGTCGGCGGCGGCCAGCGCCTCGTGCACGGTCACGCCCGCCGCCACGATCGTGGCCCGGTCGCCTGGCGTGTGCTGCAGCACCCGCGACCCGCCCACGGTGAACCGCTCGCCGGGCTGGTAGATCACCGGCGTGTCACCCCGCGTGGTGCGCAGGTAGGACACGCCCTCCAGGTCCGCCATCTCGGCGATCAGCGCCGCCGTCTGGTTGGCGTCGCACGGGTAGAGCACGGTGCTGCCGTGCACCGTCCGCATCATCGCCAGGTCCTCCAGGCCCATCTGGGACGGGCCGTCCTCGCCGATCGCCACCCCGGCGTGCGAGCCGACCAGCCGGATGTCCGCCCGGCTCACGCCCGCCATCCTGATGAAGTCGTGCGCCCGCGTCAGGAACGCCGCGAACGTCGCCGCGTACGGCTTCCAGCCCCGCACCTGCATCCCGACGGCCGCCGCGACGAGCTGCTGCTCGGCGATGTACATCTCGAAGAACCGCTCAGGATGCTCCTTGCCGAACGTCTCCGTCTTCGTCGAGTCCGCCACCTCGCCGTCCAGCGCCACCACGTCGCCGCGTGCCGCGCCGAGCGCCGCCAGCGCCGCCCCGTACGCCGTCCGTGTCGCCACCCGCTCGCCCACCGGGTACGACGGCAGCTTCATCCCGTTGCCGGAGAACCGGAACGGCGCCGCGTCCACCTCCGGCCGATGCACCTCGACCCGCACGCTGCGCGGCCCGCCCAGCTCCTGGACCGCCTTGCCGGGATCCTTCAGCGCCTTGCCGTGGGCGCCCTCCCGGTTCTCCACCTCCAGGACGCCCTCGCCCTTGCGGGTCTTCGCCAGGATCACGGTCGGACGGCGCCGCGTGTTGCGGGCGTCGCTCAGGGCGAAGTCGATCTGGCCGGGGTCGTGCCCGTCGATCTCGATCGTGTGCCAGCCGAAGGCCCCGAACCTGCGCGCGTACGCGCCGGTGTCCCAGCCGTGCCTGGTGGGGCCGCGCTGGCCGAGCCGGTTCACGTCCACGATCGCCGTCAGGTTCGCCAGCCCCTCGCTGCCCGCGTGCTCGGCCGCCTCCCAGATGGAGCCCTCGGCCAGCTCGCTGTCCCCGCACAACACCCACACCCGGTACGGCAACCGCTCCAGCCGTCCGGCCATCGCCACTCCGACGCCGACGGGCAGCCCCTGCCCCAGCGAACCGGTGGCCACGTCCACCCAGGGCAGCCGGGGCGTGGGATGCCCCTCCAACCGGCTGCCTCTCCGGCGGAACGACAGCAGCTCCTCGTCGCTGATCACCCCGGCCGCCTTGTAGAGCGAGTAGAGCAGGGGGGAGGCGTGGCCCTTGGAGAAGATCAGGTGGTCGTTGGCCGGGTTGCCGGGGTTGTCGAAGTCGTAGTGCAGGTGGCAGGCGAAGAGCACGGCCATCAGGTCGGCTGCGGACATGGACGAGGTCGGATGTCCGGAACCGGCTTCGGCCGCTGCCCGTACGGAGTCCACACGTAGCTGGGCGGATAGCTCGGCCAGGTACTGAAGATCGCGGTCAGGCATCATGACCTCCCTAGAGGTGGGTTCAGGCCCGTCTACCCCGGCGTGGCCGCTTAACTCGGCACCCGGGGCGCCGCCCGCCCGAGGGTCGCGCGCATGCGGCGGCGCCCGCCGGTGTCCTGTCGCGAAGTGGGTCTCAGAGCGACGCGGAGGCGGGCGCTGGGATGTGCGGGTGGGGGGTCGGGTCAGGCAACACGGGGGGTGGGGTCAGGCGCGCCGGGCTCGCCGTACGGCGGCGAAGGTCGCGGCGGCGGCACCGCCCGCGAGGGTGAGCAGCACCGACCGCCGATGCTGCGAGAGCCAGACCTGCGGGCTGCGCCCGTGCGACCGGTCGTCGAACGACCCGTGCGCCCCGTAGTCGGTGTCCTCGTCGGCGGGCTCCCAGAGGTTGGCCACCCCGGTGGGCGCCTTCTCCTCGGTGACCTGCGACTGCGTGCCCGTCCGCGCCAGGTACCGATCCACCAGCGCGGGCGCGACCCGCTGCGCGAGCAGGGTGGCGACGGTGCTGGTGCCGACCCAGTACTCCTTGCGCTCGGGGTGCATGGCGGCGTGCACGATGGCCCGCGCCGCCACCTCAGGCTGGTAGATCGGCGGGACGGGCTGCGGGTGGCGGCGCAGCTTGGACAGCACCCAGTCGAACTGCGGCGTGTTGACCGCAGGCAACTGGACGAGGGTGACCCGCACGTTGCTGCGGTCCGCCATCAGCTCGGTGCGCACCGACTCGGTGAAGCCCTTGATGGCGTGCTTGGCCCCGCAGTAGGCCGATTGGAGGGGGATGCCGCGGTACGACAGCGCCGATCCGGTCTGCACGATGGCGCCGGCGTTGCGGGGGCGCATCAGGTCGAGCGCGACCTTGGTGCCCCAGACGTACCCGAGGTAGGTCACGGCGGTGGTGCGCTCGTACTCGTCGGGGGAGATGTCGGTGAACTTGGCGAAGACGGAGGAGAAGGCGGTGTTTATCCAGACGGAGATCGGGCCCATCTCCTTCTCGATGCGTTCCGCCGCGGCGCGCACCTGCTCGTAGTCGGCCACGTCGGCCTCGTACACCTGCCCGGTGCCGCCTTCCACGCCCACGTCCACGGCCGCCGCGCCCAGGCCGGCCGTGCCGCGGGCGATGAGCGCCACCTTGGCGCCCTGCGCGCCGAGCTCGCGGACCACCGCGCGCCCGACGCCGCCACTCGCGCCCGTCACCACTACCACTCGTCCACGAAGTGGTGTCATGTCGTGATCAGCCCGCCTCTCCGTCAGTGCCGCGGTGCTTCTGGCGTCGTACGGCCAGCACCATGTCGACCGCCGTGGCGATGGCCAGCACGACGGCGATGCCCGTCAGGACCAGCGCTCCGGTGAGGAGCCCCAGCACCGCGAACGCGAACAGGAACACCAAGATGAAGGAACCCACCCGCACGTGCATGTAGTCACGCGGGGTGGCGGGCACCATGGCATGGCCTCTGTGGTCCCGTTCCTCGTGCCATTCTCCGTTGTCAGACATGCGGCTCACCTGCCCGTACCGTTTGCCGCCTAACGTCGCGGGTAGCCCGCCCTGCGTGCCCGAGCGAGATCGACGCAGCGACGAGTTGCACCCCAGCGACCAGAGCGAGCCGGGCATCGTGCGGCGGCGGCGCGGGCGCGGGTTCAGCTACGAGGGCCCCGACGGCCGGCCGCTGCGCGACCCGGCGACGCTCGCCCGGATCAAGGCGCTGGCCATCCCGCCTGCCTGGCGGGACGTGTGGATCTGCACCTCACCCCAGGGCCACTTGCAGGCCGTGGGGACGGACGCGGCGGGCCGGCGGCAGTACCGCTACCACGACGTGTGGCGGGAGCAGCAGGACCGGGCCAAGTTCGACCGCGTGCTGGAGGTGGCGGAGCGGCTGCCGGCGTTCAGGAAGACGGTGGACGACCAGCTCCAGGGCAGAGGGCTGACCAGGCAGCGGGTGCTGGCCGCCGCCGCCCGGCTGCTCGACATCGGCTTCTTCCGCATCGGCGGGGAGAGCTACGACACCTACGGCCTGGCCACGCTCAGGATGGAGCACGTCACCTGCAAGAACGGCGTCGTGACCTGCGCCTACCAGGCCAAGGGCGACATATCGCGGGAGGTCGAGGTGGCCGACCCGGACGCGTGCAAGGTGCTGCGCTCGCTGAAGGCGCTGCGCGTGGACGGCGAGCTGCTGCGCTACCGGCACGACGGCGGGTGGAGCGACATCAGGAGCGAGGACATCAACGACTACCTGCGCGAGATCATCGGCTACGAGGTCACGGCCAAGGACTTCCGCACCTGGCACGCCACCGTCCTGGCGGCGGTGGGGCTGGCGGTGTCCAGGCCGGCGCGCGAGGGCGTCACCAGCAAGAAGCGCGCCGTCACCCGGGTGATGCGGGAGGTCTCCGAGTACCTGGGCAACACCCCGACGGTGGCGCGGGCGTCGTACGTGGATCCGCGCGTGGTGGAGGCGTACGACCAGGACAGAACGATCGCGGCGGCGCTCACCGAGCTCGGGGCGGACGCGGATTTCGGGCAGCTCGCCACGGCGGGCCCGGTGGAACGGGCGGTCATCGAGCTGATCCGGGCCGTTTGAGCTGTTCGAGCACGGGCATGCGCCGACAAGAGAAGGAGGCGAGCGATGGAAGCTCCGCAGTACGTCGCGGCCCGTGTCCAGCAGGCGCTGGCCGAGGACGGACGCACGCACGAGCTCGGCATTCGCGTCGACATCAGAGGCGACCAGCTTTTCCTGCGCGGACAGGTGAGCGGCGCCGAGCAGCGCGAGCGGCTCGGCCAGGTGGCGCACGAGGTCGCGCCCGAGCTCCATGTGCACAACGAGATCAACGTCGTTGAGGCGAACGCGCCGGGGGAGGATGAGCATCTTGACTGACCTTCGCATAGCCGCCGTGGGGGACATTCACCTCGGCGAGGACGTCAGAGGCCAGTACAGGAAGAAGCTCGAAGGCATCGAGGACCGCGCGGACGTGTTCATGCTGGCGGGCGACCTCACCCGGCACGGCACCCTGGAGGAGGGCCGGGTGGTGGCCGACGAGCTGCGCGGCCTGCCGATCCCGTGCGTCGCGGTGCTCGGCAACCACGACTACCACTCCGACCTGCAGTACGAGATCGCCAGCGAGCTGCGCGACGCGGGCGTCATCGTGCTCGACGACAACGGCGTCGTCATCCAGTGCGGGGACAAGAAACTGGGCGTGGTCGGCGGCAAGGGGTTCGGCGGCGGCTACGCGGGCAAGTGCGCCAGCGAGTTCGGCGAGCGCGAGATCAAGAACTTCGTCTCCCACACGCGCTACATCGCCGAGGCGTGGAAGGTGGCGCTGAAGGAGATCGTGGCCGACTACCGCGTGGTGCTGTCGCACTACTCGCCGATCAAGGAGACGCTGGAGGGCGAGCCGCCCGAGATCTACCCGTTCCTCGGCAGCTACCTGCTGGCGGAGGCGGTCGACACGGCGGGCGCCGACCTGATCCTGCACGGGCACGCGCACAAGGGCAGCGAGAAGGGCATGACGCCGGGCGGGATCCGGGTGCGCAACGTGGCGCTGCCGGTGCTCGGCAGGGCGTACTGCGTGTACTGCCTCGACTGCGAGGACGACCTGCAGCCCCACCCGGGCTGATCCGCTAGAGCACCCGTACGGCGATGACGCACACGTCGTCCTCGGCGGCCTCGCCGCCCAGCCTCTTCAGCAGGCAGGCGATCATCTGCTCGGGGTCGTCGTCGGTGCACTGGTGCGCGGCCTGGAGCAGGGCCTCCATGCCCGCCTCCAGGTCCTGCCCGCGCCGCTCGACCACCCCGTCGGTGTAGAGCAGCAGGACGTCGCCCGACTGGAGGTGCGTCGTCGTCATCTGGTACTCGGTCATGTCGAACGCGCCGAGCATCATCCCCTGCACGCCGTCGATCGGCACGGCCCGGCCGTCCCTGATCAGCAGGGGCGCCGGGTGGCCGGCGTTCGTCCAGCGGAAGGTGCAGTCCTGCGGGTCGAAGTGGCCGATGATGGCCGTGCCGGTCACGGTGATGCCCTCGTTGGAGTGCACGATGAGGTCGTTCAGCCAGGTGGCGAGCTGTCCGGCGGGCGCCTGTGTGTAGGCCAGGCCCGCCAGGCCGGAACGCATCTGCAGCATGATGCTGGCGGCGGTCAGGCCGTGTCCCATGGCGTCGCCGATGGCGATCAGCACCCTGCCGTCCGGGATGAGGCGGGCCTTGAACCAGTCGCCGCCGAGCCGGACGAGCTCCTCGCCCGGCAGGTAGCGCACGCCGACGGTCAGTCCCGGCAGGTGGATGAGGCCGCGCCTGATCGGCACGATCGTGTCCTGGAGCTGGACGGTGACCCGGTGCTCCTCCTCGGCCCGCTGCCGCTGCCGGTGGGCCTGCTCGTGCGCCACGGCCAGGGCCCGCTCCCTGCGCCGGTTCTTCGTCACGTCCTGCACCAGGCAGCGCACCTTGACGGGCACGCCGTCGGCGTCGAGGATCGGCTCGCTGTAGACGTTCAGGTGCCGCACCCCGTGCCGGTGCTGGATCCTGAACTCCGTCTCGACCGCCTCCCGGTGCTCCACCAGGGAACGCACCTGGTCCTCGACGACCGGCAGGTCCTCCGGCACCACCACGGACGGCAGGTCCTCCAGCGCCATCGGGCCCTGCTCGCGGTCGCGGCCGAACATCTCATACATCTGGGGTGTCCACAGCGTGCGCTGCGTGGCCAGGTTCCACTCGCCCCAGCCCAGCTCGGCCAGCCGCTGCGCGCGGTCCCAGCCGGAGACGAGCAGCTCCTCGTCGTCCACGGTGCGCCAGCTCACCAGGAGGCCGTCGTCCACCCGGGACGCCCGCACGTTCAGCGTGGAGGGCCAGGGCAGGTAGTCGAGCACCTCGACGAACTCCAGCCCCTCCCGGTGGACGGGCTCGCCGGTCTCGTAGACGCTGATGTAGTCGTCCAGCAGGCCCGAGCCCGCGACGCCGGGGCTGACGGCCATGAGCCGGCGTCCGGCCAGCTCGGACGCGGTGCGCCCGGCGGCCGTCCTGGCGTAGCGGTTGGCGGCGACGATCAGGAAGTCCACGACGCGGCCGGTCCCGTCCTCGACGGGGGCGAGGTAGAGGGCCGAGGCGTGGACGGCGTCCAGCATGGCGCTCACCCAGGCGGGCACGTCGAGTGTCTGCCTGGGCTCGTCGGGCGGGCGTTCGATGCCCCTGGCCACCTCGACGAGCTCCAGGCCGCTGTGCTGGGCCATCCTCGAAAGCTGCTCGGCCGCCTCGCCGGGCCGGATGTTCAACTCAGTGGCCAGGCGGGCGATGGCCTCGTCGAGGATGGCCTCGTCGCGCATGCGCAGGCGCAGCCGTACGAGCAGGTCGCGGAGCCTCGCCGAGGCAGCGCCTGTCTCGTAGCGGCTGAACGGCGGAAATCTACTCACACGCTCCTCATTCCCGGCATGCGGGAATCAAGGAGCGTCACCAATGATATTTCAGCAAAACGTAGAAACCGCTGGACCGTTCTCGGGGATCGGCCCAGCGGTGCGGTAGGGGCGGCTGACCGGTCGAATCCGAACGGCGCCCCTACACATTGAAGATGCTGACCCCGCCAGGCCCGACCAGGAAACCGAGGACGATGAGCACGATCCCCCATAGCAGGTCGCGCCGGGCCAGGATCACATAGATCCCGGAGATGACGAGAATTACCGCGATGATCCAGAGCAAAGTAGCCATGGGCTGGCATCTGCCCCAGGCGAGCGCCGCATAACATATCTTTTCGGGGCAGGGGACGAACTCATGACGACCTTCGGATATTTCCTGTCGTGTGAGGAACACGGTCCCGCGGAGCTGGTGCGTCAGGCCAAGGCCGCCGAACGCGCCGGTTTCGAGGCCCTGTGGATCTCCGACCACTTCCACCCCTGGCTGGACGAGCAGGGCCAGGCGCCGTTCGTCTGGTCGGTGATCGGCGCCATCGCCGAGGCCACGTCCCTGCCCATCGCCACCGCGGTGACCTGCCCGCTGGTCCGTACGCACCCGGTGGTGATCGCCCAGGCCGCCGCCACCACCGCCGCGCTCACCGGCGGGCGCTTCCGGCTCGGCGTGGGCACCGGCGAGGCGCTCAACGAGCACGTCGTCGAGTCCCGCTGGCCGCCGCTCAGCGAGCGGCTGGAGATGCTGGAAGAGGCCATCGAGCTGATGCGGGAGCTGTTCACCGGCAAGCTGGTCACGCACCGGGGCCGCCACTACCGCGTGGACACCGCCAGGCTCTACACACTGCCCGACGAGCCGGCGCCCATCCTGGTGTCGGGGCTGGGCGAGAAGTCCACGGCGCTGGCCGGGCGGCTGGGCGACGGCTACGTCTCGGTCGCGCCGGACGCCGACGCCGTACGCGCCTTCCGCGAGGCGGGCGGCACCGGCAAGCCCGCGCTGGGCGGCCTCAAGGCCTGCTACGCCGCCGACGAGGCGGCGGCCCGCAAGACCGTGCACCGCCTGTGGCCCACGCAGGGCATCAAGGGCGAGGCCGCGCAGCTCCTGCCGCTGCCCCGGCACTTCGAGCAGCTCGCCGGGATGGTCTCCGAGGACGAGGCCGTCGCCGGCAGCCCGGTCGGCCCCGACCCCGAGGTGCACGCCCAGGCGATCAGGCAGTACGTGGACGCCGGCTTCGACGAGGTCTACGTCAACCAGATCGGGACGGAACAGGACGCGTTCTTCGACTTCTACGAGCGCGAGGTGCTGCCGCTGGTCCGCTGACCGCCCGGCCGGAGCATGCCCGTGAGGAGGTCGCTCAGCGCGTCCTCCAGCTCCTCCAGCGTGGGGACGCTGCCGGCGCCCGCGATCGCGTCGAACATCAGCCCTTCCCCGAACGCCACCAGGTTGCGCGCGTGCGCCACCGGATCGGCCGAGCCCATGGCCGCCAGCATGGCCACGGCCGGGTCGCGGAAGCGCCGCCCGGCCTGGTCGTAGATGGTGCGCAGCTCCGGCCGCCTGGTCGCCTCCAGGGCCAGTTCGTAGCGGGCCAGGGTGCGGCGGCGGTCCATGAGCTGGATGTGCAGCGCCTGCGCCATCAGTTTCGGCAGGTGGGCCAGCTCGTAGGCGTCGCTGCCGTACGCGCCGCTCAGCGCACGCAGCTCCAGCTCGGTGAGCCGCGACAACGTCAGCTCCAGCAGGGCCGCGCGGGTGCGGGCGAGATTGGACGTGGAGCCGGGCGGCAGGTCGGCGGCCTCGTCCACGGCGCGGTGGGTCAGGCCGCGCATGCCCCGCTCGGCGAGCAGGGTGATGGCCGTGTCGGCGACGAGGTCGGAACGCTTCACGGAACCCGATACTACAGCGGTAGTGAGGCCGCACTACAGGCGTAGTATGGTGACACTACAGACGTAGTGAAGGGGAGGCTGTCATGGCCAGGGCTGTGGTGATCGGCGCGGGCGTCGGCGGGCTGGCCGCCGGAGCGGCGCTGCGGCGCAAGGGCTGGGACGTGACCGTGCTCGAACGGGCCGCCGTCATCGAGCCCGTCGGCTCGGGGCTGGCGATCGCCGCCAACGCCCTCAAGGCGCTCGACGTCCTCGGCGTCGGCGACCGCATCAGACGGCTCGCCACCGCCGAGGGGCGGCTCGGGCTGCGCCGCGCGGACGGCAGGTGGCTCACCCACACCACCGAGGCCGTCGCGGACGCCAAGTACGGCGACTCGGTCGTGGTCACGCTGCGCGCCACCCTGCTGGAGGTCCTCACGGACGCGCTCGGCCGCGAGCACCTGCGCCTCGGGACGACCGTTACCGAGGTGGACGCCGACAAGGGCCTCGTACGGACCGACGCCGGAGACCTGGAGGCCGACCTCGTGGTCGGTGCCGACGGGATCAACTCCGCCACCCGGCGGGCGCTGTTCCCCGCCCACCCCGGGCCCGTGTACTCGGGGGTGACGGCGTGGCGCGGGCTCATCCCGCTCGGCGGGCTGACGGTGCCGCGCTCCGAGAGCTGGGGGCGGGGCAAGGTGTTCGGCATCCACCTGCTGGCCGGCGACGTCGTGTACGTCTACGCGACCGACGTGGTGCCCGCCGGTGCCGCGCACGCGGATGAGCGGGCGGAGCTGCTGCGCAGGTTCGGCGACTGGCACGACCCGATTCCGGCCCTGCTGCGGGCGGCCGACCCGGCGCGGATCATCCGCAACGACGTCTACTACAACGCCGAGCCGCTGGCCGCCTTCCACCGGGGGAGGGTGGCGCTGGTAGGGGACGCGGCGCACGCGATGACGCCCAACCTGGGGCAGGGCGCCTGCCAGGCGATCGAGGACGCGGTGGTGCTCGCCCACCACGCCGGCGGCGCCTCGCGCGGCGGCTTGCGCGGCGGAGGCTTGCGCGGCGGAGGCTCGCTCAGCAGCGCCTCGCCCAGCGGCGCCTCGCTCGGTGGAGGCTTGCGCGGCGGAGGCTCGCTGGACGGTGGCGACCGCGGCGACAGGTCTCGCAGCGGTGCCGGTTCGGGTGGCGGCGCGGCAGGTGGCGTGGGTGGCGGCGCGGGCGAAGGCATAGATGGGGGCGCTGGTGAGGGCGCAGGTGGAGGTGCTCTGCCCGAGGGGGCGCCGGCCGCCTACAGCGCCGCACGCGTGGAGCGGACCGCGAAGATCGTGCGGCGCTCCTGGACGCTCTGCCGCATGAGCAGCCTGCGCAACCCCCTGGCGGTGGCGGTGCGCGACCTCGGCGTGTCGGCCGCGGCCCGGCTCAGCCCAGATCTGATGTTGCGGTCGATGGACGAGGTGCTGGGCTGGCGTCCACCGGCTGAGGCTGGGCGCTGACCGACGTCTGAACGGCGACCGGGCGCTGCTCCAGCCGGGGTGCGGCGGCGGGCTTGGCGTGATGATCGGGGGCGAGCCGTCCGAGTGTGATCGTGCCCCCGATGGTCAGCGCGGCGGCCAGCACGGCGGGGACGGCCGTCGAGGGGGAGGTCGGCAGCGGCTCCCCGAGCAGGATGGCCCCCGCCAGCACGGACGTGATCGGGTCGATGACCTGCACGCCGGCGTAGGCGATGCCGAAGTAGCCCACGGCGTACGAGCGTTGCAGCAGCACGACCGCGCAGATCAGCAGCACGGGCACGGCGAGGCTGAACCAGTGGATCAGCCGCCCCCAGTCGCCCTGCATCCCGCCGCCGATCACCCGGACGAACGTGGACACGCTCGCCGTCACGGCCCCCGCCCCCACGGACAGCAGCATCGCCTTGGCCGGCCCGTGCACGCGGCTCGCGAGGAGCTGCGTGACCAGCGCGACCGCGGCGATCACCGCGATGAACACCACCGCCGCGCCGTCGCCCAGCACCGGGGTCACGTTGTGCGCGGGCACCAGCAGCATGAGCCACAGCAGGCCGACGGCCACGGCGATGGAGCCGAGGATCTCGGCGCGGTACGGCCTGCGCCCGTACATGAACGCGGCCAGCGGCACGGCGAACACCAGCGTGGCGACGCTGATGGGCTGCACGGCGACCAGCGGGGCGAAGCTCAGCGCGACGGCGTGCAGGCAGGCGCCGGAGAAGGAGATGGCGCCGCCGACCCACCAGCGGGGGCGTCTGACCAGGCTGAGCGAGGCGCCCTCGGCCACGACCTCGTACTGTTGCATCGCCGCGCCGAGCGCGTATCCCAGCGCTCCGGCCAGGGCGATCAGCATGCCGACCCAGGTCATCGCGGCCCGCGCAGGAGCAGGGATCCTTTCAGGAGCATTGCTCCAGCTTAAGAGGCCGCAGAAGCGCCAGAATCATCCTTTAGGCTGATAAATCGGCATAAGTTGCGTCCGACCTGCACGAACATGTGGCGCATCCTTGAGCCGGCGGTGGCCGGACGGGCCTCGCGGAGCCCTCCGGCGGCACTCGCGATCAGGACTTGCGGCACACGCAGAAAAGATGCCCCTGCGGGTCCTGGAGCACGATCCACCGCGTGCCCTCCTCCGTGACGCCCGGCTGGAACTCGGGCCTGGTGGCCCCCAGCGCGACGTACTCGGCGGCGGCCTTCTCCACGTCGGCCACCTGAAGGTCGAGGTGGAACTGCTTGTCGGGGCTCGGCCACTGGACGGGCTTCCGGTCGGGCACCCGGCCGAAGTAGATGTTGACGGTCCCGTCGCTGATGGCGGCGTACTCGTCCTCGGAGTAGGTGACCTCCATCCCCGTCACCTCGTGGTAGAACGCGGCGAGCGACTTGGGGTCGTCGCAGTCGATGGTGAAGGCCATGAGGCTTGCTTGCGTCGTCATGAGCATCAGCCTTCCAGCCGTACGTGACACCTTCTGTCAGGTACGCCAGAAGGTGGCGGAGAATGCCAGAGGGCCGCGCCCGACAGGCGCGGCCCTCCGCTAACGGCATCAAGTCACCCGGGGAAGCGGCCGTAGTAGTCCCCCAGCCGCGTCCGGTACTCGGGCTCCTTGAACGTGCCCTCGTCGAACTCGGGCGCGTCCTTGATCTCGGCCTTGGTGCGGGCCACGAACACGTTGCGTTCCTGGGGATCGATGTTCGTGATCACCTGAGCCGGGAGCAGGACCTTCTTACCGAAGATCCACGGACCCGTGTCGACGATGATGTAACTCTCGCCGACCTCGTAAGTCGCCTCGTCGACGGACCCGATCTTGCCGTCGGTCGCCTGGACGTGGTACCCGACCAAGTCCAGCGCCTGCCCACGGTCGTAGACGTCAGCTCGATAGTCCCAGAGCTCCATTGGTGCTCTCTTCCTCTCTTCTTCCGTCTTCTCGGGCAAGCCATCAACTACCCGTCGGTATTCGTGTAAACCCGTAAGAATGCCTTTGGCGACCCTTAACCAACCTTCAAGCTGATGCCGCCACCATCTCCACACGGAAGGGAGACAGCCATGCGAAGCAGGCCAGAACGGCTCTACGAGATCGACGGGCTCCGGCTGCTGGCGGCGCTGTGCGTGGTCCTGTACCACTACGTTTTCTCCGGCTGGGCCGGAGGCAAGACGACGGTGACGTTCGTGGCGGAGAGCGGGGTGGCCAAGTACGGCTATCTCGGCGTCGACCTGTTCTTCTTGATCAGCGGTTTCGTCGTGCTGATGAGCGCGTGGGGCAGGACCCCGCGCCAGTTCGTGGTCTCCCGGGTGGTGCGGCTCTATCCGGCCTACTGGGTGGGCATCGCGATCACCGCGGTGGTCACCGTGACGCTGGGGCAGGGGCTGTTCCATGTGTCGTTACCGCAGGTGCTGGCCAACCTGACGATGTTCCAGGCCGTGCCGAACATCGAGAACGTGGACGTCGTCTACTGGACGTTGTGGACCGAGATGCGGTTCTACGTGCTGATGCTGGTCGCCACCTGGATCGGGATCACGCGGGGCCGGATCATGGCCGGCCTGTGGGGATGGCTGGCGCTGACGTTCCTGGTCGAGTTGGGCGTGCTGCCCGGGATCGCGGACCTGGTCGTGCAGTCGGAGTTCTCGCACTACTTCATCGCCGGGATGGCGCTGTTCATGCTCTACCGGTTCGGGCTGGACTGGCAGATCGCGCTGCTCGTGCCGATCTGCCTGGGCAACGCGGTCTACCGGGCCATCGGGTACGCCGAGGCGGTCGGCGAGCGCTACCACGTGACCTACTCGCCGGCCGTCATCACGGCCGTGGTCGTGGCGATCTTCCTGATCATGACGTTCGTGGCGCTGCGGGTCACGCACCGGCTGGCCAGGCCATGGCTGGTGACGGCGGGCGCGCTGACGTACCCGCTGTACCTGCTGCACGCGCACGTCGGCTTCATCCTGTTCGCCCGGCTGGAGGGCACGGTCAACAAGTACGTGCTGCTCGTCGCGATGATCGCGGTCATGCTGGCGGCGGCGTACCTGGTGCACCGGTTCGTGGAGCGGCCGCTCGCGCCCTGGCTCAAACGCCTGCTGTCCAAGCGTCAGCCCGCGCACGCGGCGGCCCCGGTAACGACTCCGACAAGGTGATCTGACTCTTCTGACAACCGCAAGCCAGCCGGAGCGCCGGAGCCCCAGGTGCGGATACGATCCGCGCGAGGAGGTCGGATGAGCGTTGAGTGGGCGCCTCCAGGGGTCGATCCGGAACAGCCGAGCGTGGCGCGGGTGCACGACGCGCTGCTGGGCGGCATGGAGAACTTCGCCTCCGACCGCTCGGTGGCGCGCAAGCTCAAGGACGCGGTGCCCGAGGTGGTCGACCTCGTCTGGTGCAACCGCGCCTTCATCGGACGCGTCGTCGACTTCCTCATCCGCGAGGCCGGCATCAGGCAGATCATCGACCTCGGCGCGGGCCTGCCCACGGTGGAGAACACCCACGAGGTCGCCCACTTCGCCGACCCCAGGTCCAGAGTGGTGTACGTGGACATCGACCCCATGGTCGAGCCGCACGCCCGCGCGATACTCAGCGGCAACCCCAACGCCGACGCCATCACCGCCGACGCCCGCGACGTGGCGGGCGTGCTCGGCCACCCGGTCATGCGCCGCCTGATCGACCTGTCGCAGCCCACGGCGATCCTGGCCGTCGGCCTGCTGCACCTCTTCTCCGACCGCGACGACCCGCACGCGATGATCAGGGCCTACATGGACGCGCTGCCGCCCGGCAGCTACCTGGCCGTCTCCAACTTCCTGGCCTCGGAGAACCCCAAGGCCAAGGCGCTGGAGGTGATGTTGCAGGCCACGATGGGCACCGGCTACTTCCGCGACCAAGCGGCCATCACCCGCTTCTTCGACGGCCTCCACCTGGTGGAGCCCGGCGTGGTGCACTTCCCCGAGTGGCATCCGGACGAGCGGGTGCCCGGGCCGCTCGCGCCCTGGGAGGAACTCCTGCTGGGCGGAGTCGCCCGCAAGCCCTAGCCGCTGGGCGGAGCGGCCCGCGAGCCCTGGCTGTTGGGTGGAGCCGCCCGCAGGCCCTAGGCTGTCACCCGTGCCGAGACGTCTGATCTGCTCCCCGCCCCCCGCCCGCTAGCGGGCGGCGTTTCCTGATCTCTCCGGGTCTGACGGATCCGGGGGTGGTCGCTGCCCGCACACCGGGCCCATTCCGACCACTCCTCCCGGAGAACCCTGTCATGACCCATGTCTCCGCCCGGCGGGGCGCCCTGTACGTGTCCGTGGCCGCGACCGCCTGGGGCACCGGCGGCGCAGCCGGATCCCTCCTCTTCGACACCGGCGGCCTCGGCCCCGTCGGCGTCTCCCTGTGGCGCTACCTCCTCGGCGCCGCCTTCCTCCTCGTCCTGACCAGAAGCGCACCCCTGACCTGGAACGGCAGGACGCTGCTGGTCGGCGCCGGGATGGCCGTCTACCAGACGGCGTACTTCGCCGCGATCGCGCACTCCGGCGTCGCCGTGGCCACCGTCGTCACGATGGGCGCCACCCCGATCTTCACCGCCCTGGGCAGCCGCTTCCTGCTGCGCGAGCGGCTCGGCCGGGTCGCGCTGGGCGCCCTGGCCGCCGCGCTGGCCGGGCTGCTCCTGCTCACCGGCGAGGCCGCGCTGGAGACGGGGGCGTCCCTCGGCGTCGGCTTCGCGCTGGTCTCGGCCGCCGGGTACGCGGGCGTCACGCTGCTGTCCCGCCACGGCAGGGACGACGACTCGCGGGCCGTGGCCGTCGGCGGGTTCGTGGTGGGCGCGGTGTGCCTGGCGCCGTTCGCGCTGGCCGAAGGGGTGGTGCCCGAGGTGAGCTGGACGTCGGTGGCGCTGCTGGTCTACCTGGGCGCGGTGCCGACCGCGCTCGCGTACGGCCTGTTCTTCCGCGCGCTGACCGCCCTGAGCGCCACCACCGTGTCGATCATCTCGCTCGGCGAGGCGGTCGGGGCGGCGCTGCTGGGCGTGCTGCTGTTCGGCGAGCACCTCACCCCGGTGGCGTGGTGCGGCTGCGTGCTGCTGCTCGCCGCCGTAACGGTGCTCGCCGCACGTGCCGACGCGGCGTGAAGTGACGGCTCGGGACGCGGGATGAGCTAAGGTCCGGTACGGCGACGCTTGCCGAATCGTCGCTCCGCTCCCCGGTCTCAGGCGAATGAAGAAGGGAACGGTGTCGGCGTAGCGTGCGTTGGAGGAACTGTGGCCTCGATTAAGGGAATACTGAGGAACCTCCTGGATCGTCCGGGAGGCGTCCCTCTGACGCCCTACCAGAAGATCGTCAAAACGGCCGACGGCCGGGTCGACCAGGTCAGGAAGCTCGACGAGCTGCCCAGGCCCGACATGAGCGATCTGGCCGAGTTCTGCGCCGTCGCGCGCGAGGCCGCCGACCGGACCCTGGGCCTGCGGCCGTACGACGTGCAACTGCTGGGCACGCTCGCCCTGCTCGACGGCAAGGTCGCCGAGATGGCCACCGGCGAGGGCAAGACGCTGTCCGGCGCCATGGCGGCGGCCGGATACGCGCTGCAGGGCAAGCGCGTGCACGTCATCTCGGTCAACGACTACCTGGCCAGGCGCGACGCCGAGTGGATGGGCCCCTTCTACGAGGCGCTCGGCGTCAGCGTCGGCTGGATCGACCAGAACTCCACGCCCGAGGAGCGGCGCGAGGCGTACGCCAAGGACGTCACGTACGGGCCGGTCAGCGAGATCGGCTTCGACGTGCTGCGCGACCGCCTGCGCACGGACGCAGGCGAGATCATCGTGCCCGCGCCCGAGGTGGCCCTCATCGACGAGGCCGACTCCGTGCTCGTGGACGAGGCCCGCGTGCCGCTGGTCATGGCCGGCGCGGCCGACCCCGGCGACGCGGTGCCCGAGATGGCGGCGCTGGTGCGGCAGCTCGTGCGCGGCTACCACTACGAGATCGACGAGCAGGCCCGCAACGTCTACCTCACGCCCAAGGGCGCCGACAGCGTCGAGAACCTGCTCGGGGTGGAGCTCTACGACGAGCACGAGCCAGGCACGCTCATCGAGCTGAACCTGGCCCTGCACGCCCACGCGCTGCTGACCCGCGACGTCGACTACATCGTGCGCGACGGCAAGGTGCAGCTCATCAACCCCTCGCGCGGCCGGGTGGCGCTGCTGCAGCGCTGGCCCAACGGCCTCCAGGCGGCGGTGGAGGCCAAGGAGGCGCTGGCGCCCAGCGAGAAGGGCGAGATCCTCGACTCCATCACCGTGCAGGGCCTGATCCGCCGCTACCCGCGCATCTGCGGCATGACCGGCACCGCCGTGGCCGTCAGCGAGCAGCTCGGCGAGTTCTACGGGCTCAAGGTCGCGGTGATCCCGCCGAACCGGCCGTGCGTGCGCGTGGACGAGCCCGACCGCATCTACCCGACCGTGCCCGACAAGGACGCGGCGCTGGTGGAGGAGATCCAGGCCGTCCACGAGACCGGCCGGCCGATCCTCATCGGCACGCTCGACGTCGCCGAGTCGGAGAACCTCGCCAAGCTGCTGCAGCGGCGCGGCCTGGAGCCCGTCGTGCTCAACGCCAAGAACGACGCGGAAGAGGCCGCGATCATCGCCAGGGCGGGCGAGCGCGACGCCATCACCGTCTCCACCCAGATGGCCGGCCGCGGCACCGACATCCGCCTCGGCGACGGCGTGGCCGAGCTGGGCGGCCTGTACGTGATCGGCTCGGGCCGCCACGCCAGCAGCCGCCTCGACGACCAGCTCCGCGGCCGTGCGGGCCGCCAGGGCGACCCGGGCGGCTCCGTCTTCTTCGTCAGCACCAAGGACGACCTGATCACCCAGTTCGTCCCCGACGAGCGCCCGCCCGCCGCCGACGCCGACGGTGTCGTGCGCCACCGGCGCGGCGCGTACCTCGTGGGCCACGCCCAGCGCGTCGCCGAGGGCGTCAACCTGGAGATCCACCGCAACACGTGGCGTTACACCCGGCTGCTGGAGCACCAGCGCGAGCTGATCCTGGAGTGGCGCGACAAGGTGCTGCGCGGCGACGCCGCCGCCAAGGCGCTGGCCGAGGCCGACCCCGAGCGCTGGGCGTCGATGCCCGAGGACACCAGGGACGAGACGGCCCGCCAGATCGTGCTGCACGCCATCGACCGCTGCTGGACCGAGCACCTGGCGTTCCTGACCGACCTGCGCGAGGGCATCCACCTGCGGGCGCTGGGCCGGATGAGCCCGGTCGACGAGTTCCAGCGGGAGGCGGTGGCCGAGTACAAGGCGCTGCTGGCCGAGGTGGAGAAGCGCTCGCTGGAGTCGTTCGAGTCGCCCGAGCCCGACCTGAAGCGGCCCACGGCGACGTGGACCTACCTCGTGCAGGACAACCCGTTCGGCACCGAGTGGGACCGCATCCTCAAGCGGGTCACGGCGGCCACCCGCAGGGGCTGATCAGAGGCGATCAGGGCCACTTCGGGTCGCCCGACGGCACGACCGGCCCGCTCAGCACGCCCAGCCGCTCCAGCAGAGTGATGAACGTGGTCGCGTACGGCGACTCGGCCGTCACGGCCGCCACCCGCGGCCAGTCGACCTGCTCGCGCAGCGCCCGCACCTGGGCCAGCAGCGCGCCGTAGTCGCAGGCGTGCTCCGACAGCGGCAGCAGCCAGGAGATGACCAGGTCGGTGGCCTCCAGCACCGGGACGATCACCGCCGACGCCTTCAACGGCTCCGCCCGGTCGAGCAGCGCGTCGGTGATCTCCAAATCGGACACCCGGAAGATCAGATCGACCAGCCGCCCGTCGTCGTACGCCTTGACCAGCCAGTCCTCGGGCGGCTTGGCCGTCTGGAAGCCCAGCCCGCGCAGCGCCTCCAGCGCGGCGGGCACATCGTGTTCGGTGAGGACGAAATCCACGTCGTGGAGGGAGGGTGCGGCGCCTCGCGCGTACGCGGCGCACCCGCCGGCCAGCGCGAATTTCACTCCGGCGTCCTTCAGCCCCGAACTGGCGCGCTTGAGCGTGTCGAGGATGGCGTCGGTGACCGCGTGACCGTGGCTACTCATGTGGTCGGGCTACCCAAACGATCGTCAAGTAGACGTTGGAGGTGAGGGGTTCCGGGTAGCGCGGGGAGCTATGACCGACATTCTGGAAAAGACGGAACGAGCCTACGAGAACGGGCACGACCGGCCGTTGGGGGGATACGTCGGCCTGCTCAGCGCGTACGGCGGAACGGTCGCGGTGGCCGCCGTCACGGCGATGCTCGCCGGGCGCAAGGCCCCCGAGCACGTCGGCCTCATGGACCTGGCGCTGATGGCGGCCTGCACGCACAAGGTGTCGCGCCGCCTGGCCAAGGACCCCGTCACCAGCCCGCTGCGGGCCCCCTTCACCACGTACGAGGGGCAGGGCGGCCCCTCCGAGGTGCAGGAGAAGCCGCGCGGGGCGATCGGCGAGCTGCTCGCCTGCCCGTTCTGCCTGGCCCAGTGGGTGGCCACGGCGTACGCGGCAGGGCTGGTGCTGGCTCCGCGGGTGACCAGGCTCGTGGGAGCGACGATGACGGCGGTGGCGGTGTCGGACTGGCTGCAGCTCGCGTACGCGAAGCTGATGAAGTCGGCGGAGGAGTAGACGCGGTCAGGAGCCCAGCCGATGAGGTCGGCGGGCGAGCGGGCGCGGTCAGGAGCCCAGCCGTAACTGGATCATGGCGACCAGCCGCTGCTCCGGGTCGGACAGGTCGATCCCGGTGATCGCGCCGGCGCGGCGCAGCCGGTGCCGCACCGTGTTCGGATGCACGTGCAGGACCTCCGCCGCGGCCGCCACGTCCCCGAACGAGTCCAGGTAGGCCAGCAGCGTGTGCGCCAGCTCCGGCTCCAGCGCGTCGAGCGACGGGTCGCGCAGGCCGCTGCCGCGCAGCACGTTCAGCATCTCGCGCAGCACCAGCGAGGAGCGCACCTCCTCCAGCGTGGCCACCAGCCGCTCGGGCGCGGGCGCGATGATCTCCAGGATCCTGCTGCCCTCCTTCTTCGCCCTCGGCACCTCGCTCACGTGCGCGGCCACACCGGAGACGGCCGCCTGCACGGGCGTGCCCATGTGCCGCCGCAGCGCCGCCACCAGGTCGGTGGTCCAGGCGGGCAGCGTGGCGCCGGCGGGGTCCGGCAGCAGGATGTAGATGAAGCCGCACGCCGGGATGACCATGGCGTCGCGCCGGTAGGCGGCGGCGTGCACCGAGATGATCTCGGTGGCCTGGGTCCTGCGCAGCTCCAGCCAGGAGCGGTCGGGCCGCTCCCGCAGGTCCACGGCGATCACCGCGGTGGGCGTGGCGGGATCGACCCCCAGGTGCCTGGCCAGCCCCTCCGAGTCGAAGCTGCCCGTCAGCAGGCCCACCGCCAGGTCCTCCTCGGCGCGGGCCGTGGCGGTGCCGCCGTACAGGCGGGCCAGGTGCAGCGCGGCCAGCCGGCCCGCGCCACGCAGCACCTCGCCGCTGCGCCCGGCCAGCGGCGCCCGTCCCTCCTGCACCCAGATGCTGCCCAGCGGCCTGCTGCCGGCGTGCACGCCGACCACCAGCCTGCGGCGCACGCCCAGGTCGGGCCGCTCGGCGATGTCGACGATCTCCTCGCCGGCCCACAACCGCTGGTAGACGCCCCACTCGCGCAGGTGGGCCAGGTAGGGCTCCGGGCAGTTGCGGCCCAGGATCGACTGGCGGCGCAGCTCGTCCACCTCGTCGTCGGACTCCGAGTAGGCCAGCACGCGGTGCGCGGTGTCCTCGATCGTCACCGCGCCGCCGGTCAGCGTGGCGACGGTCTGCGCCAGCGAGAACAGGTCCTGGTGGCTGTCGCCGTCGGCGCCCGCGCCCTCGATGACGGCGCGGGCGAGCGTCTCCACCTGGTCCCAGCGGGCGTCCGCGGCGACGCCGAGCACCGCGATCCCGGCCTGCCGCATCGCCTCGACCGGGGCGCCCTTCACCGCCACCGCCGCCGCGCCGCACCCGGCCGCGGCCTCGATCACCGGCACGGCCGCCTCGCCGCGCGCGCCCGCCACCAGCACCAGGTCACCCGGCCCGACCGGGTCGCCCGGCTCGGCTATGACGACGGCGCGCAGCTCGACGTCCAGGCCGCCGGGGGCGGTGACGAGCCCGGTCACCGGGCCGCTGAGCGCGGTCATGACCGCGCGCAGGGTCGCGCCTGTCTTCATGGGCACCCCTTTAAGAACCAGGTTCGCATACGATCAAGTACACAACCTAGTGAGCGTGGCGTCACGGTGCCGTCTCGTCCCAGCCGCGCTTCAGCACGTCTGCTGGTAGGGCACCTCGGGCAGGTGCCGTCCCCACTCCTCGGCCGTCAGCGGCCCGTAGCGCTCGCACACCCACACCTCGGGCCGTGCCGGAGCCGCCGGCGCCGCCAGGTCGATGGTCAGGACGGTGCCGCGCCCCGCCAGCACCCGCAGCCACCGCCCGTCCGCCGAGATCGCCGCCTGAGCCTGCCGATCGACGGACGCCGGCACCCGCCGGTCGGCGATCTGCGTGCCGTGGTCGAGCCGCCACACCCGCACGCGGTCGCTGTCGGTGCTGACCAGCAGCCGCCCGTCCCAGCTGAAGCGCAGATGGCCGGGGGAGGGCCGGTAGCGGCTGTTGTGGGTGGGCACGCCGTCCAGCCCGTAGATCTGGATGCCGGTCTCCTCGGCGATGGCCACCCGCACGCCGTCGGGGGCGAACGTCGTGTACTCCCACGGCATCCTGTCCAGCCACGGCGCCGGCGACGCCTTGCCGGACCGCCTGATCTGCGAGCGCCTGCCGTCGAACACCAGCGCCAGCCGGTCACCCGGGCCGATCACCGCGTACTCGCCGACGTAGGCGGCCCGGCGCGCCCGCAGGTCCCACGCCCACCGCTCGCCCGACTGCCTGGCCGCCGCGAACAGCAGCCCGCCTCCCGGGCTGAACCACGCCGACTGCTCGCCGGGCGTGCCCAGCCCCCGGCCGAAGGGGCGGCCCATCTCGCCGGTACGCGGGTCGTACAGGTACGAGCGGTCCACGCCCACCAGCGCCAGGGTCGCGCCGTCCGGCGACCAGGCCATCGCCCGCACGCTCTGCGCCGGGCCTCCCGTGGTGGTCACCAGCCGGCCGGAGGCGACGTCGTACAGCCGCAGCGTGCCCTCGTCCAGGGCGGCGAGCGTGGCGCCGTCGGCGGTGATGGCGTGCAGCGTGCGCGGCCCCGCGTGCGGGTCGGCGAACACCTCCACCGCAGGATCGGGCGCCGTCAGCGCCCGCCTGCTCTCGGGGATCGGCGCCAGCAGCCAGGCCGCCAGGCCCAGCTTGCGCGCGGTCACCGGGTCGGCCACCCGCACCGCCTCGGCCCGCGAGGCCGCCACCCTGGCCATCGTCTCGTCCAGCCGCCCGTCCGCCACGCCGCGCTGCCAGAGCGCGAGCAGCACGGCCACCATGGCCACCGACAGCAGGCCCGCCGTGGCCGTGCGCCGCCTGCGGGCGTGCCGCCGCGTCTCCCGCCGGGTCAGCGCGAGGCCCGCGTCCAGGAACGTCTGCTCGCCCGCGCTCAACGTCACCCGCCGCCGCCCGCCGGCCGCCCACGCCAGCGCCCTGTCCAGCGGCTCCCCCTGGAACAGCAGCGACTCGCCGCGCCCGCCCGCCTCCCACCGCCGCGCCGCCTCCGCCAGCTCCCTGTGCACGGCCAGCCCCGCGCGCTCGCCGTCCAGCCACTCCCGCAGCCGGGGCCAGGCCCGTAACAGCGCGGCGTGCGCGATCGCCGGCGGCTCCTCGATCAGCCCGGCCTTCCCGTACGCGGCCAGCACCCCTTCGATCGCCGCCACCTCGTCGGCCGCGCGTCCGGCGACCAGTTCGTCCCTGCCGACGGTGACGACCGTGTCCGCGCCCTCGGAGTCGACGCCCACCAGCCGCAGGAACACGTCCGGCACCAGGTCCTGCTCCGCCGGGCTCAGCGTGGCGTGCACGGCCTCTGCGCGGGCGCCGAGCGGCGGGTCGTCCACGGGCTCGGGAGGAAGCAGGCGGCCCTGCTGCGAGGGGGGCGCGTCGAGGAGGGACATCAGGAGCTGGCGGGCGCTCGGGCGGCGCTCCGGGTCGCGGCGCAACGCGGCGGCCACGAGACCGCGTAACAGACGATCGAACCGCTCCCCGCCATCCCCTGGTTCTTCGGGCCCGTAGGCGGCGAAGACCAGCAGCCGTCCCCACGCCTGCACGTCCGCGGGCGGCCCGCCACCGTCACCCGACAGCCCCAGCCCGACCAGCCGCGGCCCCTCGCCCCCCAGCACGATCTTGTCCGGCGTCAGGGCCCCGTGCGTGGCGCCCGCCTCGTGCACCGCCGCCAGCGCGGTGGCCGTCGCGGTGGCCAGCCGGTAGAGGTCGTCGCCGGAGTACGGCCCGTGCAGCCGCACCACCTGCCGCAGCGTCGGCCCTTCGATGTACTCGCTGACCAGGTAGGGCGGCTCCCCGTCCAGGCACACCGCGGTGACCCGGGCCACCGACAGCGACCGGACCAGCGCGGCGGCCTCGGCGGAGGCGGCCAGCCGGATCCGCGCGTCGGCGTCAGGCAGGCACGGCACGCCCAGCGCGTGACGGCCCCCCGACTCGTCGTACGCCTCGCGCACGACGACCTGCCCGCCCCTGTCGAGCCGGGCGCCGAGCCAGTAGCCCCCCAGCCGGTCGGTCATGCGGGATGAGACGCCGCCCTTCTAAGAAAGGTTCACGAAGCGCGCAGCCGGTCGCGGTGCTGCGGCCATTCCTCTTCGAGGATGCCGAAACAGACGGTGTCGCGCCAGGTGCCGTCCGAGCGCTTGCGGTGGCGGCGCAGGGTGCCCTCGTGCACGCCGCCGATGCGCTTGATGGCGTTCTGCGAGCGGAGGTTGAGGTTGTCGGTCTTGAGCAGGACGCGGTTGTAGCCGAGCGAGAAGGCGTGGTCGATCAGCAGCAGCTTGCAGCTCGTGTTCACGGCGGTGCGCCAGACGGCTCTGCCGTACCAGGTCCAGCCGATCTCGATGCTGGCCTCGAAGCCGGGCACGTCGGCGTAGGTGGTCCAGCCGACGGCGCGCCCGCTCTCCTTGAGGACGACGGCGTGCGGCACGTGCACGTCGTCGTCGATCAGCTTCCTGGCGACCTTGCCCAGCTCCTCCTCGGTGCGCGGGGTGTCGATGGGCAGCCAGCGCCACAGCTCGTCGTCACCGCCGCCGGCGGCGAACAGGTCGGGTACGTGGTCCATGGTGAGCGGCTCGAGGCGGACGACGTCGTTCTCGAGCACCACAGGCGCAGGCAGCTTCGCGGTCATGCCGCACACCTTACGAGACCACTTGTGGCACTTTTATGGCCACCTGCACCTTTTTGCGGGGAACCACCTGTCGACACGCATACCGGCCGGTCGGTAGGCTCACGCCCATGGACTTCGCCTTTGACCAAGTCACCGAGGACCTGCGCGAGCGCCTGCTCCGCTTCATGGACGAATGCGTCTATCCAGCAGAGTCCGCCTTCGAGGAACAGGCTCAGGCCAGCGGCTGGAGCCCGCCGCCCCTGCTGGAGGACCTCAAGGACGAGGCCAGGAAGCGCGGCCTGTGGAACCTGTTCCTGCCGGGGGAGCACGGCGCGGGCCTGACGAACCTCCAGTACGCGCCGCTCGCCGAGATCATGGGCCGGAGTCCGTCCCTCGCCCCCGTCGCCACCAACTGCGCGGCCCCCGACACGGGCAACATGGAAGTGCTGTCCATGTTCGGCAGCGAGTGGCAGCGCAAGGAGTGGCTGCAACCCCTGCTCGACGGCGAGATCCGCTCCGCGTTCGCGATGACCGAGCCCGACGTGGCCTCCTCCGACGCCACCAACATCGCCACCTCCATCACCAGAGACGGCGACGAGTACGTCATCAACGGCCGCAAGTGGTTCATCTCCGGCGCCATGAACCCCAACTGCAAGATCTTCATCGTCATGGGGAAGACGAACCCGGACGCGCCCAAGCACCGGCAGCAGAGCATGATCCTCGTCCCCCGCGACACCCCTGGCCTGCACATCAAACGCGGCATGCACGTCTTCGGCTACACCGACGCCGACCACGGGGGCCATGCCGAGATCCTCTTCGAGGACGTCCGCGTCCCGGCGGCCAACCTCATCGGCGAGGACGGCGGCGGCTTCGCCATCGCCCAGGCCAGGCTCGGCCCCGGCCGCATCCACCACTGCATGCGCCTGATCGGCATGGCCGAGCGCGCGGTCGAGATGATGTGCAAGCGGGCCCTGGCCAGAACGACGTTCGGCAAGCCCATCGCGCAGCAGGGCGTCGTCCAGGACTGGATCGCCGAATCCAGAATCAAGATCGAGCAGGCCCGCCTGCTCGTCCTCAAGACGGCCTGGCTCATGGACACGGTGGGCAACCAGGGCGCCCACACCGAGATCCAGGCCATCAAGATCTCCACTCCCATCACCGTGGAGTGGATCCTCGACAAGGCCGTGCAGGTGCACGGCGCGGGCGGCGTCTCCCAGGACTTCCCCCTGGCCGGCCTCTGGGCCGGAGCCCGCTCCCTGCGCCTGGCCGACGGCCCTGACGAGGTGCACAAGCGGTCGCTGGCCTATCGCGAGCTGAAGAGGTGGATGTCAACTTCTCAACCCTGACGTGATGGGAAGAGCTGCAGCTCCATGCCGCCGACGGCTTCGGTGGTGTGGGCCGCGTCGTCGGCAGCGTGACTCACTGCCCGGCGACCGATGTTGATCGCCGCGATGTGGTCGGCAGGCCCAGCGAAGCCGCACGCCACACAGAGAAAGGAGTCCCGGTGAGGACGGTTGCGTTTCGCACAGTGACCGCAGGACGGACAGGTGCGAGACGTGTTGCGAGGATCCACCAGTCGCACGCGCACCCCGGCCAACGCGGCCTTGTAGGTGACGAACAGCCGCAGTTGGCGGAACGACCATGCGTGAAGATCGGCACGCTGGGCCTTGGAAACCGTTACCCGGGCACGGATGCCGCTCAGATCTTCCAGAGCGATGCCTGCCTGGGTGTCTTTGGCCTTGCCGACCAGCCGTTTGCTGATCACATGGTTGATGTCGCGAGCGAACCGGGCTTCCTTGCGGCGCCGTTTCTTCAGCAGTCGCTTGGCGCTCTTGCTGCCCTTGAGCTGAAGGCGGGCGCGGAGTATTCGGTTGCGGTGGCGCGCCGCCCGGACGGCCTTACCGGAGTGGACGGCTCCTGTGGAGTCCGTGGCGAGGTTGACGATGCCCAGGTCCACTCCGAGCCAGTCCTGGGGGGTGCCCGGTTCCGGCTCCGGTACTTGGATGACGCTCGCCAGGTAGAACACTCCGTCGCGGTGAATGAGGTCGGCCTGGCCGCGCCGGATCGCGCCACTGACGGACGACCAGCGGTTTATGTACATAACGGGCACGATGATGCGGCCGGTCAGCGTCGCGATGGAGATCCGGTCACCGCCCTTGTAGGACAGGACACGAGGGTCGTAGGCAACGGCACCCAGTTCACGGAAACGGGGACGGATGGTCTTGTCGCGCTTGTAGGCGTCGCATGCCTTGGCGATGACGCGGATCGCCAGTTGCGCGGGCAACCCGTACGAGACCCGCAGATCGAAGTAGACGAGCCGCTGCAGATTGATCTTATTGGCGGTCCGATGCGCGAACGCGACCTCGGCTGCCTGGTTGGCGGCCGCGTTACACGCACGCATGGTCGCCAGCAGCGCTTCGTGCTGATCGGCGTCCGGAGCGAGTTTCAGCAACTCGGTCACCAGCATGTAACCAGATTATCGCTCAGAGTCACGAAAAGAGAGGGAATCGTGAAGCATCTTCTTCCTGGCTCAACGGAGCCGGCCTCCCCATGGGTGGGCGGACTGTGAACGAAGCTGAGATCAAGGAGCGCGTGGCGGCGTTCCTCGGCGAGCACGACCCGAGCGGGGACCGGCTGGAGTTCCTGCGCGCCAGGTTCGACGCCGGGCTGGCGTGGGTCTGGTACCCCGAGGGGCTCGGCGGGCTGGGGGCTTCCCGGGAGCTGCAGCAGGTCGTCGAGCGGGAGCTGGCCGACACGCCGCAGATCAACGGCGGGAAGCAGGGCATCGGCCTGGGCATGGCGGCGCCGACGATCCTGGCGTTCGGGACCGAGGAGCAGAAGCGCCGGTTCCTGAAGCCGCTGTGGACCGGGGAGGAGATCTGGTGCCAGCTCTTCAGCGAGCCCGGCGCCGGTTCCGACCTGGCCACGCTGGCGACGCGGGCCGTCAGGGACGGCGACGAGTGGGTGGTGGACGGCCAGAAGGTGTGGACGTCCGGCGCGCACCACTCCCGCTGGGCCATCCTCGTCACCCGCACCGACCCGGACGTGCCCAAGCACCGCGGCATGACGTACTTCGTGTGCGACATGCAGGCGCCCGGCGTCGAGGTGCGCCCGCTGCGGCAGATCACCGGTGAGGCCGAGTTCAACGAGGTGTTCCTGACCGGCGTGCGGCTCGGCGACGACCTGCGGCTGGGCGAGGTGGGCGACGGCTGGCGGGTCGCGCAGACGACGCTGATGAACGAGCGCGTCGCCATCGGCGGTGCGCCCACGCGGCGCGGCGGCGGCGTCATGGCGACCGTGCTGTCGGCCTGGCGTGAGCAGCCCGAGCTGCGCACCCACGACCTGCACCAGCGGTTGTTGTCGCTGTGGGTGGAGGCCGAGGTGACCCGCCTGTCGGGTGCGCGGCTGCGCGAGCAGCTCGCCGCCGGGCAGCCGGGGCCGGAGGGGTCGGGGATGAAGCTGTCGTTCGCCCGGCTCAACCAGGCGCTGACGGGCCTGGACGTCGAGCTGCGGCGCGATCTGGGCTACGACGACTGGACCTTCCGCCGTTCTGAGGACGTCGACTTCTACGGTCGCGGCCCCGGCTACCGCTACCTGCGTGCCAAGGGCAACTCGATCGAGGGCGGCACGTCCGAGATCCTGCGCAACATCATCTCCGAGCGGGTGCTCGGCCTGCCTTCTGAACCCCGTGTCGACAAGGACGTGCCCTGGAAGGACCTGCCGCGATGACCCTGCTGTATTCCGAGGTCGAGGAGGAGCTCAGGTCCTCCGTGCGCGGGCTGCTCGCCGACCGCTGCCCGTCCGCGGCGGTGCTGAAGCGCGTCGAGGCGGAGCCGTACGACCTGGATCTGTGGAAGACGCTGGCCGGCGAGATCGGCGTGGCCGGGCTGCTGATCCCGGAGGAGCTGGGCGGCGCGGGCGCGTCGGCCAGTGAGGCGGCCGTGGTGCTGGAGGAGCTGGGCCGGGCGGTGGCGCCGGTGCCGTTCCTGACCAGCTCGGTGCTGGCCACGCGGGCGCTGCTGCCGACGCGTGACGCGCTGCTCGGCGAGCTGGCCGAGGGGCGGCGGACGGCGGCGCTGGCCGTGTCGTTCGCGGCGTCGCCGTACGCGCCGGGGCGTGGCTCGTCGGTGAGCGTGGACGGCGACGGGCGGCTGTCGGGGACCGTCACCGGCGTGGCCGGGGCGGAGGTGGCCGACGTGCTGCTGGTGCCGGTGGACGGCGACCTGTACGCGGTCGAGGGCGCCTCGGTCGAGGTCGGGCCGTCGCTGGACCTGACCAGGCCGGTGGCCACGGTGACGTTCGCGAAGGCGCGGGGGCGGCGGGTCGGGGCGTGCGACCTGGCGGCGGTGCTCAGGTTCGGGGCGGGGCTGCTGGCCTCCGAGCAACTCGGCGTGGCCGAGTGGTGCCTGGAGACGACGCTGGCCTACGTCAAGGAGCGCCACCAGTTCGCCCGGCCGATCGGCTCGTTCCAGTCGGTCAAGCACCGGCTGGCCGATCTCTGGCTGGACGTGGTGCGGGCCAGGGCCGCCGCCAGGAACGCGGTGGCGGACGCGTCGTCCATCTCCGTGGCGGTGGCGCAGGCGTGGAACGCGGGGGTGGCCGTGCACGCGGCCGAGGAGGCCCTGCAGTTGCACGGCGGGATCGGGATGACCTGGGAGCACCCGGTGCATCTGTACCTCAAGCGGGCCAAGGCGACGGAGATCGCGCTGGGCTCGCCGGGGGATCACCGGGCGGCGCTGGCCTCACTCGTCGACGTGCCCGGGCCCTCCTGACGGCGGGGCGTCGAGGGACGTCAGCAGCAGGTCGGCGAAGTGCTTGCCCACCTGGGCGCCGGTCAGCGGCCCGTCCGCGTGGAACCAGGAGCCCAGGTGGTGCACCGAGCCGAAGAAGAAGTCGACGACCAGCTCCGCCGGGACGCGGGTGCTGAAGACGCCGGTGCGCTGCCCCTCGGCCACGAGGCCGCGGAAGCGCTCGTGGTAGCGGCGGCGCTCGGCCCGCACGGTCTTCTGCGTCTCGGGCGCGAGCAGGTGGATCGACCTGAAGAAGATCTTGGAGTCGTCGAGGTTGGCGGCCGTCGTCTCCACGACGTCGGCCGCGGCCCTGTGCAGCCGCTGCCGGACGGTGCCGGCGCCGTCGGCGATCTGCGTCAGCCGGTCCATCTGCATGCGCAGGACGCGGGCGTAGATCTCGTGCAGCAGATCATCCTTGGAATCGAAATAGTGGTACATGGCGCCCTTGGTGACACCGGCCGCCACTACGATCTCCTGTACCGAGGTGCTCTCGAAGCCACGCTCGGCGAAGAGCCGGGTCGCCTCGGCCAGCAGGCGCTGTCTGACCGGTTCGTCTTTCACATCGTCCCCCTTGGTCACCGCCTTAGCATACCGACTGGTCGGTTGATGGTCTTGCGGGTACTAATTCCGTCACCTTAGGCTCGCCTTGGTTGGGGAACGGGTATCTCTTGACCGGCGAGGGATCTTCGGCGTGGCAGATCCTGCACAACACCTACTCATTCGGGGAGTTTGCCGTGCCCGGTGGCTCTATCTACGTGCAGCCCAACGAGAAGTACACAGGATCTTCCCCGCAGTGGTGGTACGAGAAGTTCTGGCGCGAGGACGCGCCGAACCGGCGTAAGTACCGCTATGTCAAGGCCGGAGTGGGATTCGTCATCGGCGTGGCGCTCGGCCTGAGGTTCGACCTCGCCGCCGCCTCCGTCCTGACCGGCCTGCTGCTCGCGGGGATCGTCTACGGCGGAGACTGGTTGCTCGACTGGTACTCCTTCTACCGCACCGCCGTGTGGCGGGGCGCCCGGCGCGGCGAGGCCATCACCGGCCGCCTGCTGCGCCGCTCACTGCGCCGCCACGGCTACCAGGTCCTGGACGGGCGAGCCATCCGCGGCCAGGCCTCCATCGACCATCTCGTGATCGGCCCCGGCGGCGTATGGATCGTCGACAACGAGTCCTGGGCGCCCGACATCGAGATCGCGTGCTACGTGGGCCGGCTGTTCTTCGGCGAGAAGTACGGCAGCAAGACCGCCAAGGCGCTGGTCGAGAAGGCCGAGGCGTTCGCCGCGCTGCTCACCCGCGAGACCGGCGTGCCGGTCACGATCAACCCCATGATCGCGGTCCACTGCGGCATCCTGCCCAGGAACGGCGTGGTGGCCGCCGAGGGCCTGACCCTGCTCAGGCCGCGCACGGCGGCCCGGGTGATGAAGGCCGCCGACACCGGCGTGCTGAACGACTCGCAGATCGAGCTGCTCGCCCGCACCGCCGCCCGCGAGCTGCAGCGGATCTAGGGTCAGCCATGTAAGGGGGTCAGGCCAGCGTCTCGATGAACGCGGTGAGCTGCGAGACGTTGCGGCACTCGTGCATGGGCACGACCGTGCCGTACTCGCTCGCGACCGAGTCGCCCGTGTCCCACTGCTGCCTCGGCTCGGGGTTGAGCCAGTAGGCGGAGCGGGTCTTCGACACCAGCGACTTCAGCACGTCCAGGGCGGGTGGCTGGTAGTTGGAGCGGGCGTCGCCCAGGATCAGCAGGGACGTCTTCGGGCCGAGCGCGTCGGCGTACCGCTCGGCGAAGCCCTCCAGGCTGTGCCCGTAGTTGGTACGGCCGAAGCGCACCATGTCCGCCTCGTTCACCAGCCGGGTCATGGCCTCGACCACGTCCGAGCCGGGCTGGAAGAACCGGGTGATCTCGTCCACGGTGTCCACGAACCCGAACGCCCGCACCTTCGTGAACTGCTCGCGCAACGCGTACGTCAGCAGCAGCGTGAAGTGCGCGAACGACGAGACCGAGTCGCTGGTGTCGCAGAGGATGACCAGCTCCGGCTTGTGCGGGCGAGGAGGCTTGAAGTGGGTGGTCAGCGGCACGCCGCCGCTCTGCAGCGAGGCCCGCACCGTCCTGCGGAAGTCGAGCCTGCCCCGCCTGCCCTTGCGATGCTTGATCGTCAGACGCGCGGCCAGCCGCCTGGCCAGCGGATACACCTCCCTGCGCAGCCTGGCCAGGTCGGCCTTGGTGATGCGCAGGAAGTCGATCTGGTCGAGCGGCGGGCGCACGGCCGAGCGGGCGATCCGCTCGATGCCCCCGTCCTCGGCGATGCGGCGGCGCACGTCGGTGGCCACGGCGTCCTCGAAGCGCTTGATCCCGGCGGTGACCTGCCGGCGCACCGTCTTCTCCGCCAGCCCGCCGCGCTCGCGGCCCTGCAGCACGTTGCGCAGGATGGCGGCCATCAGCGTCTCGGGCGACAGGGCGCGCATGACGCTGTAGGAGAACCAGTTCTGCCGGCCGGGCCCCGTCGCCTCCTGCCTGCCGAAGCGCTCCACCATGGCCTCGGCGAACTCGCGCATCTCCTGGTCGGACGTCGTGCCGGCCAGCAGTCCCGCCAGGTGCTCACGCAGCTCCTTGACGCTCGCCGTCGCCAGGTCGGTGTCCCGTGCGGCGGACAGGCCGGTCGTCGAGGACGGGAACCACAGGTCGAACAGCACGTCGAAGCCCGGCCGGTAAGCCGGTTTCTTCACCAGCGTCGCCGCGTACGCCGCCCGCAGCGACTCGCGGTCGGCCAGCTCGATCACCCGCATCGCGTTGGCCGCGTCCAGCCCCTCGGCCACCGAGACCGGCACCCCGGCCGCCCTCAGCGCGTGCACGAACCCGACGTGCCGGTCGACCAGCGACGCCTTACCGGGCGCGGACGCCCTCGACTCGGCGGACGCCCCCGGCTCAGCGGCCGTCACGGCCGCCGGCTCAGGCATCGGGAAGCCCCAGCTCCTTGGCCGCCCGCTCGTGGTCGGAGGCGTGCTTGAGCACCACGCCCAGCGTCCCGGCCACGGTCGCCTCGTCCAGCTCGTCGCGCCCCAGCGCCAGCAGCGTGTTGGCCCAGTCGACGGTCTCCGCCACGGACGGCGCCTTCTTCAGCTCCAGCGCCCGCAGCGTCGCCACCGTCCTGGCGAGCTGCTCGGCCAGCTCGGCCCGGATGTCCGGCACCTGCGCCAGCACGATGTCCCGCTCGCGCTCCGGAGTGGGGTACTCGATGTGCAGGTAGAGGCAGCGCCGCTTGAGCGCCTCCGACAGCTCGCGCGTCGCGTTGGAGGTCAGCACCACGTACGGCCTGCGCGTGGCCGCGATCGTGCCCAGCTCGGGGATCGTCACCTGGAAGTCGGACAGCAGCTCCAGCAGCAGCCCCTCCACCTCGACGTCCGCCTTGTCGGTCTCGTCGATGAGCAGCACGGTCGGCCTGTTGGACCTGATGGCCTTGAGCAGCGGCCGCTCCAGCAGGAACTCCTCGCTGAAGATGTCGTCGTCGGCGCTGGTGGCCTGGATCCGCAGGAGCTGCTTCTTGTAGTTCCACTCGTACAGGGCCCTGGCCTCGTCGAGCCCCTCGTAACACTGCAACCTGATCAGGTCGGCGCCGGTCGTCCGCGCGACGGCCTTGGCGAGCTGCGTCTTCCCGACTCCCGCCGGGCCCTCGACCAGCAGCGGCTTGCCCAGCGCCGCGGCCAGGAACACCGAGGTGGAGATGGCGTCGTCGGAGAGGTAGTCCACGGCGGCGAGCCGCTCCGTCACTTCGGCGGGCGAGTCGAACATGCATGATCCTGTCTGCCGGGGCCGTTGAGCCTGTGAGCCGAACTTTATTCTAGCCGGTGATGTGCCGCGGATACCGATTCGACCAGGATGCGGATCACCGGTATATTCCTTTCTGCCAGCGCGCCGCTAGCTCAGTTGGTCAGAGCAGCTGACTCTTAATCAGCGGGTCCGGGGTTCGAGTCCCTGGCGGCGCACTCCACGAACGGGCACCCTCGACGAGGGTGCCCGCAGTCGTTCGCGGGGGCGGGTATGAATCGTCGCCGGATCAAGCTCGTCGTCAACATCCTGCTCGTGCTGTTCGGCGCGCTTCTCGGCCTGGTCGCCAACTACACCACCAACGACCCCGATCCCGGCCCGCTGCGCCTGCTGCAGGAATGGTCCTTCCCGCTGCTGGTCACCGTCGTCGTGCTGCTCGTGGCCGGGCAGGTGTGGCTGCACACGCTCGACCGGCCGGCCACGATCGTGCGGAAGTGGGACCCCTCCGGCAAACCGCCCTACCCCGGGCTGGAGGCGTTCACCGAGGCCGACGCCGGCGTCTTCTTCGGCCGCGACGAGGAGATCCGCGACCTCGCCGCCCGCTTCCAGCCGCCGGTCGCACACCGCTTCGTGCTCGTGCTCGGCCCGTCGGGCTCGGGCAAGTCCTCCCTCGTACGGGCAGGGCTGCTGCCCGCGCTGCAACGACGGCGGGAGCGCTGGGTGGTCGTGCCGCCGTTCACCCCCGGCGCCGACCCGGTGGCCGGGCTGGCACACGGCCTGGCGGCGGCGCTGCCGGGCATGAGCGAGCAGGCGGTGCGCAGCGAACTGGCCGGCGGGGTCACCGGGCTGCGGTGGTGCGTGCAACGGGCGCGCGGCGCGAACCTGCTCGTCGTCATCGACCAGCTCGAAGAGCTGCCCGCCGACACGGCGTTCCTGGAGCTGATCGCAGGCGCGCTGGCCGCCGAGCCCAGGCTGTGGGTGGTGGCCACGTTACGGTCGGACTTCCTGACCGCCTTCCTGGAGGCCGGGCACGCCGGGCTGCTCCGCGAGCCGATGACCGTGGGCGCGCTCGGGCGGGCCGAGCTACGGGAAGTCATCGAGAAGCCGGGGGAGCGGGCCGGGCTGAGCTTCGCTCCCGGAGTGGTCTCCCGGATGGTGGACGACACCGGCGGCGGGGACGCGCTGCCGCTGCTGGCGTACACGCTGCAGGAGCTGTTCCTGAAGGCCGGCCCGGGCGGGACGGTCACCGAGGACGACTACCTGCGGCTGGGCGGGGTGAGCGGCGCCCTGTCCGCACAGGCCGATCGCATCACCGCGGCGCTGGGCGGGGCCGACGCGGTGGTGCCGACGTTGCTGCGATTCGTGAGCCTGGAAGGCGCCGAACCCACCCGGCGGCGCGTGCGCCGACAGGACGTGGGCGGTGGCGAGCTCGCCGTGGTCGACGCGTTCGTGGCGGGGCGGCTGCTGGTCAGTGATGGGGACATGCTGGACGTCGCGCACGAGACGCTCTTCCGGCAGTGGCCACCGCTGCGCAGGGCCGTCGAGGCGGACGCGGAGCGGTTGCGGCGGCGCTCCGAGCTGGAGCGGTGGGCGCGGGAGTGGGAACAGTCGGGCAGGCAGGACGCCTATCTGCTGAGCGGGCAGCGTCTGTCGCTGGTCAGGACGGGGGTGATCGGATCGGTGACGCCATTGGGCGAGGAGTTCTTGGAAGGCTCCAGGCGGCAGGAGAGAGCCACCATGGAGCGGGTCGCCGACGCGGCGGCCCGGCGGGTCATCGAGCGGGCCGGGCGCGACTCGGAGGTTGCCATCCTCGCTGGGCTGGCCGTGGTCGAGGAGTGCGCGCCTACCACCGCGGCAAGGCAAGCGCTGCAGACCGCTCTGTCCGTCTCCAGGGTGCTGGCGGTGCTGCGTGGACATGACAGCGGCGTGCGCGGGGTCGCGTGGTCACCCGACGGTAGCCTGCTGGCCAGTGCAGGTGACGACGGCACCGTGCGGATCTGGAACGTGCGCGGGGAAGCGGGGCCGATCGTGCTTGCCGACGGTGACGATCCCCTGTGGAGCGTGGCGTGGTCCCCCTGCGGGCGCTGGCTGGCGGCGGGGTCGTGGGGCCGCCCGGCCACCGTCTGGAGCACCGGGACCTGGGCGGTGTACGGAGTGCTGCCCGGTGTGAGTGGTGGTGCCACCGCCTGGTCACCGGACGGAGAACGGCTGGCCACGGCGGCCTTGGACGGAACCGTGCAGATTTGGGATGTACAGGCGCTGGCCCCGCTGATGACGCTCAATGCGGACTACCGGACCTTTCGGGATCTCGCCTGGTCCCCGGACGGACGCCGGCTCGCGGCGGCGGCAGATGCGGAGGGGGTGTGGTGCTGGGATCTCGACCAGCCGTTCTTGCCGGTCGAGCCGACCATCGGCACCGGTTCCGCCATGTCCTTGTCGTGGTCCCCTGACGGGCTGATGCTCGCTTCGACCGAAGCAGCCGAGACCGTGGTGATCCGAGACGGCGCTCATGGACAGCGGCTCACTGGAATTTTGCTGGGTCCGCGTCGAATGCCGTGCTTGACCTGGGCTCAGGCAGGTACACGGCTCGCAGCCGGGGACGATCATGGCGACGTTCATATCTGGTGGGATGCCGATTTTTCGGTCCACACGCCTCTCGTCGGCCACGCCGAGACCGTCGACGACATCGCCTGGCACGGCGACACGATCGCCACCGCGTCCCGCGACCGCACGGTGACCCTGTGGGATGCCACCCCGCGAGGTGGATCGGGCACCACGCTCGCCGGGCACACGGGCACGATCACCGCCGTGGCCTGGTCTCCGGATGGCCATCACCTGGCGATCGTCCAGCAGGTGCACCCGATGATCTGGGACATCGAAGGAGCACGTCCGGTGCTCACGACGCAAGGATGGGAACAGTACGGCCCAGCGTGTGCGTGGTCCCCTGATGGCGGACGCGTCCTCATGGGCGCGGTCGTCTGCGATCTCCTCGGATCCGATCAGATGGGCTGGTTCCCCTTCCACCCAGGAGAGTCCGCCTGGCTGGAGGACGATGCCGTCCAGCATCACCTCCACAACCTCACCGCTGTCGCCTGGTCCCCGGACGGCCTGCGTGTGGCCACGGCATCCCTCGACCAGAACATCCACCTGTGGGCCGCTGGAAACGGCGCTCACCTCGCCAAGTTTCCCGGCCACGGCGACGAGGCCGGGGACGTGTGCTGGTCCCCCGACAGCCGATACCTGGCCACATCGTCCAACCGGGCCGAAGTCGTCATCAGGGACACCTTGAACATGACGGTGGAGGCCACGCTCAAGGGACACCGCGACCACACCTGGAGTATCGACTGGGCCCGCGACGGCCGGATCGCCACTGGCTCCCGCGATCAGAGCATCCGCGTCTGGGATCCCCGCACCGGTGCCGAACTCGCCGTCGCCACCGGCCACGAAGGGCGGGTCTCCGCTGTCGCCTGGTCCCCGGACGGACGGTCCCTTGCCAGCACCTCATGGGACGGGACCGTCCGTCTGTGGAACCCCGATGGCGGGCACGAGTCGGCCGTCATCGGGGTTCACGATGATCACGTCAACAGCTTGTCCTGGCATCCAGACGGCACTCGGCTGGCCACCGGCTCGAGCGACCGCACCGTCCGGATCTGGGAGGTGCACGACCCCGCCTCGGACCTCGAAGAGCTCCTGGCCAGGGCGCGCGCCCGCGTCTTCCGCCCCCTCACCGACGACGAACGCCGCGCCTTCCTCCTGCCTCCTACTTCCGCGGCCCGATCCCGTCCAGCGTGAAGCCCCTGTTCCACTCCTGCACCCACGCGCGCCCGAACCCCTCCACCGACGACAGCGGCGTGGCGCGTTCGTCGAACTTGCCGGTGGCCGGGTCGAAGGCCAGCTCGGCGGCAGTGGCCCTCTTCACGTTGTAGGAGTCGAAGTCCGGGTTGAAGGTCTTGTTGGTGAGCCCGCCCGCGTCGTCCGTGTAGGCGAAGTCGCCCGTCGCGATGCTCACCGACCGCGTCAGCACGTTGCCCGCCGGGACGTAGACGGAGTTCGGGTTGCTCCACACGTACTCGTCGGTGCAGTCGGTGGTGCCGATCGCCGTGCACACCTGGCCCTGGGAGTCGACGGGGACGTACCAGTCGCGGATGTTCGGGTACTGCTTGGCGTAGCGGCGGTGCCACTTCTCGACGTTCGAGCGGGTGTTGGTGAAGCCGGTGCCGTCGCCGATCTTGAGCATGTCGTTGAAGCGTTCGACGACGACCTTCGCGTTGGCGACCGGCAGGCGCTTGCCGCCCTCGTGGTAGAGCTTGTCGTGGCCGAGGTACTTGACGTCCTTGAACACGTTGTCCGCTGCCACGTTGCCGTGGCCGGACTGGTAGAACAGGCCATGCTGGACGTTGTCGAAGAGGTTGTGGTGGACGACCATGCCCGACATACCGTCGTCCATGTAGATGGCCTGGTTACCGTCCGCGCCGATGTCCTTGAACAGGTTGTACGCCACCACGTTGTTCAGGTACGTGTAGTCGCGGCCCGAGTAGATGACGCCCTGGTCGGAGGCGTGCGTCACGAGGCGTTCGAACCTGTTGTGGCTGATCTCCATGTCGTTGCCCATGATCTGGATCGCCATGTGCGGCGCGTCGTGGACGTGGTTGCGGCGGAAGGTGTTGCCGACGCCGTACAGGTATCCGGCCGGTGTGTAGGTGGCCAGCTTCGAGAAGTCGTAGATCTCGTTCTGCTCGACCACGTGGTTGCCGCGTTCGAGCGAGTCGCGGTCGCCGCCGGCGGTGAAGACGCCGCCGCCGCCCAGGTCGTGCAGCTTGCTGTTGACGACGCGGTTGCGGTGGCCGCCCCGGCTGGTGCGGTATTCGGCGATGGCCGTGATCGCGTCGTTGGCCTCGCCGATCGCGACCGCGTCCATGCTGACGTTGAGGATCTCCAGGCCGTCCACGGTGGACGACTCCGCGTCCAGCAGGCGGACGCCGGTGCCGGTGGTGCCGTTCAGCTTCAGGCCCTTGAGGGTGATGTTCCGGACGTTCTCCAGCTCGAAGAACGGGGCGTCGAAGGAGGTGAGGCTGATCTCCTTGCCTTCGACGGCGCCGCCGGGCGGGTAGTAGTAGAGGGTGTCGTGGCTCTGGTGGCGGTCGATGTAGTACTCGCCCTCGGTGTCGAGCTCGCTGAGGACGTTCTGGGCCACGAACGACGACCACTTGTCGGTGGCGACGTACATGGTGGGGTAGCCGGTGCTGAGGTCGCCGCCGCCGGCCGAGGTGATGCGCAGGCGGTCGTTGGCGTAGTTGTTGCCGAAATATCCGGACAGCCAGCCGTCGGTCTCGGCGGTCGTGCTGTCGGTGCCGGCCCACTTCTCGTAGCGGGCGGCCAGCTCGGGGGCCTTGACCGTGTAGACGGGGCCGGGGAGCTTCAGCATGTCCTCGTACGGCAGCGTCGTGCCGTCGGCGGTCTTGTCCGAGAAGTAGTCGCGCGCGCCCTTGGGGGCCTGCTTGACGGTGAGGTCGTCGCGGTCGAGCTTGGTGTCACCGTTGGGGTACTGCGCGAGGGTCTGCGTGGCGTCGTCGGTGATCAGCGCGGGGGCGTAGGGCTGCGGCTTCCAGTTGAAGCCGTTCTTGTTGAGCGTGCCGGCGGGGATGCCCTCCGCGCCTAAGTCGTACACCCAGACGTTCGGGACGGCGGCGGCCGGGACGCGGGTCTTCGACGACCACTTCGCCTCGTCCGCCGGGACGTCGGCGAGCCTGCGGAACTTGTCCGGCGCGAGGGTGGTGACACCGGCCAGCTCGACCTGCTCGCCGGGGTAGGCGGCGTAGGTGACGTACGACTGCGCCGCGCCGGTCACCTCGATCGTCTTGGACGTCTGGTAGACGCCCTCGCGGATGTAGACCGTGCCGGGGTTGCGTGGGCCCGTTCTGCCCGCCAGGGTGTCGCGGGCGCGTTCAATCGTGGCGAACGGGTCTTTTGCCGTGCCTGTCGCGTTGTCGCTGCCGTTCTTGGCGACGTAGAGGACGTTCTTGGCGGGTGCGGTCGCGGTGGCCGGGGGCGTGCTGACGGCGGCGGTCATGACCGCTGCCAGCAGGGGGATCAGGGCTCTGCTCGGCATGCTCGGTGCCTCAATCGGTAAAATATTACTGAAGTGACTTCTGGGTGAACCGTAATGCCGGAGGCGTCAGAGTTCAATGGTTTGAACGGGCGGGCTCTTTGTCGGTGGCGGCTGCTATTCATGGCTTCATACGAAAGGAGTCCCCCATGGCCACGGTTACCTTCAGGGACGAGAGCGCGACCGGGAAGCCGCTCGACGAGTTCACGCTGCCTGATCTGCCTGAGCGCATCTCGGCGCGTGAGCTCGTCCGGCTGCGGGTGCGGGAGGAGGTCGCGCGGCACAACGGTGATCCTGGGTCCCGGTTTCGTGGGCTGGTCCGGCCGGTGGAGGCCGAGGTGGAGCTGAACGGCAGCCGGGCGCGGCGCATCGACTGGGAGCGTCAGGCGGATGTGGCGGAGCGGGCGTTTCAGCGCAACGGGTTCTTATTGCTGGTGGGGGAGCGGCAGATCGAGGATCTGGCGGAGATGATCGATCTGACCGTCGATCCGGTGGTGTCGTTCGTCAAGCTCGTGCCGCTCGTCGGAGGTTGAGGTCGGAGGTTGAGGTCGGAGGTTGAGGTCGGAGGTTGAGGTCGGAGATTGAGGGAGGAAGGCGGCGCGCCCGAGGGCGGTTACGTGCGGGATCCGCGTGAGCGTGGGCGTAGGTGCAGGCGCAGGCCGATGACCGCTGCCAGGGTGATCACGAGGCCGGTGAGCATCAGCGGGCGTCCGTCCGGGCCTGACAGCCCTCCGGCGCCGGTGTCCACCCCGCCGGACGGGGTGTCGGCGGAGGAGGTGGACGTGGACGTGGCGGTGTTGTCGGGCTCGCTGCCGGCCCCGTCCGGGTCCTCGGTGGCGCCGGCGTCGGCCTCAGGGGTGCCGGTGTCCGTGGGGTCGGGAGTCGCCGTACCGCCGGTGACGGTGAGCGGGTACTCCGTCAGGGCGCCCTTGTCCTTCACCTCGCACTCGACGAGGACGTCCTGAGGCGTCACGCCGAAGTTGATCGCGCCCGCGTGGACGGTGCCGGTGCCCGGGTTGCGCGGGGTGGTCGTCATCGAGGCCGTCGAGGGGATGGCGACCGGTTCGCCGGGGATGACCGTGCCGATGTCGGCGACGCCGGTGGCCGAGGTGAGGTTGTCGATGCCGCTGATCCCGGCGTACACGTACATGTTGAGCTCGCCCTCCATGCCCGTGGCGGGGGCCGTCAGCTCCTTGCCCGTGATGAACACGCCGCTCCACCCGATCGTGAGCTGCTGCCCCACGGACGCCTGCGCGGGCACGGTCAGCTCCACGTCGAGGCTGACCTCCTGGGTCTCGTTCGTGGCCGCGGTGGTGCACGTGTAGACCACGGTGGCGGCGGCCGCGTGCGCGGGTGCGACGGCGCACGACAGGATCGCGGCGGCGGCTAAGACGGCCAGGCGGACACGCACGGCGAGTCTCCCTTGAGCTGACGGTGCATGAGAGGGGACGCTCCAGGAGGATCGTATCGGCGCTGGTCGAAGTGGCGAAAAATCCGGAAGATTACGGCCGCGCCGAATGGTAGGAAGAACGGCTATGACATCAGGTGTCCGACTTATTCGCAACGACCAGCTCACAGACCAGGTCGACTACGCCTACGCCGCCACCATGGACGCCCCCGTCCGCTCCATCTGGGTCGCGGGCGCCTGCCCTCTCGACCTCGACGGCAAGACGGTCGCCGTCGGCGACTACGCCGGGCAGGCCCACCAGGTGATGCGCAACCTCGTGACGGCGCTCGACGGCGCGGGCGCGTCCCTGACGGATGTCGTCAAGACCACCGTCTACGTGGCCTCCACCCGGCAGGCCGACCTGGTGACGGCGTGGAAGGTGTATCGGGAGTACATGGGGGAGCACGACGTTCCCAGCACACTGCTCGGCGTCACCGTGCTCGGCTACAGCGACCAGCTCGTCGAGGTGGAGGCGGTCGCGGTGATCGCCGGTTCGGAAGGGAAGGCCTAGAAGGCGCGGCGCCCAAGGCGTACGCCACCAGCCCCTCGCGAGGCGGGCTCAAGGCGTACGGCTCCACCAGCCCCGCAGCCCGTTCGGGGCGAACATCGTCATCGTGACCGCCATGACCCCCAGCAGGACCAGGTACCACGGGCCGTACCCGGACAGGGCCTGCTGGAGGGCGAAGAAGACCAGCGCGCCGAGCAGCGGGCCGCTCACCGTGCCGATGCCGCCGATGAGCACCATGAACATCATGGACACGCTGTACTGCACGTTGAAGATCGAGGCGGGCTGCACGTACAGGGTGTCGGCGAACAGGACCGCGCCGACCGCGCCCGTCCCGACGGCGGCCAGCCAGTACGCCACGCGCCTGGTCCGCGCCACGTGCACCCCGCAGGCCGCCGCCGCCACCGGATCCCCGGCCACCGCGCGTAACGTGAGCCCGAAGCGGCCCCGTACCAGCAGCAGGATGCCGCCCGTGCAGCAGACGGCCACGCCCAGCGCCCACCAGTACGTGAGCGCCTGGCGCAGCAGCGGCTCGTGCAGCGCGGCGCCCGGCAGCGACACGCCCGTGTTGCCGCCCTGCTGGGTGGCCGCCAGCCGGAACACCTCCGCCAGCACCCACGAGCCGATCGCGAAGTGGCCGCCGGTCAGGCGGAGCAGTGGGAACGACACCGGCAGCGCCACCAGCCCGGCCGCCAGCGCCGACAGGGGGATGGCGGCCATCGGGTCCAGGCCCTGGGCGGCGGTCAGGTAGAGGGTGTACGCGCCGACACCGAGGTAGGCCTGCTGGCCGAACGAGGCGAGCCCGGTGTAGCCGGCCAGGAGGTTCCACAGGGAGGCCAGGGTGGCCAGGGTGAGCAGGTCGATCAGCGGGCGCTCCCAGGAGGGGCCGCCGTAGAAGGGCACCCCGGCCAGCACCACCACCCCCGCGAGTGATCCCAGGGGAGCCGCCCACCGCCGCCGCATCCCGGACACCACCACACCGCCGTCAGGCCCGCGCCGCTTCCCCTGCGCCGGGGAGTCGGGGCCGCGCCGCTTCCCCGGCGCCCGGGAGTCGGGGCCGCACCGCTTCCCAGGTGCCGGGGAGTCGGGGGCGCGCCGCTTTCCGGGGGTCGCGTCGTCGGGGCCGCCGCGGCTCATCCCAGCAGCCCGCGCGGCCGTACCGTCAGCACCACGAAGAACAGCAGGTGCACGGCCAGCACCGAGAACCCGGCGTTCCACAGCCCGGCGAGCTGCTGCGTCAGCCCGATCACCACCCCGCCCACGAGCGTCCCCCACAACGACCCGATCCCCCCGATCACCACCGCCTCGAAGGCGAAGATCAGGCTGAGCCCGCCCGCGTACGGATCCACCGTCCCCATGAGCCCCAGGAACACCCCGGCCAGCGCCGCCGTGGCCACCGCGATCCCCGCTACGGCGGCGAACAGCGGCCGCACCCGGATCCCCACGAGCTGCGCCGTCTCCACGTCGTCGGCCGTGGCCCGCACCCGCCGCCCGAACGCCGTCCGCGACAGGACGAGCTGCAGCCCGCCCAGCACCGCGACCGCGACGACGAAGGCGGCGATGCGCAGCAGCGACACTCCACCCACGCTCGCCAGGCTGAGCGGGCCGCCGTCCAGGGTGCGCGGGTTGGCGGTGACCCCGGCGGTCAGCAGGTTCTGGATCATGACGGACAGCCCGAACGTCACCAGCACCGGCGCCAGCGGCCCCGAGGCGAGCGCCCGCTCGAACAGCGTCACGTGCAGCAGCCACCCCAGCCCGAACGCCGCCGGCAGCACCAGCGGCAGTGTGTACGTGGCCGGCACGTCGAGCAGTGTGGACACCAGCAGCGCCAGGTAGGCCCCGCACACGGCCAGGTCCCCGTGGGCGATGTTGACCAGCCGCATCACCCCGAACGTGAGCGACAGCCCGCACGCGATCAGCGCGTAGCCGCCGCCGAGCAGGATGCCGTGGATCAGCGCGTTCACAGCAGCTCAAGCTCGCCTTGCAGCGGGATACTGGGGTCCAGCGAGTTCTCCACGATGGTCAGCTCGTACGCGCCGTCGCCGCCGCGCCGCCACTGCCCGGCCAGGTCGGGGGCGAGGGAGACGTTCTTCGACGGGCCCTGGGTGAAGTCGTAGCGCCCGCTGATGGCCTCGCCCTTGAGCGCGGCGATGGAGGCGCGCAGCGCCGCCCGGTCCTTGGGGTCGGCGGCGCCTTTCAGCGCGGCCACGGCGATCTCGAACAGCGCGTGGTTGAAGCCCATCGGCGGCGTCCACGTCCGCCCTGTCGTGCTGCGGTAGCCGTCAGCGAAGGCCTGCGCGGTCGTCCCGTCCAGTGAGCTGCGGTACGGGAACGACGGCGCCCACCACACCCCCGCCACCAGGTTCTCGGCCAGCTCGCCGAGCCCGTCGGCGACGCTGGAGAACAGCATGGCCTTGGCCACGCACGCCAGCTTGGGCGTGTAGCGCGACTGGTGGGCCTGCCGCCAGAACGTCACCCAGTCGGGCGGGATCGGGGTGGCCTGGAGGATGTCGGTGCCGTCGAACTTGCTGATGATGGCGCTGAAGTCCTGCGTGCCGTCCTCGTACGGCCCCGAGTCGATCACCTTCCAGCCCAGCTCCGCGCCCTTGGCGGTGACGAACTTCCTGTAGAGGTCGCCGTCGGTGTCGTTCGGCCACAGCCCGGCGATCACGTGCTCGCCGCCCGGCACCTGCTTCCACAGCTCGGCGAAGACGCCGACCTCCTGCTCGGTGCCGACGAAGTGGAGGAAGCTGTAGTTTCGCGCGGTGCCGCCGGCGGCCCAGATCTCCCACGGGCAGATGGTCGCCACGCACGGCACGCCGGCGGCCTCGCACTGGTCGGAGACGGGGTTCGTGGTGTCGGGGGTGGAGGTGGCCAGGACGATGTCGGCCTTGTCGTTCCTGATCAGCTCGGCGGCCACCTGGGCGGCGCGGGCGGCGTTCGACTGGGAGTCCTTGGCGACGACGCGCACCTCGTACGTGGTCGTGCCGATCTTGACGCCCTTGGCCAGGGCCTTGCGCACGGCGCCGAGCACGTACGCGTTGGACTCGCCGAACACGGCCAGGCCGCCGGTCTGGGGGCTGACGTACCCGATCGTGATCGTGCGGCCGGATGCGGTGTCGGGGGCCTTGAGGCCGCAGGCGGTCAGCCCGGCGGCCAGCCCGCCCGTCAGCAGGGTGCGTCGAGTCAGCTCCACGCCCGCATTGTGGGATCTCGGGTGTCAGATGTATTGCATGTGCGGGCACACCGCTTGACTGCCAGCGCATGGGGTTAACAAAGTGAGACATGTCGTATCTTGCGCGCACCGATGACGTGCCGCGCGCCGAGCGACGGGACTTCTGGCGCGGCGTCGTCTCGGACGCCTTCGTGCCCCTCGCGGCCTCGTTCCCGGCCGGCGACTCCTTCCGTGGCCGGTTGCGCGGCGGGACGCTCGGACCGCTCGGCATCTTCGACGTCGACACCGACGCGCACGCCGCCCACCGTACGAAACGGCTGATCTCCTCCCATCCCGCGGACTACTACAAGCTCGGGCTGCTGGTCAGGGGCACCGGCGTGTTGTCGCAGGACGGCCGGCAGGCGCTGCTGCGTCCGGGGGACTTCGCGGTGTACGACACCGGCCGGCCATACACGCTGGCCTTCGACGCCCCGGCCCGGCTGCTCGTCCTGATCTTCCCGCGCCCCATGCTGGCCCTGCCGCCCGGCTCGGTCGAGCGCATCACCGCCACCCCCGTCTCCGGCACCACCGGCCTCGGCGCGCTGATCGGCCCCTTCCTCCTCCAGATGGGCAACAACCTGGACGAACTGGAGGAACGCGGCGGCGTCCGGCTGGCGGCCAACGTCCTCGACCTGCTCACCACCGCCCTCGCCGACCGCCTCGGCGCCCGCGCCCCCGACCCGCTCTTCCTGCGCATCACCACCCACATCGAGGCGCGGCTCGGCGACCCCTGCCTCGACCCCGCGCGGATCGCCGCCGCCCACCACATCTCCACCCGCTACCTGCACAAGCTGTTCCGCAACGAGGGCACCAGCGTGTCGGTCTGGATCCGCGAGCGCCGCCTGCGCCACTGCCGCCGCGACCTGCTCGACCCGCTGCTGCGCGATCGCGGCGTCAGCGCCATCGCGGCCCGCTGGGGGCTGCTCAACGCGGCCCACTTCAGCCGCCTGTTCAAGGCCGCGTACGGCCTCACGCCCCGCGAGTGCCGCGAGACGCACCGGCTGAGCGGGGAGACGTCAAGGCTGTGAGGCCCGGCGTCCCGGGAGTGCGGCGAGGCGCAAAGGCTGTGCGCTCCCGGGCAAGACGGGACGGGCGCCGCCCCCTGATCCTGCCGGGTATGGGACGTCTGGCGGGAAAGGCAGCCTTCGTCACCGGCGCGGACGGCAGCATCGGCCGCGCCACCGCCCGGCTGTTCGCCCAGGAGGGCGCCGCCGTCATGCTCACCGGCCTGGTCGAGCCCGCGCTCGCCGAGACGGCCGCCGAGCTGGGCTGCGCGCACGCCGTCGCGGACGTCACGGACGCCACCCAGGTCGCCTCGGCCGTCGCCGCGACCGTGGCGGCGTTCGGGCGGCTGGACGTCGTCTTCAGCAACGCCGGCGTCTTCGGCACGGTCGCGCCCGTGTCGTCGTACCCCGACGAGGTGTTCGACCGGGTGCTGGCCGTGCACGTGCGGGGCGCGTTCCTGGTGTGCAAGCACGCGGTCCCCGTCATGGCGGACGGCGGCAGCGTCATCATCACCTCCAGCGTCGTCGGGCTGACCTCGGACGCCGGCATCGCCGCGTACGCCACGGCCAAACACGCGCAGGTGGGCCTGATGCGTACGCTCGCCAAGGAAGTCGCGCACCGCGGGATCCGCGTGAACACCATCCATCCCGGCCCGGTCGGCAACGAGTTCCAGCAGGCCGTGGAGCTGGCCGTCACGGGGGAACGCTCTCCGCAGGAGGCGGCGCGGATCTTCGACACGCACATCCCGCTGGGCCGGCACGCCACGCCGGAGGAGATCGCGCGGGCCGTGCTGTTCCTCGCGGCCGACGACAGCTCGTTCGTGACCGGCAGCACCGTGGCGGTGGACGGCGGGATGAGCAGCTAAAGAATGCCCTCCTCACCTGTACGAAGAGTAATGTGACTGCCACAATTTGCTCATGAGTCTGTTTCGGTCGGCTGAAGGACTGCCCGATCACGGATGCGGCGCGCTGGGCCGGGTGGCACACGGAGCGATGACGGTGCCGTCCGGCCGCCCACGCGAGGAGCCCCGGGGGGCCAGGCTCTTCCTCGGGTACAACACGCTGCCCGACCCGCCGTTCCCCCTCGCCGGGTTCATCGAGTACGAGATGGACCCCAGGACGGCGGGGTACGACCTCGGCGCGGTGCTGCGGCTGCTCACCGAGTCGTTCCGCGCCCAGCCCGTGCCGCCGGAGGGAACCTACGACGACTCGCACCGGCGCCAGGCGGCCGTCATGCGGGTGGACGCCATGGTGGTCGTCTTCCCCGGGCGGGCCTTCAGCCCCGAGCACAGCCCGCCCGCCCGCGCCCTGTGGGAGAACCTGGTGGAGGGCTACTACCGCGACGGCGACGCGGAGGCGTGCGCGGGCGCCCGGCCCGCGCTGGTGGGGCTGGGGGTGGACCGGGCGGACAGCCGGGTGATCCTCCTGGCCGAGCTGAGCGCCAGCGGTGATCACGTGCAGCCCGAGCGGGTGGGCGAGTATCCGGAGGGGGCGCTGTACGACCTGCTGGGTGAGCTGCTCGACGCTCAATACCGGTGGACGCGCGCGGCCTTCGGGCTCTGAGCGGCCTCCAGGTTGTGAGCGGCCTTCAGGTTTGGGTGGCCCTTCAGGTTTTGGGCGGCCTTCGTGGTTCCGAGTGGCATTCGGGCTGGGGGCGGTGGTGCGGGCTAGGGTGCCGGTATGTCGTTCATCGTCACCACCGGCGCCACCGGGCGCCTGGGCGGCCGGGTCGCCGCGCTGCTCGCCGCCGCCGGTGCCGAGCAGCGGCTCGTCTCCCGGCACGCCACCGCCCGCGCCCCCCGCCTCGACCGGGCCACGGCGGCCGACGCCGCGTACGGTGATCGCGCGGCGCTGCGGCAGGCGCTCGACGGCGCCTCTACCGTGCTGTTCGTGTCGGCGTCCGAGAGCGAGGACCGCCTCGACCAGCACCGGACGTTCGTGGACGCCGCCCGCGACGCCCGCGTCACCCACCTCGTCTACGTCTCCTTCTACGGCGCGGCGCCCGAGGCGACGTTCACGCTGGCCCGCGACCACTGGGCGACCGAGCAGTACATTCGCGACAGCGGCCTCACCTTCACCTTCCTGCGCGACAACCTGTACGCCGACTTCCTGCCCGGCATGGCCGGCAGCGACGGCGTGATCAGGGGGCCCGCCGGGCGGGGGCGGGTGGCGGCCGTGGCGCAGGACGACATCGCCGAGGCGGCGGCCAACGTGCTGCTCGCGCCGAAGGCGCACGAGGGCGTCACCTACGAGCTGACCGGGCCGCAGGCGCTGACCCTGGACGAGGTCGCCTCGGCCATCGGATCGGCGACGGGGCAGGACGTCACGTACCACGCCGAGACGGTGCCGGAGGCGTACGCGTCCCGTGAGATCTACGGCGCGCCTGGGTGGCAGGTGGAGGCGTGGGTGTCGACGTACCTCGCGATTGCGGCGGGAGAGCTGGAAAGGGTCACCGGCGATATTCCCGCACTCACCGGGCATCCGGCCACCAGCCTGGAGGAGTTGCTCGCTTCTTTCTCCGATTGATTCGCGGGCGGGACGATAACCTCCAGGCGACGACATGCGGACGACCGCCGACCCCACGCTGGATATCGAAGTTATTTCTTAGACAGCGAACACCTGCGAGTCGTCCGCGAACGCCTTGAACTCCAGGGCGTTGCCCGCCGGGTCCAGCAGGAACATCGTCCACTGCTCACCCGGCAGCCCCTCGAACCGCAGATACGGCTCGATGACGAACGCGGTGCCCGCCTCCCGGAACCGGTCGGCCAGCTCGTGGAACTCCGGGATGGTCAGGATCAGCCCGAAGTGCGGGACCGGCACGTCGTGGCCGTCCACCGGGTTGTGCACCTGCTCGGTGCGCGCGGGGGCCAGGTGGGTGACGAACTGGTGGCCGTGCAGGTTCCAGTCGATCCAGCGGTCGGAGCTGCGGCCCTGGGCGCAGCCGATCAGCTTGCCGTAGAAGTGGCGGGCGGCGTCCAGGTCGTCCACGGGGACGGCGAGGTGGAAGCGAGGGAGTTCCATGCGGACCTTCTTCCGATCGGTGGTCCGATTCGTACCCCTTAGCGGCCTTTGACTCTCACCAGCCCTCGTCGAAGTCGCAGATTTTCACCGAGAGACTCTTCCGGCTGGGGTTCGGGGTGACGATCTCGAAGACCACCTGGTAGGTGCCCGCCTGCTTCCAGGTGATCGACGGGAGGAGGGGCTTGGAGGAGGCGGTGCCCTGCTGCCTGCCCTGGCTCTGGCCGTTCACCAGCCAGCGGTAGCTGTAGGTGCCGGACGTGGTGACCTTGGCCCAGATGTTCATGTCGTAGCGCCAGCAGTCGCCCAGCCTGATGCCCTCATAACTGAACCCCACCGACTTCACGGCCCCGGCCGTGGGCTTGGCGCTGGTGGGCGGCCGGGTCGTGGCCGGTGTTCTGGTGGGGGTTTTTGTCCGTACGGAGGGGGTGGGCGTCCTGCTGGGGCGCAGGGGCTTGGCCGACTTCTTCGCCTTGCCTGCCGGTTGGGAGGTGGTGGCCGGTGTGGCGGGTGTGGTGGTGGCGATGGCTACGGAGTTGGTGCCGTCGCTGTCGCCGGGTGAGATGGGCAGCAGGAACCATGCCGCCATCGCGCCGCCCGTCACGATGATCGCCGTGGCGGCGGCCATGAGGGCGGTGATCAGGCGGTCGCGGGACGGGTTGCGGACCGGGCCGGTGGGGGCCTGGGAGAGCTGGCCGTTCCGGGCGGGGGAGGGCGGGTGCGTGGGCCCGGCGGCGCTCCCGCCGCCATGCGCCGGACCACAGCCTTGTACCCCTACGGCCCCGGGCGACGCAGGCCGCGCCCCTGCCTCGGACAGCCCAGGCCACGGGCTCGCCTCAGGCGACCCGGGCTGTGCGCCAGTGCCGGGCGGCCCAAGCCGTTCGCCCGCCTCTGGCGATCCAGCCCATGGGCCCTTCCCCGGCAGCCCAGCCGCATCGCCCAACCCGGGCAGGCCGGCCCCCTTGCCCATCCCGAGCTCCTCAGCCCCCGCGAATCCGGGCGCACGGCCTGGACCGGCCAGCGGATGGCCCGCTTGGGCCGGGGCGCCGATGAGGCGGAAGAGGACGTCCTGCATGCCGGGCCGCGCGGCGGGATCCTTCGCGAGACAGGCGTACACGATGGACCGCAGCGGCTCCGGCACACCGTCCAGGCGCGGCTCCTCGTACTGGATCCTCCTGAGCACCGCAGGCAGCGAGTCGTTCCCGAACGGCGGCGCGCCGGTGGCGGCGAACACCATCACCGACCCCCACGCGAACACGTCCACCGCCGGCCCCGCCACCGCCCCCAGGAACTGCTCGGGCGCCATGTACGCGGGCGTCCCCACGATCGTGCTGGTACGGGTCACCGCGTCGTCCATGGCCCGCGCGATGCCGAAGTCGATGACGCGCGGCCCGTCGCGTCCGAGCAGCACGTTGGCGGGCTTGAAGTCGCGGTGCACGACCCCGGCCCGGTGGACGGCGGCCAGCGCGGTGGCCGTGGCGACGGCCAGACGTTGCAGGTCCGCGCCCTGGTGCAGGCCCGCCGCCGCCAGGGACGGGCCCTCGACGTACTCGGTCACGATGTACGGCCGCCCGCCCAGCGACGCGTCCAGCACCTGCGCGATGCAGAACGGCTCCACCCGCCGCGCGGCGGCGATCTCCTTGGCGAACCGCCCGTCACCCGCCACGCCCTCGCGCAGCACCTTGATCGCGACCCGCGTCCCGTCGGGGGCCACGCCCAGGTACACCACCCCCTGGCCGCCCTCCCCGAGCTGCTCGACGACCCGGTACGGGCCGATGGCGTGGGGTGTCGTCATGAGTAGTCGTCCACGGGACAGATGTTGATCGTGACGCTCTTGCTGGCGGCGGAGGGCGCCGTGACGCGCAGGGCGATGGTGTGGCGGCCTTCGTCCAGCATGTACTGTCCGGCCGTCACGAACGCCGTGTAGTCGTCCTCGGGGACCCAGGACTTGCGGTTCTCGCGGGTCTGTCCGTCCACGATCCACAGGTAGGAGACCCAGACGCCGGGACGGGTCGACTCCACCCTGGTCTGGAAGTGGATCGGCGGCATGTAGCAACTGCTGTCCGTGGACTGGCCCGGGCCGCCGAACAGCTCGATCTCCAGAATGCTGACCTTGGCGCTCGTGACCGGCCTCTTGGTGGTGCGGGCGGGGGTGGGGCTCCTCGTGGTCGGCGTCTGGGTCGGCTTCGGCGTGCTCTTCGGAGTCGGTGTCTGGGTGGGTTTCTGGGTTTTCCTGGTGGTCTTGCGAGGGCTCGACGTTGACGGCCGGCGCGTGGGCTTGGCGGTGGAGGACGTGGTGGGCGAGGTGGGGGAGATGGCGGCCAGCGACTCGGGGCCGGGCTGCCTCGCCCAGGGAGACAACCAGACGACCCCGGCCACCAGCGCCACCACCATGACCACGGCCACACCAACGGCCACCGGCACCCCGACCCGCGCCAACGCCCCCTTCGACGCCCGCTGCCCTGCCCCCATCCCCGGCCCTCGATGCGGCATCGGCCCTTGCCCCGCCATCGGCGGTTGACCCGGCATCGGCCCTTGCCCCGCCATAGGCCCGCCGCCCGCTACTGGCCCTCGGCTTGGCACCGGCCCTTGGCCCGGCATGTGCGCGGCGCCCGGCACGGGGTGGCCGTCGGGCATGGGCTGGCCGCTCGGCATCGGTCCACCGCCCGGCATCGGCCCCGCGTATGCGGCTGGCCCGCCGCCCAGACCCGGCCCGCCGCCCGGCATCGGCCCAGCGCCAGGCATGGGTCCGGCGTGCGGCTCCAGCCCAGGACGCGACCCGGGCCTGGCGTGTGGGCCAGGTCCAGGGTGCGGCCCCAGTCCCGCATGTGACCCCGGCCTGGCGTGCGACCCGGGCCCCGGTGTGGCGTTCTGGCCACTGAGCAGGTGCAGCAGCACATCCCGCATGGCCGGCCGTCGAAGCGGATCCTTGACCAGGCACCCGTACACGATCCCCCGCAACGGCTGCCCAAGATCCCCAAGCTGCGGTTCGTTGTGCAGGATCCGGTTGATGATCGCCGGCATCGTGTCCTGCCCGAACGGCGGCGTCCCCGTCCCAGCCCACACCATGACGGACGCCCACGCGAACACATCCGCCGCCGCCCCCACAGCCTGCCCAGCGAGCTGCTCCGGCGCCATGTAGGCAGGCGTCCCCACGATGCTGCTGGTGTGCGTGACCCCGTCGTCCAGAGCCCTGGCGATGCCGAAGTCGATGACGCGCGGCCCGCCGGGCCCGAGCAGCACGTTGGCGGGCTTGAAGTCGCGGTGCACGATGCCCGCCTGGTGGATGGCGGTCAGCGCGGTGGCGGTGGCGACGGCCAGGCGCTGCAGGTCGGCGCCGGTGTGCAGGCCGGCCTGCTGCAGGGACGGCCCTTCGACGTACTCGGTCACGATGTACGGACGCGGCCCGCTCAGCGAGGCGTCCAGCACCTGCGCGATGCAGAACGGCTCCACCCGCCGCGCCGCCTCGATCTCCTTGGCGAGCCGGTCGCTGAGCCCGGCGTGCCCGTCGCGCAGCACCTTGACCGCCACCGCCTGCCCGTCGGGCGCCTGGCCGAGATAGACGGTGCCCTGGCCGCCGGAGCCGAGGCGGCCGAGCAGCCGGTAGGGTCCCGCCGCCGTCGGATCGTCCTCCCGCAGCGGTTCGACGTGCGCCATGAGAGAAGTGACTCCTGAGACGGGTGCGGTGGATGTTACGAACGATAGCGACTCATATACGGATTTGGAGTCAAGTCGCTTATTTGTCCGAACCCCTTCCACTGACGCACTCCACCGGCGGAAAATCGATCGTGCCCGGGCACACAGGCGGCCTACCGTGGCGTGCGTTCGTCCACGGACCGAGGAGGCCCGCCATGCACCGCGACGAGATGTCCTTTTGAGCCGACCAGCAAGCGCCGCAGGGGGTTCCCTCTAGCGAGACGCAGGTCAAGCGCGGCGATCGCCGCGTCGGCCGCGACAAGGAGCTGATCGAGAAGCTCGGCGGCAACGACCCGTGCCCCTGCGGCTCCGGACGCCGCTTTCCGCCGCTGCTGCCGCCCCACCGGCCGGTACGACGACACCCTCGGCCACTACTACGTCCGTGACCGTCGGTGAGCCGATTTTCTGTCGGTGGCTCCTGGCAAGGTGACTTCCAGACCTCATCGGCCCGCGCCCCTCCCACACCAGGAAGGGTCGCCGGTCCCTCCCGCGTCAGGAGAGGCGTCGACCTTTCCTTCGTCGGGGAGGGGCGCCGCTCCCTTCTACATCGGGAGAGGGCGTCGGCCCTTCCCACGTCGGGAGGGGGCGCCGCTCCTTTTCGCGTCGGGAGGGAGCGTCGGCCTTTCCCACGTCGGGAGAGGGCGTAGGTCCCTCCCGCGTCAGGAAGGGGCGCAGGCCGAGCAGCCCGAGCAGGAAAGGTGCACCGCCATCTTCGCGCCCCTGGCGATCCGCGACTTTCGCCGCTACTACGTCGGCCAGACGGCCTCGGCGTTCGGCGACTCGCTGACACCGCTCGCCCTCGCGTTCGCCGTCCTGCACCTCACCGGCTCCCCGGCGGAGCTCGGCGTCGTCGTGCTCAGCACCCGCCTGCCCGTCATCGTGCTGACCCTGGTGGGCGGCGCGGCGGGCGACCGGTTCTCGCGGCGCACCATCATGCTGCTCGCCGACCTGGTCCGGTTCGGCGCGCACGGGCTCACGGCGGTGCTGCTGATCACGGGCACCGCGCAGATCTGGATGCTGGTGGCCCTGCAACTCGTCGCCGGCGCGGGTTCCGCGTTCTTCGGTCCGGCGGCGGTGGGGCTTGTGGGTTCGCTGGCGAGCAGGGAGCACCTCCAGGCGGCCAACTCGCTCATCTCGGTCTCCCGCAGCGCCGCCTCGATCGTGGCGCTCGGCGCGGCCGGGGCGTTGGTGGCGCTGGTCGGGCCGGGCTGGGCGGTGCTGGTGGACGCGCTGACGTTCCTGGTGAGCGCGACCTTCCTGTCCTTGCTTCCGCGCACGGCCACGGGGCCCGATGCGGTGGTTGGCGGGCCTGACGCGGTTGCCGGACCGCGCGCGGTTACCGAAGGGCGCGCGGTTACCGAAGGGCGCGCGGTTGTCGGACGGCGCACGGTTGCGGGAGGCCCCCGCACCCTCACCGGCGACCGGGCGCGGACGGGTGGGTTGTTGGTGAGCATCGGGGGAGGGTTGGCCGAGGTGCGCAGGCGCACCTGGTTGTGGGTGTGGATCGTGCACATCGCCCTCGGCAACATGATCGTGGTCTCCCCCCTCATGGTGCTCGGCCCCTACGTCGCCGACCTGCATCTCGGCGGCGCCCCCGCGTGGTCGGCGATCGGCATCGCGTACGCCGTGGGCGGGCTCGCCGGCGGCCTGCTCGGCACCCGATGGCGGCCGGGGCGTCCCATGGCGGCGGCGCTGTTGTCGTTCCTGCTCATGGCGCCGCTTCCGGCGCTGCTCGCCGTGCCGACGGCCCTGTGGTTGCTGGTGGTGGCGGCTGCGGCTGCCGGTTCGCAGGTGGTGGTGTACAACGTGCTGCAGACCACGGCTGTGCAGCAGCATGTGCCGGAGGAGTTCGTGGCGCGGGCGACGTCGGTGACGATGCTGGGGTCGTTGGTGGCCGCGCCGCTCGGCATGGGTTTGGCCGGTCCGGCGGCGATCGCGTTCGGCAGTCGGCCTGTGTTGCTGGTGTGCGCCGGGTTCACCGTGGTGCTGACCGTCGCCACCCTGGTGGTGCCGTCGGTGCGGCGTGTGCGTACGGCTCCGGGCCGGGAGCCGCATCTGGAGAGGCGTGAGCCTGCGGAGGACGTGCCTCGCCAGGGCGGGGACGCAGCGGAAGCTGTCCCTTTATATAGGGAACAATGACGTCTACCTGGAGCGTCACCACGCCGACGGGACGTTCCTGCTGTCGGGGTCAGACCGTTCCCGACGACCTGGGCGGCGTACGAGATCGTCACCGTGAATCCGGGCCGCCCGCACGAAGAACTGCTTACCAGGACCGACCGGTAGCCCGGGGTAGGGCCACCGCCACCACGAGCCCCCCGCCCTCCCGAGGCCGTGCCCGCACGTCGCCCCCGTGCGCGACCGCCACCGACCGCACGATCGACAACCCCAGCCCCGCGCTGGTCCCGGTGACGGAGCGTTCCCCGGCCTGCCGGTGGAAGGGCTTGAAGAGCAGCGGCACGTCGTACGGCGCCACGGCCGGCCCGGTGTTGCTGACCTCCACCTCGACCTTGTCCCCCGACACGGTACGGCTGACGAGCCGCACCCAGCCGGTGCCGTCGTCGAGGTTGTATCGGATGCCGTTCTCGACCAGGTTGTGCACGAGCCGTTCGAGGAGCAGCGCGTCCCCGGTGGTCGGGGCAGGGGCGACGACCTCGTACAGGGTGATCTTGGCGTCGGCGGCCTGGTCGGCGGCCTGGGCGGCCACGTGGGTGACGATGTCGGCCAGGTCCACGGGCGAGCGGTCGGCGACCTCCTGCTCGGATCTGGCGAGCAGCAGCAGCCCGTTGATGAGGCGTTCGTGGCGGGTGTTGATGTCCAGGAGGCTCTCGCCCAGCTCCTTGACGTCGGAGGAGGCGGTGCGGCGGTGCATGGCCAGCTCGACCAGCGCCCGGTTGAGGGTCAGCGGGGTGCGCAGCTCGTGGGAGGCGTTGGCGACGAACCGGCGTTGCCCGTCGAAGGAGTGGTCGAGCCGCTCCACCATGGTGTCGAACGTGTCGGCCAGGTCCTTGACCTCGTCGGCGGGCCCGGTGAGGGCGATGCGTTCGTGCAGGCCGCGTTCCGCCATGGGGGCGGCGGCGATCTTGCGGGCGGTGGCGGTGACCAGGTGCAGCGGGGCGAGGACGCGGCCGGCGACCCACCAGCCGAGCACCACGGCCGCGCCGCCGACCACGACGAGCGCGATCGTGCCCTGGGTGAGGAGCGAGGTCACGGCGGCGGCGCGCAGCTCCTGCTGCTGCCGCCACAGCCATTCGACTGCGGCGTCACCGTAGAGGGTGACGCCGTTCTGGTTGATGATGAGCTGCTTTGACCGGCCCGGCTCCGCGGGGGCGGCGTAGCGGTCGTCGAAGGTCTGTACGAGCTGCTGGTTGAACAAGAGGTACGTGACGCCGAGCAGCACCAGCCCGGCCAGCAGGAAGACGGCCCCGTACACCACCGTGAGCCGCATGCGCAGCGTGGGGCGCAGGCGGCTGCGCAGCGCCGGCGGGAGCAGGCTCATGCGATCCGGTACCCCACTCCCGCGACGGTCTCCACGACGGGCGGGTCGGCGAGCTTGCGGCGCAGCTTGAGTATGGTGAGCCGGACCGCTCCGGTGAACGGGTCGGCGTGCTCGTCCCAGGCCTTCTCCAGGAGCTGTTCGGCGGAGACGACGTTGCCGTCGGCCCGCAGCAGCTCGGCCAGGACGGCGAACTCCTTCTTCGACAGCGGGACGAACCGCCCGTTCCTGAACACCTCCCGCCGCGCGGGGTCGAGCGTGATCCCGGCGCGCCGCAGCACGGGCGGCGCGGCTGGCCGCGAGCGCCGCCCCAGCGCCAGCACCCTGGCGGCCAGCTCGGGGAAGGCGAACGGCTTCGTCAGGTAGTCGTCGGCGCCCATGGACAGGCCGGTGACGCGGTCGTCGAGCTGGGCGGCGGCGGTGAGCATGAGCACCCGCGCGTCGCACTCGGAGGCCACCATCTCCCGGCACACCTCGTCGCCGTGGACGCGCGGCAGGTCCCGGTCCAGCACGACCACGTCGTAGTCGTTGACCGCGATGCGCTGCAGCGCCGCCTCGCCGTCGTGTGCCAGATCGACCGCGTGCGTCTCCTCGCGCAGCCATTCGGCAATCGCGTCGGCGAGCATCGGCTCGTCCTCAACCACCAGCACCCGCATGCCGCACCCCAGGCCTTTCCATCCGTTTACAGAGCCGAGTGTGGCGGAGGGGGCATTTGCTCCGAATAAGCGGAAAACCCGGGGATACGGAAACGCTGAGGAAACACCGTCCCCTATTGCATCTCCCATCGAACGGCCTTCGTGGCGACAGATCATTCGACAAGGAGAGCTTCATGCGACGACGAGTCCTCAGCGCGCTGGTCACAGCACCGTTCGCGCTCACCCTGCTCCTGACGGGCTGCGGCTCGGGCGACACCGGGGCGAAGGTCGCCTCCGCGAACGGCACCAGCGGCCAGGCGTCGGCCGGCGCCGGCGCGAAGCCGAGCGCGGACCCGAAGGAGCAGTCCCTCAAGTTCGCGCAGTGCATGCGGGAGAACGGCGTCGACATGCCCGACCCCGACTCCAGCGGCAGGGTCATGATGAAGTTCGACCAGAACACCCCGCAGGAGAAGGTGCAGGCCGCCCAGGAGGCGTGCCAGCAGTACGCCCCGAGCGGCACGCGGCAGGGCGCCGGCGACCCCAAGATGGCCGAGAACATGCGCAAGGTCGCCCAGTGCATGCGTGACAACGGCGTCGAGGCCTACCCCGACCCCGAGGGCAACATGATGCGCCTGACCCCCGAGGTCGCCGAGGACCCCGACTTCAAGTCCGCCGAGGAGAAGTGCAAGCAGGTGTCCGCCGAGGCGGGCATGGGAGGTTCTTGATGGGTATGGCCACCATCGACGGCAAGGCGGAGCCGGAGGCCACGCCGCCCCGGCAACGCCGCCGCCGCGGCAGGGGCAAGCTGGTGGCCGGGCTCCTGGTCGCGGTGGCGGTGGCGGGCGGCGGGTTCGTCGCGGTCAACAGCGCGGGCCTGCTCGAAGGCGGCGCCGGCCCGACCCGGTCGGCCGCCGCGCTGCCGCCGGCCACCACGACGGTGACCAGGCAGACGTTGAACGACACCAGGGACGCCGACGGCGAACTCGGCTACGGCCCGGTGACCTCGGCCATGGCGCGCCAGCCCGGCACGCTCACCTGGCTGCCGGAGAGCGGCGCGACGATCACCCGGGGCAAGTCGCTGTACCGGGTGGACAACAAGCCGGTCATGCTGCTGTACGGGGACGTGCCCGCCTACCGTGACCTGAAGATCGGCGTGGAGGGCAAGGACGTCGAGAACCTGGAGCGCAACCTCAGCAAGCTCGGCTACGACGGCTTCACGGTGGACGACGAGTACACCTACGACACCTACGAGGCCGTCCAGGAGTGGCAGGAGGACCGCGGCCTGGACGAGACGGGCGTGGTCGAGCTGGGCCGGGTCGTCTTCGCCCCCGGCAAGGTGCGCGTGGAGAGCCTGGAGACCGAGGAGGGCCAGCCGGCCCAGCCCGGCCAGAAGGTGCTGACGTACACGGGCACGGCCAAGGTGATCACGGTGCAACTCGAGGCCGAGGACCAGCGGATGGCCAAGAAGGGCGCCAAGGTCGAGGTGACGCTGCCGGACGGCAAGACCGCGAAGGGCAAGGTCACCGAGGTGGCCACGGTCATCGTGCCGGGCGAGGGCCAGAACGCCGAGCCGGAGACGCGGGTGGAGGCGCTGGTCTCGATCGGGAGCGCCAAGGCGGCCAAGGGGCTGGACAAGGCGTCGGTGGACGTGACGTTCACGGCCTCGCAGCGCAAGAACGTGCTGACCGTTCCGGTGGCGGCGCTGGTGGCGCTGCAGGAGGGCGGGTTCGGCCTGGAGGTCGTCGAGGGCGGCAGCTCCCGCTACGTCGCCGTCAGGACGGGGCTGTTCGCGGGAGGCCGGGTCGAGGTCTCCGGGGACGGGCTGAGTGAGGGCATGACCGTGGGGATGCCGAAATGACCGGCTATCCCATGATCGCGCTGACGGACGTGTCCAGGACGTACCCCGGCGGGGTGGCGGCGCTGAAGTCGGTGTCGCTGCGGATCGGCCACGGCGAGCTGGTCGCCATCGTCGGCCCGTCGGGCTCGGGCAAGTCGACCATGCTGAACGTGGTCGGCACCCTGGACCGGCCGTCGGCGGGGACCATCCAGATCGACGGGTACGACGTCTCGAAGCTGTCCGACAACCAGCTCTCGGCGCTGCGCGCGACGACGATCGGGTTCGTCTTCCAGTCCTTCCACCTGGCGGCCAAGGTGCCGGCGCTGGACAACGTGGCCGACGGCCTCGTCTACACCGGTCTGAGCAGGGCCGAGCGGCGCCGCCGCGCGGCGGTGGCACTCAAGCGCGTGGGGCTGGAGCACCGGATGGACCATGAGCCGCACGAGCTGTCGGGCGGGGAGCGGCAGCGCGTGGCGATCGCCAGGGCGGTGGCGGGCGAGCCGCCGCTGCTGCTGGCCGACGAACCCACGGGCGCCCTCGACTCCGTCTCGGGCACCGGGGTGATGGAGCTGCTGCACGAGCTGAACGCGGCGGGCACCACCATCGTGATCATCACGCACGACCGCGAGATCGCGGCCAGCCTGCCTCGTCAGGTACGGATGCGCGATGGCGAGATCATCTCCGACTCGGCCGCCCGCTCCGCAAAGCACGGGGAACCCGCGCGGGACGGGGAACCCGCAAAGCACGGGGAACCCGCAAAGCAAGGGGAGCCCGCGCAGGACGCGGAGGCCGCGCAGGACACGGAGGCCGCGCGGGACGGCGGGCCCGCGCAGCATGCGGAGCCCGTAGAGCCGACGGAGCGCGCGGAATCCGGGGTGGCGTGATGACGGTCATCGAGCGGCCGAAGCTGTTCCCCGCCCGGATGCGGTCGGCCGACGTCATGCGGGTCGGCGCGGTCGGCCTGCGGACGCGCCCGTTGCGGGCGTTCCTGTCGGCGCTGGGCATCGCCATCGGCATCGCGGCCATGGTCGGCGTGGTCGGGCTGTCGTCGTCGTCCGGGGCGGAGCTGGACCGCCAGCTCTCCGCGCTGGGCACGAACCTGCTCACCCTGTCCTCCGGCACGACCCTCACCGGCGAGGCGGCCCAGATGCCGCAGGACGCCGAGGCGATGATCGAGCGGATCGGGCCGGTCGAGTCGGTCTCGTCCATCGGCAAGGTGCCCGAGGCCAAGGTCTACCGCTCGGAGCAGATCCCGGAGGCGCAGACGGGCGGACTGAACACGTACGCGGCCCGGCTCGACCTGCCCGCCACGGTCGGCGCGACCCTGCGCAGCGGCACCTGGCTGAACGCCGCCACCGAGCGCTACCCGGCCGCCGTGATCGGCTCGTCCACCGCCCAGCGGCTCGGCATCGGCGCGGCCGGCCCCGACACGCAGATCGTCGTCGGCGGCATCCGCTTCACGGTCGTCGGCGTGCTGGAGCCCGTGGCGCTGGCCGTGGACCTGGACAGCGGCGTCCTCGTCGGCTGGCCGGTGGCGGAGGAGCGGCTCGGCTTCGACGGCCATCCGACCACGCTCTACACCCGCTCGGAGGAGTCCCGGCTGGAGGACGTACGGGCGGTGCTGGCGGGCACGGCCAACCCGGAGGCGCCCAACGAGGTGGACATCTCCCGGCCGTCCGACGCGCTGGCCGCCAAGCAGGCCACCAGCCAGGCGTTCGCCGGCCTGCTGCTGGGCGTGGGCGCGGTGGCCCTGCTCGTGGGCGGGGTCGGGGTGGCCAACACGATGGTCATCTCCGTTCTGGAACGCCGTGCGGAGATCGGCCTGCGCCGGTCGCTGGGGGCCACCAGGGGGCAGATCAGGACGCAGTTCCTGGCCGAGTCGCTGCTGCTGTCCGCGCTGGGGGGAACCGGCGGGGTCCTGCTGGGGACGGGGGTGACGATGGGGTACGCGCTCTACAGCGGCTGGCCGTCGGTCGTTCCGGTCTGGGCCACGGCGGGCGGCCTGGCGGCGACCCTGCTCATCGGCGCGGTCGCCGGCCTCTACCCGGCCATCCGCGCCTCGCGCCTCTCCCCGACCGAGGCCCTGTCCACGCCCTGACCTCATCTCCAGGCCGCCCGGGCCCGCTCGCCCGGGTGGCCTGAGCCGCCCTGCCTACTCGCTCGGGCGGCCTGAGCCGCCCCGCCTACTCGGCCGGGTGGCCTGAGCCGTGCTGTCTACTCGGCCGCGTAGCAGGTGGTCTTGCCCACCACCCGCACCCCGCTCCGCTCCCCGGACAGCACGGTCAGCTCGAACTCCAGCCGCGTCCGGGGGTTGCGCAGCACCGCCACGTCCTGGTCGTGGTCGCGCAGGTCGAGATCGTCGACGACCTTGTCGTAGCCGAGCGCCCGCAACCGCTCCAGCAGCCCGTCGGTGGCCCCGGCCCGATCACTTTCGGCCTGGACGAAATGCCGTAGCTGCCCGGGGACGCAGGTGTCGTCGTCGGCCCGCCGCACCGCCGACAGGTGCAGCTCGCTGGCCCTGATCAGCTCACCGGCGTCGGCGTCGAGCTGCTTGGTGGCCGCTTCGAGCGTGGGCAGCTCGGACGCCGCTGTGCACGCCGTAATCGCCGCGACACAGAAGAGCACCGCGAACAGGGCGTGACGGCGGGCGCGCACGAGGGGACCCTATCTAAGATCACCGTCGGCTAACGAGTGAATCACGCAAAAAGCACGGCGGGGGTAGCTTCGCGGCGGCATGAGACGGTCTTTCTAGGGCAGATGCACCATGTACGGCATGGCCGCCCCCACGGAGCCGGATGACCTTCGAAACCGACGACCGCGCACGCGTCACCCTCGTTCCGCACCCCTTCGGCCTGCGTATATGCGGCGAGATCGACCGCGGCAACCGGCACCTGCTCGCGGGCGCCCTGGCCTGGGCCCTCCTGGCGGGCAGCCACGACATCCGGCTCGATCTGTCGGGGCTGACGTTCATCGACGTGTCGGGCATGCGGCTCATCGTCGTCGCGGCGGCCCGATTATCCGCGGACCGCACCCTGGTCCTCGATCCGATCTCTCCCGCCGTCCGCCGCATCCTGGCGCTGACCGGCTGGGAACAGGCCCCCGGCCTGCACGTGTGCCCGTGAACCCGCCGCCCTCCCGGCCCCCGACCACACCGACCCGCCACCGTCCCGGCCGCCCGCAATGCTGACCCGCCGCAGTCTCGCCGCGGCAGGTGAGTCAGCCGTCCGTCACGGGCGCCAGCGGCGCTGGTCGGTCTCCTTCTCGTACGGCTGAGCGTCCGGATAAGTCAGGAGTTCGACCGTCCCGCCCCAGGGCGTCCGGCAGTAGGCGAACCGGTTGCGCTCGCCCGACTCGGGCCCCGGCAGCGGCACCGGCTCCGACAGTCGCACCCCGCCCGCCTCCATGACCTGCCGCAACGCCTCGTCGAGGTCGTCCACGTACAGGGCGACGTGCTGCCACCCCAGGTCGCACGGCAACGCGGCCCCGCCCTGCCGCGGCCCGCTGAACTCGAACAGCTCGATGCCGGGCCCGCTGGGCAGGCGGAGCATGCGCACCGCGACCTCCGCCGTGCCCTGCGGCACCCCGAGCCGCCGCTCGGTCGCCCAGCCGCCCTTGGGGCCCTGCGCGCGGGGGAGGGTGTCGTAGAGCACCTCGGCGCCGAACGCGCGGGCGAAGAACTCGGTGGCCGTGTCGAGATCGGGCACGGTCACCCCGACGTGGTCGATGCCGCGGACGGTCATGCGCTTGCCTCCTATGGATGTGCGGTCACGTACGGCCGCCACGGAGCCTCCCGATCAGTCCCAGCTCGTCCACGCACCGCCCCAGCCCCAGCGCGACACACTCCACCGGCCGCTCGGCCCTGCGCACGGGCATGCACAACGTCTCCCGCAGCCGCCGCCCCAGCCCGCGTAGCAACGCGCCGCCGCCGACCAGCACCGCGCCGCGCTCGCCGAGGTCGGCGGCCAGCTCGGCGGGGCAGCGTTCCACGGTCTCCATGGCGGCCCGCGCGATCGACTCGACCGGCTGCCCGGTGGCCTCGAAGATGTGCTGGACGGGCAGCGTCAGCTCGCGTTCGCGGCCGGTCTCGGGGTCGCGGGCCCGCACCATGACCTCGCCGTCGTGCGCGTGCCGCTTGGCCGTCTCGGCCTCGCGGTCGTCGAGCTGCAGCCCGTGCTCGCGTTCGACGAACCGGACGATCGCCCTGTTGACGGCCTGCCCGCCGTACGGCACGGAGCCGGTCGCCACCACGGACTCGCCGGACAGCACCGCGATCCTGGCGGCGTCGCGGCCGATGTCGATCACCATGTGGCCGGTGCGGTCGTCGGGTGACATCCCGCTGCCGAGCGCGGCGGCCAGCGCGTGCGGAATGAGGCGTACGGTCCTGGCGTCCGCCTCGTACGCGATGCTCTGCAGCGCCTCGCGGTCGATGGGCGTGGAGTCGCAGGGCAGCGCCATGACCAGGCGCGGCCTGGCGTACGGATGCCAGTGCACCTTGCGCAGGAAGTGCCGGATCATGCGGCGGGCCAGCTCGGCGTCGGCGGGCAGCCCGCCGCTGACGGGCCAGTGCGTGCGCCCGCCGGTCTCGGCGACGGCTTCCGCGCCGAACCCGACGATCTTGCCGGTGAGGCCGTCGCACATCACGACGGAGGGCTCGTCGAGCACGATTCCCTTGCGTTTGACGTAGATCCGCGTGCTCGCCGCCCCAAGATCCATCGCCAGGTCACGACCGAGGAGTCTCATCCCCGGATCTATGTCCGCACCCGTCTCAACACAACACCAGGAACGGAGCGGATCCCCTTTACCTGGTGTGATCGACTACGACCTGGAGGCCGGGCGGTACGACGAGACCCGGGGCGGCGGCGGAGGCGGTGCGCGGCCTGGTGCCTGAGCCGTCCGGCGCGCTGGTGGACGTCGCCTGCGGCACGGGGCTGGTGACCGGGGAGCCGGCGGCGCGCGGGCTGCGGGTGCTCGGCGTGGACGCCGCCGCCGGGATGGCGCGGATGGCCGGGACGGGTGCGGGTGGTGCTGGGGGACGGGCGCAGGCTCCCGATGGGCGACCGTTCGGTGGACGCGGTCACCACGATCTGGCTGCCGCACCTGCTCGACGACGCCCGCCCGGTCATCGCGGAGGCGGCCGGGCAGGGGTTGCGGCTGAGCGGGGAGTCGCGGTTCGTCGGTCACGGGCAGGGCCGTTCGGGCGGTCCCGACCCGGTCTTCCGGTTGCTGGCCTTCACTTCGTGGTGAGCCCGGTTTCGCGTCATAAGCGGTGCCGTGCGAAGCTGTGAACTGTCCCCAACACCATGGAGGTCCTCATGGCGGATACACCGGAGCCGGAAGTCAGCGAAACTCCCGAGGACGAGATGAAGCGCAAGTTCCGCGAGGCGCTGGAGCGCAAGCGCAACCAGGGCGCGGGCTCGGGCGCGGGTGGCAGGGGCGGCGACCCATCAAAGATCCACGGGGCGCACGGCCCGGCTGCGAGTAAAAGATCGTTCAGGCGCAAGAGCGGCGGCTGAGGCTGAAATTCGCGCGGGGGTACGGCATGCCGTGCCCCCTTTTTTCTTCCCGTGACAAGGTAGATCTTTATGGCGATTCATGGTGAATAGTTGGCAGATGTCCGATTCCGTGGCTAAGGTAATCGCCATTACCAGCCGGTGACCTAGTCCTTACCCCAGAGGGACCACCGGTTGGCGCCGAATCCCGAACCCTCGGGAACCGGGGAACCACCTCCGTTGGGGTGAATCCGGCCCTGTGCCGGTAGGGCATCTCCACGCCCGAACCCGTCAGCTAACCCGGTAGGCGTGATGGAGAGGACAAGTTACTTCATGCATCAGCGCGTCGTACCCCCGGACCGCGTCTTGCCGGCCGCCCACTGAGCGGCCCCCTTCCCCGAAGACTCGTATCTTGCGCTCCGCGTAGCGACCTCGCGGCGTTCTGCTGCGCCGCGCCCTTTTCCGTGAGTGCAACCTCCCTGTCCCCCAGTGAAGGGTTTTGCTGCTTCATGTCTGCCCGTTTTGGCCTGCGTTCCCTCGCCGTGCTCACCGCCTCCACCGTCGGAGCGCTGACCATCGCCGGCACCGCCGCCCACGCCGACTCCGACACCGACCAGAAGATCCTGCTCAAGGGCTCGACCACCGCCTCGTACTTCTGGGACGACGCCTCCGGCCGCGCCGGTGACACGGGCCTGCCGGCCAGCGGCAAGCCGATGCAGAAGGGGCTGGCCGCCAGCCCGAGCTGGCCGCTGCTGACCGAGGGCTACGTGGTCTACAAGGGCAAGAAGATGCCCTTCTTCGTCGGTGACCGCGGGCCTGGCACGCCGTCCAACCGCGGCATCATGCTGGACCTCGACGCCAAGACCTTCGCCGAGCTGACCGGCGGCGAGTTCAACTCCAGCACGCTGGGCGTGGACGGGATCGGCGGCGAGGGCCACATCGACGTCGACTACGTCATCACCAAGTGGGGCTCCGGGGTGGGCAAGAAGAACTATCCGGTGCCGTTCTCCACCGGCGCGTGGGCCGAGCGCGACACGAACCCCGCGACCCCGCCGCGGCCCGAGGAGGAGTCCTCCTCCGCCGGCGGCCAGCTCCTCAACGCGCCCGTGGGCGAGCCGAAGGAGTCGGGCCTGGTCGGTGGCGCGCTGACGGCGGGCGTGCTGTCCATGGCGGGCGGCGGCCTGATCCTCGGCGGAGAACGCCTCCGCGCCCTCCTCGTACGCTGACCCCGACCTGCGCGGATCCCGACGCGCGCGGATCCCGACGCGCGCGGATCCCGACGCGCGCGGATCCCGACCTGCGCGGATCCCGACGCGCGCGGATCCCGACCTGCGCGGATCCCGACGCGCGCAGATCCCGGCGTGTGCGGATCCCGACCTGCGCTGACCTCGACGCGCACTGATCCGGACGCGCGCCGACCCCAGTGCGCGCTCCCGGAATGCGGACACCTTTACGCGGCGGCCACCAGAATGACATTCTGGTGGTCGTGACCATGCGCGCAGCCGCCAACGGCATCGACATCGCCTACGAGAGCTTCGGCTCACCGGCCGGGCGTCCCCTGCTCCTCATCATGGGGCTCGGCGCCCAGCTCATCCAGTGGGACGAGACGCTCTGCGAGCTCCTCGCCGAGCAGGGACACCACGTCGTACGCTTCGACAACCGCGACGCCGGCCTGTCCACGCACCTGCACGAGCACGGCGCCCCCGCGATGGGAGCGGCGCCGCCCTACCTGCTGGACGACCTGGCCGACGACACCGCGGCCCTCATGGACGTGCTCGGCTGGACGGCGGCCCACATCGTGGGCGCCTCGATGGGCGGGATGATCGCCCAGACGCTGGCGATCCGGCACCCCGAGCGGGTGCTGACCCTGACCTCGATCATGTCCACGCCCGGCCCGTCCATCGCCCCGCCCACGGAGGCCGCCGCCGCGATCCTGATGGGCAGGCCGCCCCAGGGCCGTGAGGCGGTGCTGGAGCAGGCGGTGCGCACCTGGTCGACCATCGGGTCGCCGGGCTACGAGCTGGACCAGGAGCGGATCAAGGCGCTGGCGGCGCTGGCGTACGACCGCTGCTTCGACCCGGCGGGCACGGCCAGGCAGCTCGCCGCGATCATGGGCTCGGGTGACCGCACGGCGGCGCTCGCCCAGGTCAAGGTGCCCGCGCTGGTGCTGCACGGGGAGGCGGATCCGCTCGTGCCGCTGGTGGGCGGGCAGGCCACGGCCGCGGCCATCCCGGGGGCGCGGCTGGTGACGTACCCGGGGATGGGGCACGACCTGCCGCGCGAGCTCTGGCCGAGCTTCGTCGCGGAGATCACCAAGCTGACGTCGGCCTGAGCCCGCGTCGGTGGCCGGCGGTCTGGCACCGCCGTAGAGCCCCCGCCGGTGGCCCGCTCCTCGCGGAGCCGGGCCACCGGAACGGGCGTCAGACCTCCAGCTTCTCCTCGATGCCCCGGAGTTGGTGGCGGGCCATCGCCAGATTGGACCGATTACGGTCGAGCGCCAGGTACAGGAACAGGCCCTTGCCGCTGCGGCCGGTGATCGGCCGGATGATGTGGTACTGGTTGGTCAGCGTGATCAGGATGTCCTCGATGCTGTCCTTGAGCCCGAGCGAGTCGATCGTGCGGAGCTTCGCCTTGACCACTTCGGTGTTGCCCGCCGCGGCGACCTGGAGGTCCATGTCCTTGGAGCCGCCGAGCGCGCCCAGCGCCATGCCGCTGCCGTGATCGACGATGGCGGCCCCGACGGACCCGTCGATGGTCATCATCTCCTTGAGCGACACGTCCATGCCGGCCATGTTCTGTCTCCTCTCATCGTTGTCGAGCTGCGACGGCGGCCACTGCGGCAGCCGTCTTCCTGCCCTCCAGCCGAAGCAGCCCGACGTTCGCGCCGGGTCCGGCCAGGACCGTGAGGACGATGGTGGGTCCGGCGGCGTAGAACGCCGTGAAGCCGGCCGTACCGGAGATGAGCGTCTCCTCGAGCGCGCCCTGGCCGGTGATGACCAGCATGCGTCTGCTCATCGCGAGCAGCGCCGCCGAGAGTGCCGCCGCCTGCTCTCCGGCCTTGCCCGCGAGGTCGCAGGCGAGTTGCAGGCCGTCCACGGTGCAGGCGACGCTTCCTTGTATGTCCGGAGTGCGCTCGCGCAGGAGCGTCATCTCCTCCAGAACCTCTTGTCCTAGCTCCACCGGTGGCCTCCTCCTGAGTGAGGGGAACCTCACGACAGCTCCTCAAGCGCCTTCTTCAGCCGCATCAGCAGCGCCAGATCGGTCGGATCACCCGTCACGGGCGGGCCCAGTGGCTGGGTCCGCGCCCCCGGGTCGTGCGGCGGATGCTCGCCATCGGTCCGCCGTTGGGGCAGGTCGGGCGCGGCGAGCAGCCCGGAGGCCGCCAGCCGACGCACCGCCAGCAGCACGGGGTACGCGGGCCGGCCCATCTGCTTGGCCAGCTCCAGCGGGGTCGCCTTCTGGTCGGCCCTGGCGATGACCTCCCACTGGAGGCGGTCCAGCGTCACCGCGTGCCCGGGCAGCCGGACCATCGGCCGCACGGGGAGGCTGTCCACCTCGGCGGAGGGCCAGATCTGGGCGAGCTGTGCCCGCCGTCGGGCGCATTCCCGCACCAGACCCGGCACGTCGAAGAACCACTGCCCGCCCAGCCAGTGCCGCTCCCCGGGCCGGAACTTGGGGCGCGCCCCGCTGACCGGCAGCAGGAAGAAGGCCGCGTCCAGGACGCCCCCGAGCACCGCGTACTGCAGCTCGCCCTGGGTGAGCGGCCCGCCCTCGGCGAGCAGCCGCTCGCAGCCGCCGTCGGTCTGCAGCCGCCGCAGCGCGGCCTCGCTCATCAGCCCCCTGGCCGCGAGCAGCCGTTCCACGCTGGGGGTCTGGGCGCACTCCATGTACGTCACGCGCCCGTCGTGCAGGAAGATCGTGCCGCTCCTGCCGACCTGGAGCGCGCCGGTGGAGTGCTCGCGGGCGAGCCCGGCCAGGAGTGTGTCGAGCTTGGTCATGGGTCACGTCGCGAGCCGGCTGGAGATGGTGCGCAGGCGGTGCCTGGCCAGTGCAAGGTTGGATCGTTCCAGGTCAAGACGTACGTAGATGACCAGCGGTCCTTCGAAGACGGTCTCCATCAGCCGGAGCAGATGGTGACCCTTGTCGGTGGTGACGAGCATGTCGTCGATGCGGACGACGTCACCGGGGCAGGTGCGGGCCAGGCCGTCGGTGGTGGCGCGCAGGGCTTCGGTCAGCGCGGCGGCCGACCGGTCCGCGTCCACGCCGACGGCCGTGCTGAAGGCCACCGCCATGCCGCTCGTGTGGTCCACCAGCATGGCGTCCAGCGCGCCCGGTATGGACATGACTTCCGCCAGGCAGCCGTCGATTCCCAGCACGTGACCTCCCTCACCGTGGTGGAACGCAGTCAGCGTAGGGGGAAAGGGCGGCGTCCAGGTGACGGCCGGTCTCGGGCGAGGGGGTTTTATATGGCTGCGAAGTAGAAAAACACCACTACTACGGAAGAACGTACGATTTATGAGAATTTCTCGCGGCAGCGCATGATCTCGCCGACGTTGCGTTCGGCCCAGTCGGCCACCACGGAGATCGGCCCGTGCAGGGAGCGGCCGAGGTCCGTCAGCGCGTACTCCACCCGTGGCGGCACCTCGGCGAAGACCTCCCGCGTCACCAGCCCGTCCTGCTCCATGGCGCGCAGCGTCTGCGTCAGCACCTTGGGGGTGACGCCGCCGATCCGCGTCCTGAGCGCGGTGAAGCGCATGGGCCCGCCGTCCAGGCAGAGCAGCACCAGCGCCGACCATTTGTCGCCGATGCGATCCAGAACCACCCGGGTCGGACAGTTAGGGTCGAAGACATCGCCGGTATCCATAAGGTACTTATAGCACGATGAAGTAACCAGTATCCGATGGATACTCTTGGCGGCATGAAGATCCTGGTATTCGGCGCGACCGGCATGGTCGGGCAGCGCATCGCCGCAGAGCTCCGCGACCGTGGCCACGAGGTCACCGGCCTCAGCCGCACCGGCCCCGTCAAGGGCGACATCCACGACACCGCCACGCTGGCCGAGGGCCACGACGTGATCGTCTCCGCCATCGCCCCGCCGCGCGACGGCAGCGAGCCCGAGCCGCCCTTCCTGGCGGCCAACCGCGCGCTCATCGACGGCGCGCGGGCGTCCGGCGTGCGCCGGGTGATCGTCGTGGGCGGCGCGGGCAGCCTCCAGGTGGCCCCCGGCCAGGACCTGGTCGACACGCCCGACTTCCCCGACCTCTACAAGAAGGAGGCGCTGGCCGGCCGGGCGCTGCTGCGCCTGTACCGCGAGGTCGAGGACCTCGACTGGACGTTCGTCTCGCCGGCGGCGCAGATCGCGCCGGGGGAGCGCACCGGCACCTACCGGCTCGGCGGCGACCTGCTGATGACCGACGCCGAGGGGCGCAGCTTCATCACCGCCGAGGACTTCGCCGTCGCGATCGCCGACGAGGTGGACAAGGCCGCCCACCCCCGTCAGCGCATCTCGATCGCCTACTGATCGGCCTCTTCCGGCAGCAGCGCCCGCTCGTCGGGCTTGTGCACGAGCACGTTGTCCACGTACGACTTCGCCGCCGTCGCCAGCCCGACGTCGCCGCCCTCCTGCTCCGACAGGAACCAGCGGTGGTCGAGGATCTCGTGGAAGAGCTGCGCGGGCTCCAGCTTCCCGCGCAGCCCGGCGGGGATGGACTCCACGGTGGGCTGGAACACCTCGGCCAGCCACCGGTGCGCCACTATCGCCTCGTCCTCGTGCCGCAGGCCCTTGGCCACCCGGAAGCCGTCGAGGTCGTTGAGCAGCCGCCGCGCCTGGTTCTCCTCGACGTCGAGGCCGGTCAGGCGGAGCAGGCGCCGCTGGTGGTGGCCGGCGTCCACGACCTTGGGGCGGACGATGAGGCGGCCCGTGCCGACCTTGCGCCGCACCATCATCTCGGCCACGTCGAAGCCCAGCAGGTTCAGCCGCCTGATGCGCTGCTCCACGCGGTGCCAGTCGACCTCCTCGATGATCTCGCTCTCGTTGATCTCGTTCCACAGGCGGTGGTAGCGGGCGACGATGTCCTCGGCGGTCTCCATGGGGTCGATCGACGGGTGCAGCAGCCCGCCGGCCTCCAGGTCGAGCATCTCGCCGAAGATGTTGGTGTGCGCGGTCTCGATGTCGGTCAGCCGCTGCCCCTCGCTGATCATCGGGTGCATCTCGCCGGTCTCGGCGTCCACCAGGTAGGCCGCGAACGCCCCCGCGTCGCGCCGGAACAGCGTGTTGGACAGCGAGCAGTCGCCCCAGTAGAACCCGTTCAGGTGCAGCCGCACCAGCAGGACGGCCAGCGCGTCCAGCAGGCGGGTGAGCGTGTCGGGGCGCAGGGTGCCCGACATGACGGCGCGGTAGGGCAGCGAGAACTGCAGGTGGCGGGTGATCAGCGCCGCGTCCAGGCCCTCCTCGCGGCCGGTGACGTACGCGACCGGCTCCACGGCGGGGGCGTCGAGCCTGGCCAGGTCCCACAGGAGCTGGTACTCCCGCTTGGCGTAACGCTCACTGATCTCCTTGATCGCGTACACCTTGCCTGACAGCCGGGCGAAGCGCACCACGTGCCGCGAGATGCCGCGCGGCAGATCGACCAGATGGTGTTGCGGCCAGTCTTCGAGAGGGGTCTCCCAGGGGAGGCGGATCAGGTCAGGGTCGCCTAGCGCGCCAGTGATCTGCAGGGGCATTTGCTCAGGATATGGTGCACCGGTGGACGAGTTTCTCAAGTGGTACTTTTCCGACCGTCCGGTCGTCGCAGCCTCACTGGGGGCCGACGGTTACGATCACACACTCGGCGACTTCACCGCCTCCGCCTGGCAGGCCCGCGAGCGCGAGCAGGTGCTCTGGCTTGACCGCCTGTCCGCCGCCGAGGCGCCCACCCTGGACGACGCGATCGACAGAGATCTCGTCCTGTCGCAGCTCAGAGGCTCCATCGCGCTGGCCTCCTGGCCCGAATGGCGGCGCGACCCGAGCGTATACCTCGGGGCGATCTTCACCTCCATGTACGCGCCGTTCCAGCGCCGGCTCAAGCCCGAGCCCGAGCTGGTCGCCTCCGCGCTGCTCCGCCTGGGCGAGGTGCCCGGCGTGCTGGCCGCCTGCCGCGCCAACCTGGACCCCGACCTGGCCGCCCCGCTGCTCGTCGAGCGCGGCCTCGGCCAGGCGCGCACCGGCCGCAACTTCCTGACCCGCACGATCCCGTCCATGGTCGAGGACGAGAGCCTGCGCGCCAGGCTGGCCGAGGCCGCCGAGCCCGCCGCCCGGGCCTTCGACGAGCTCGTCGCCTTCCTCGAAGGCTTCGAGTGCGGCGGCACCTGGCGGATGGGGGAGCGGCTCTACTCCACGCTGCTGCGCGAGCGCGAGCTGCTCGGCTACGGCGCCGCCGAGCTGCACGAGAAGGGCAAGGCCGCCTGGGCCGAGCTGGACACGCGCATGCGCGAGGTGGCGCTCCAGGTCAACGGCACGCAGGACTGGCGGGCCGCCATGGAGCACCTCATGGACGACCACCCGCCGACCCTGGCCGACATGCGGGCCGAGTACGAGGCGGAGACCCTGCGGGCCCGCGACTTCGTCAAGGAGCGGGACCTGGTGACGTTCGCCGACGGCGAGGAGTGCCAGGTGCTGCCGTCGGCCGAGTACACCCGGCCGGTGCTGTCCGTGGCCCACTACCTGTCGCCGCCGCCGCTCAGCGCGTCCAGGACCGGCATCTTCTTCGTGCCGTACACGCCGGACGACTTCACCCCCGAGCAGGTGCGCCAGCGCCTGCGCACCAACTCGCGGGCCCAGATGCCCTCGATCGCCGTGCACGAGGCCTACCCCGGGCACCACTGGCACCTGTCGTACATGGCGGGCAACCCCAGGACGGTCAGGAAGGTCTTCAGGACGCCGTACTTCACCGAGGGCTGGGCCCTGTACGTCGAGAAGCTCCTGCACGAGCAGGGCTACTTCGACACCCCGGCCACCGAGCTGGCCCACCTCGACTGCCGCATCTTCCGCGCCGCCCGCATCGTCGTGGACACCGCGCTGCACTGCGAGGACATGACGATCGAGGAGGCCGAGACGCACATGGCCACCAAGGCGTCGCTGTCGCCCGGCACGGCGCAGGGCGAGGTCAACCGCTACTGCGCCTGGCCCACGCAGGCGCCCTCGTACCTCACGGGCGCGATCGAGATCGACCGGATCAGGGAGTCGTTCCAGGGCACGGCCAAGGAGTTCCACGACCGGATCGCCGGGTCGGGCGGGCTTCCGCTCGGGCTGGCCGAGCAGGCGGCGCTGGCATAGCGGCGGCCGGCCTGCCGCGTCGTCACAGCGGCGGGGGGTTGAGCGCACGGTCGATCACGGCCGCGAGCTGCTCGTCCGTCAGGACGGTCGGTTTGCCGATGCTCAGCCCCCGCACGTACACCTCGCACAGCCACTCCAGCAGCCGGGTGGCCTCGAACGCCTCCTCCAGCGTCGCCCCGATGGTGACCCCGCCGTGGTTGGCCAGCAGGGCGGCGCGCTTGCCCGCCATCGCCTCGCGCACGTTCGCGGCCAGCTCGGGCGTGCCGTACGTGGCGTACTCGGCGACCTTCACCACCCCGCCGAGCAGCAGCGCGTTGTAGTGCACGGGCGGCAGCTCGGTCATCGTCGTGGCCACCACCGTGCCGAACACGGAGTGCGTGTGCACGATCGCCCGCGCGTCGGTGGTCCGGTAGATGGCCAGGTGCATGGGCGTCTCGCTGGACGGCCGCAGCTCGCCCGCCACCCGGCGGCCGGTGGTCAGGTCCACCACGGGACACAGCTCGGGCGTGAGCCGATCCAGCGCGACGCCCGACGGGGTCACGGTCACCAGGTCGCCCTCGCGCACGCTGAGGTTGCCGGAGGTGCCGATGACGAGGCCGAGCTCGATGGCACGCCGGCCGTATTCGCACAGTTGCTCGCGAAGGCTCATGTGCCTGGACAGTAGTGGGTCGTTCCGGCCGGTCGCTACAGCCGTTCCAGCGTCTGGAGCATCAGCCGCTCGACGTCGTCGCGGCTGAGCCGGTCCGGGTGGAGCAGGAGCCGCAGGCTGAGCCCGTCCATCAGGGCGAGCAGCCGCTCGGCCACGTCGTCCAGGTCGTCGTCCATCGCCAGCTCGCCGGCCTCGCGCGCCTGCCCGAGCAGCTCGCGCACGGCGGCCCGCAGCTCGCCCGCCTCCGCCCGCTGCACCTCGGCCAGCCGCTCGGCGGCCAGGCTCCGGCTCCAGAAGCTCACCTCCAGCCGCGTCTCAGCGGCCCGCTCGTCGTCCAGCGGCAGGTTGTCCAGCAGCACCTCGCGCAGCGCCGCCAGCCCGGTAAGCCCCGCCACCTTGCCGGTCAGCCGGTCCCTGATGCGCCGGTGGGAGCCGCGCAACGCCGACAGCAGGATCTCGTCCTTGTCGGCGAAGTAGTGGGCCAGCACGCCGTTGGAGTAGCCGGCCTCCTTGGCGATGGCCCGGGTGGTGGCGGCGTCGATGCCGTCCCTGACGATCACCCGGCTGGCCGCCGACAGCACCTCGCGCCTGCGCTCATCGTGGTCAACGATCTTCGGCATGGGGACACCTCTTGACGTTTTATTCGGACGTCTGTCTATTTAAGAGCATGACCGTCGTCACAGTCGGCGTCCACATCGTCGACATCCTCGCCAGACCCGTCGAGCACATCCCCCAGGGCCAGGACACAGTGCTGGTCGACCAGATCCGCCTCACCGCGGCGGGCGCCGCCGCCGGCACGGCCGTGGACCTGGTCAAGCTCGGCAACGACGTGGTGACCATGGGCGCGATCGGCGACGACGAGCTCGGCGACTTCCTGCTGATGATCCTGGCCAAGCGCGGCGTCGACACCTCCCGCCTGGTGCGCAGGACGGGCGAGCAGACCGCCGCCTCGATCCTGCCCATCAGGCCGGACGGCGGGCGCCCCAGCTTCCACGTCCCCGGCGCGAACCTCGGCGTGACCCTCGCCGACCTCGACCAGGGCCTGCTGCGCTCGGCGCGCGCCATCCACCTGGGCGGCATGGACGTCACCTTCGGCCTCGGCGACCCGGCCTTCTTCGCGCTGCTCGACGAGGCGCGCTCGGCCGGCGCCGTCGTCACGATGGACCTGCTCTCGGAGATGCCCGACCTGCTGGGCATGGCCCGCGCGTTCCTGCCGCACGTGGACCACGTGCTGCCGAACGAGTCGCAGGCCATGCTCATGACCGGGACCGACGACGTGGAGGCCGCCGCCCGCGCCCTGCTCGCCGACGGGCCGCGCGGCGTGCTGGTCACGCTCGGCGCCTCGGGCAGCCTCGTCATGACCGCGGACGGCGCGGAACGCGTGCCGGCGCTCAAGACCGACGTCTCCGACACCACCGGCTGCGGCGACGCGTACTGCGCGGGCTTCCTCACCGGCCTGCTGCACGACCAGGACGTCCTCACGGCCGCCCGCTGGGGCACGGCCGCCGCCGCCCGCGTCGCCACCGGCCTCGGCTCCGACGCCGGCCTCACCGACCTGCCCGACACCCTCGCCCTCCTCACTTAGGACCCTTCTCCATGACCACAGACGCCGAACTCCGCCTGCGCGCCGCGAAAGTCGTCCCCGGCGGCATGTACGGCCACCTCAACGCGGCCCTCTTCGCCCCCGGCTACCCCCAGTTCTTCGAGCGCGGCGAGGGCTGCCGGCAGTGGGACGTCAACGGCCGCTCCTACCTCGACTTCATGTGCAGCTGGGGCCCGGTCGTGCTCGGCCACCGGCACCCGCGCGTCGAGGAGGCCGCCGCCCGTCAGGCCGCCCTCGGCGACTGCCTCAACGGCCCGGGCGCCGTCATGGTGGAGCTGGCCGAGCTGCTGGTGGACACCGTCCCCAGCGCCGACTGGGCGATGTTCTCCAAGAACGGCACGGACGCCACCACGCAGGCCCTCATGGTCGCCAGGGCCGCGACGGGCCGCACCAAGGTGCTGATGGCGCACGGCGCCTACCACGGGGCCGACCCGTGGTGCACGCCGTCCCTGGCGGGCACGACGCCGAACGAGCGGGCCGACCTGGTGGAGTTCGGCTACAACTCCCTGGAGTCGCTGGAGGCCGCGGCGGCGACCGTCGAAGGCGACGTGGCCGCGATCATCGTGACGCCGTTCAAGCACGACTCGTTCGAGGACCAGGAGCTGGTGGAGCCGGTCTTCGCGCGCGGCGCCCGCGCCCTGGCCGACCGCCTGGGCGCGGCGCTGGTGATCGACGACGTGCGGGCGGGCTTCCGCATCGACCTGCGCGGCTCGTGGGAGCCGTACGGGGTGCGCCCTGACCTGACGGCCTGGTCGAAGGCGATGGCCAACGGCTACCCGATCGCCGCCGTTACCGGCACCGACGCCCTCCGCGGCCCCGCGCAGACGCTGTACTCGACCGGCTCGTTCTGGTTCTCCGCCGTGGCCATGGCGGCGGCCAAGGCCACCATCGAGACCCTGCGCGACGAGGACGGCATCGGCGCCATGCAACGCGCGGGCACGCAACTGCGCGAGGGCCTGTACGCCCAGGCCAAGGCGCACGGCTTCGTGGTCAACCAGACGGGCCCCGTGACGATCCCGTGGCTCAGCTTCGACGGCGACGCCGACCTGTCGGTGGCCATGCACTGGAGCGACGCCTGCCTGCGGCACGGGGTGTACCTCCACCCGTGGCACAACTGGTTCATGTCGGCGGCCCACACGGAGGCCGACGTGGCGGCGGCCCTGGAGGGCACCGACCAGGCCTTCGCCGAGACCCGCGCCCACTTCGGCTGACCCCGCGCCCGGCACCGGGCGACGCCCTCCATGGAGGCGGATTCTCCCTCACCCCGTAATGCTCCCGGCATCGCGGACATGAGGTTGAGTGTCGAACGCCCCCAAGTGAGGAGCCCAAGTGGGAGCAGATCCCGAGGGGCGGTTCGAGGAGCTCTACGAGACCTCGTACCGCCCCCTGCTCGGGTACACGTTGCGCCGCTGTCCAGACCCGGACGACGCGGCGGACGTCGTGGCCGAGACCTTCACGGTCGCCTGGCGCCGCATCGAGGCGGTCCCGCGCGGGGACGAGGCCAGGCTGTGGCTGTTCGGTGTGGCCAGGAAGGTGCTGGCCAACCACCGGCGCGGCGAGCGCCGGCACGAGCAGCGCACCGCGGCCCTGCGCGCCCAGTTGGCCGCCTCGCCGCTCGTCGCGGACCTGCCCGGCGAGGACCTCTCCGCGCTCGGCCGGGTGTTCAGGGCCCTGCCGGAGGACGACAGGGAGCTGCTCGCGCTGGTCGCCTGGGAGCGGCTCAGCCCAGCCGAGATCGCCACCGTCCTCGGCACGTCGGCCAACGTCGTGCGGGTCAGGCTCTACCGCGCCCGCAAGCGCTTCGCCAGGAGGCTGGCCGAGGCGGGCATCCATCACTCGCGCGCCGTCGCGTTCGAAGGGAGCAGGCTGTGAACATCGCCGATCTGGCCCGCGTGCGGGACGAGGACCTGGCCGGGGACCCGGCGGGGCAGGCCTCGGGCCCTGGGGCGCGGGCCCTGATGGAGTCGATCATGCTGGTGGAGCGCGAGCCCGCCCGCCGCCGCCTGCCGCTCCGGCGCGGCCTCGGGCCGGCGGTGGTGGCCGCTGGGCTGGCCGCGGCGCTCGTCGTCTGGACCCCGTTCTGGGGACCCGCCACCGAGTACGCGAACGCCGCCGTCTCGCTCAGGACCGGGCCCGACCAGATCGAGGTCGAGATCAACGACCCGGCCGCCGACGTGGCCGGGTTCACCGAGGCGTTCCGGGCGATCGGCCTGGACGTCGAGGTGCGCAAGGCCCCGGTCGCGCCGCAGGACGTGGGCAAGCTGATCGGCCCGGTGCTCACGTCGGGCCGGTTCCCCGCGGGCACCGGCGTCACGATCTCCTCCCGGGAGGAGGGCTGCCGCTCGGCGTGGTGCGGCACGATCTCCATGCCCGTCGGCGTCACGGGCAAGCTGCTGATCGGGATCGGCCGCCCGGCCGCCCCAGGCGAGCTCTACGCCACGCCGGTGCAGATCGACGTCGATCCGGGCGCGGGCGTCATCAAGGGCTACCGGCCCGCCGGAGAGCGGGTCGCGCGGGTCAGCGCCGACCTGGAGCGGGCCGGGATGAAGGTCGGGTACGTGGTGATGTGGGACAACCCGGACGGCACCGGCGGCGGCTACCACGTCGAGCCCGATCACGTCGGGGACGACTGGACCGTGCAGCACGTCCAGCGGATCGCCTCCGACGCCGTGACGATCTTCGTCAAGGCCCCCGCCGACGTGCCCAAGGACTCGCTGCCGATGATCCAGCCGCCCGAGCCCACCTGGTGGAAGGACTAGGAGCGCCGCTTCGACTCCTCGGCCGCCCAGGTGAAGACGCCCTTGGCCATGAGGGACAGCTCGCCCGCCGCCCTGGTGGCGAAGACCTCCGCGCGTACGCGGTGCACGCCCGCGTCGTCAGGAGCCGCCAGGGCGGCCAGCTCCGCGAGGTGCCCGGCCAGCCGCTCGTCCCCGTCGGCCAGGGCGCGCAGCGCGGCGTCGGCGAGCGCGGAGGGGCCGCCCGCGAGTTGCGCGACGGATTTCGCCAGAACGGATTCAGGGGCGGGTTTGAGATGGGCCGGATTTCCGTCGTACCAGCCGCCGTAAAGGCGCCACAGATTGCGTACGACGAATTCCGGCTCGTCATATCGGGCCCGCAGATAAGGCCGGTCGGAAAGGTGCTCGGGCGGCCTTACGGAATGCACGATCTCGTCGAGCCTGGCCCCCGCGTTGAGCAGTTCGAGGGTCTGCGTGACCAGCGAGTCCAGCCACTGCGCCGTCTCCAGCAGCGCCTGCCTGATGCGGTCGCGGCCGAAGATCGGGGCGCCGTGGCTGGGCAGCATGATCTCGGCGTCCATGGCGGCCATCATTCGCAGCGCGTGCACCCATTCCCGGGGATAACGCTGCACTTTCTGCGGGTTCCCGCAATTGGGCGTCACCCAGATGAACAGGTCGCCGGGCAGCAGCAGCCGGTGCTCGCGCACGTAGCCGATCGTCGCGTCGTCGGTCTCGCCCTTGGCGTGCACCAGGTCGAAGGTCAGGCCGCCGCGCCGCACGGTCAGCGCGTCGGTGTAGGTCACGTCGGGATGGCGGTAGGAGTCGGGCCAGCGCAGGTTCGGCGCCTGGAACTGCCGCTGGTTGATGACCGCGTTGTAGCCGTTGGTCAGCAGGTAGCGCTCGAAGCGCTCGACCACGGCCCTGTGGGCGTAGACGGTGGCGCGCGGGCCCTCCTCCTCGAACGGGGCCGTGCCGAAGACGTGGTCGATGTGGCCGTGCGAGTAGACGGCGGTGGTCAGCGGCGCGCGCGACCACTTGCGCACGTCCTCGTGCAGCCGGGCCGCCGAGAACGGGCTGCTGGTGTCGAACAGGACCAGCTCGCCCTCCGTCTCGAAGGTGACGACGTTCCCGAAACCGGACCACCAGCCGACCCCGTCGGCGACCGTCAGGACACCTTTGCCCGTCATGCCCGCATCGACGATGCTGTCGTCCGCGTCGCCCCGCCACACCTGGTCGGCGTACTCCTCAATCATGCGACCCACTCTGCTTCTAGAACCTCGTTCTAGGCAAGGCATCACGGCAAGGTCACGTCTCGATCGCACCCCCTTGACGGGCGTCGGAGCCCGTTCGTACGTTGCGGGCAATCGTTTAGGAAACTTTCCTAATTCAGGGAGCCCCCCATGACCCACCCGGGCGAGATCACCAGGCGCCAGCTCATCCGCAGGATCGGCATGACCGCGTTCGTCGCCGGCCCCGGTGCGGGCCTGCTCAGTGCCTGCGCCACCGCCGGCACGGGCGGGGGCGAGGCCACCACCGCCCCCGCCACCTCGCTCGCGGCCTCCGCGAACCCGAAGAACCCCTTCGGCGTGGACGCCAAGAAGCCGCTCGAAGTGGCCATCTTCAGCGGGGCGTACGGCGACGCGTACGCCAAGGACCTGCACGAACAGCTCTACAAGAAGACGTTCCCAGAAGCCGCGATCACCCACACGGCCACCCAGGAGATCGGCACCCAGCTCCGCCCCCGCCTGGTCGCCGGCGACCCGCCCGACGTGATCAACAACTCGGGCCCCAAGTCGATGGACCTGGCCGCGCTCGCCGCCGAGGGCCACCTGGCCGACCTGACCCCGCTGTTCGACGCCCCCTCGATCGACGACCCGGCCAAGAAGGTGCGCGACACCGTCACGCCCGCCGTGCTCACCAACGCCAACGTCACCGGCAAGGACCTGGTGCTCAACTACACCGTGTCGCACCGCGCGCTCTGGTACAACGCCAAGCTCTTCGCCGACAAGGGCTGGGCGGTGCCGACGACCTGGGAGCAGTTCACCGCGCTGGGGGAGACCGCCAAGGGGGAGGGCATCCTGCTGTTCGCCTACCCGGGGCAGAAGGGCCCGTACTACCAGCTCTGGAACGTCCTCTACACCGCCGCCAAGATCGGCGGGAACCAGGTCATCCTGGACATCGACAACCTCGTGGACAACGCCTGGAACGCCGAGCCGATGAAGCGCGCCGTGACCGTCTGGGCAGACGTCCAGGCCAAGTACGGCGACAAGGCCTACTTCGGCCTCGACCACACGCAGACCCAGATCAAGCAGCTCCAGAACAAGCTGCTCTTCTACCCCGTCGGCTCCTGGATCGAGAACGAGATGGCCAAGGACAAGCCCAAGGACTTCGAGTACGCCATCGCCCCCATCCCCGAGGTCACCGGCTCCGACCAGATGCCGTACGGCGCCATCCAGGTCGGCGTCGGCGAGAACTTCGTGGTCGCCGCCAAGGGCAAGAACCCGCAGGGCGGCCTGGAGTACCTGCGCATCATGCTGTCCAAGGAGGGCGCGCGCGGCTTCACCGAGATGACCAAGAACGTCACGGTCGTGAACGGCGCCGCCGAGGGCGTGGACCTGCCCGCCGGCCTCATGAGCGCCGCCCGCGCCCAGGACAAGGCCGGCCAGAACATCATCACCGAGGCCCGCTTCGAAGGCTGGTACAAGGAGCTGTTCGACTACGGCACCGAGCAGATCAACGTGGTCATGGCCGGCCGCATCACGCCCGAGGAGTTCTGCGCCAACATGCAGAAGAAGGCCGACGCCGTCAAGAAGGACGAGTCGGTCACGAAGCAGACGCGGAGCCAGTGACCGATGCGGCGGTTGCGCACGTACGGTTTCGTCGCCGGCTTCCTCGCCGTCCCCCTCGTCCTCTACACGGTCTTCGTCATCAGCCCCTACGCGCAGGCCTTCCAGCTCGCCCTGACGAGCTGGAACGGCTACAGCTCGGTCGTCCGCTACGTGGGGTTCGACAACTTCGGCCGGCTGCTGGAGGACGAGGTCTTCTGGCGGGCCCTGCGCAACCACGGGATCCTGCTGCTGGTGCTGCCGGTCGCGACCATCGTCATCGCGCTGCTGTTCGCCTTCCTGCTCAACCTCGGCGGCGGCACGCGCGGCGCCGGCATGGCGGGGGTCTGGGGGTCCGGGTTCTACCGGGTGGTGTTCTTCTTCCCCCAGGTCCTGGCCGTCGCCGTGGTCGGCGTGCTGTTCCAGGCCGTCTACCGGCCCGACGCGGACGGCGTGCTCAACGGCATCCTGGCCCGCTTCGGCCTCGGCCCCGTCGGCTGGCTCATCGAGCCGGACCTGGCGCTGTGGTCGATCATCGCGGTGATGGTCTGGCAGGCGGTCGGCTTCTACGTGGTGCTGTTCTCCGCCGGCATGGCCGCCATCCCCAAGGACTACTTCGAGGCGGCCGCGCTGGACGGGGCGGGCCGCGTCCGGCTGTTCTTCTCCATCACGCTGCCGCTGCTGCGCGACACCGTGCAGGTCGCCTGGATCTACCTGGGCATCGCGGCCTTCGACGGGTTCGCGCTCATCCAGGTGCTGGCGGGCGACAAGGGCGAGCCCGACGGCGCCACCACCGTCCTGCCGATCACCATCTACAACACCGCCTTCTCCTACCAGAAGGTCGGGTACGCGTCCGCGATGGGCGTGGCGCTGTTCTTCCTCACCGTGACGTTCGCGGTGCTGACCTTGCGTACGACCAGACGTGAGAGGGTTGAGCTGTAGGGATGGGCTCACGTAAGGAGAAGGGGCCCGGGGCGCTGAGCGCGCTGTCCCACGTGGCGCTGGCCGTGTGGGCGCTGCTGATCGTCGCGCCGCTGCTGTGGACGTTCCTCGCCTCGTTCAAGAACAACACCGAGATCTTCGGCGACCCGCTGCAACTGCCCGGCGCGCTGCGGCTGGACGCGTGGGGCCGGGCCTGGGACAAGGCGCACATCGGGCAGTACATGCTGAACACCGTCGTCGTGGTGGTCTTCGGCACGGCGGGCACCATGCTGTTCGGGTCGATGGCGGCGTACGTGCTGGCCCGCTACCGGTTCGCCGGCAGCCGGCTGATCTACTACTACTTCGTGGCCGGACTGGCCTTCCCCGTCTTCCTGGCGCTCGGGCCGCTGTTCTTCGTGGTCAAGCAGGTCGGGCTGCTCAACAGCCACGTCGGCCTGGTGCTGGTCTACATCGCCTACTCGCTGCCGTTCACGGTGTTCTTCCTGGCGGCGTTCTTCCGCACGCTGCCGGAGGCGGTCGCCGAGGCCGCGCTGATCGACGGCGCCTCCCACACCCGCACGTTCTTCCAGATCATGGTGCCGATGGCCAGGCCCGGCCTGATCAGCATCACCATCTTCAACGTGCTCGGCCAGTGGAACCAGTACCTGCTGCCGCTCGTCCTGCTCGCCGGCGCGCCGGACAAGTGGGTGCTCACCCAGGGCATCGCCCGCATCTCCACCCTGGCCGGCTACGAGGCCGACTGGCCCGGCCTGTTCGCCGCCCTGTCCATCACCATCCTCCCGGTCATGGTCGTCTACATCGTCTTCCAGCGGCAGATCCAGTCGGGGCTCAGCTCGGGCGCCCTGAAGTAACGTGAGAGGCATGGACGTCGAGAGCAAGCTCCACGACCTGCCCCGATGGCGGCGCGAGGGCGACGAGATCAAACGCACGGTCACCGCGCCCGACTTTCCCACCGCCATCCGCGTCGTCGACGAGATCGCCCTCAAGGCGGAGGAGCTCAACCACCATCCCGACATCGACATCCGATGGCGCACCCTCCACCTGACGCTCACCACCCACGACCAGGGCGGCCTCACCGACCTCGACTTCACGCTGGCCGCCGTGATCGACGACATCGCGGCAAAACACGGCGAGCGAGCCGAATGACCGTACGTAGCGCGCCGATCACTCGTTAGAGTGGTGGCCTCTCGGAGCCCCCGTTGCCGGAGGGGCTCCACCCGTGGGAGGTCCCATGCGCGTGCCCGCGTCCCTGCTCGCCCTGATGACCGCGACGGCCGCGCTGGCCGGGGCCTGCGCGGGCCCGCCCGCCCCCGTCCAGAACGCCAAGACCGCGCAGGACGAGACGGTCAACCTCAACTCGGCCGGCGAGTTCGGCTCGGACGACCCCGGCGCCGTCGCCTACGACCGCAAGCTCGCCCCCGAGGGCGCCCAGGCCAGCGTCACCATCGAGTCCGGCGGCGGACGCACCCGCACCTCGCTCGTCGTCGAGGGCCTGCTGCCAGACCGCCGCTACGGCGCCCACCTGCACGTCAAGCCGTGCGGCTCCAAGCCTGAAGACTCCGGCTCCCACTACCAGCACCACCCCGGCCGGATCGACGCCGCCAGTGAGGTGTGGCTCGACTTCACCACCGACGCCGAGGGCGCGGGCCGTTCCAGCGCCCGCAACGAGTGGCCACTGGAACGTGCCAAGCTGCCCGGCGCCCTCGTCATCCACGCGCAGCCCACCGTCACCTCCGGCGCGGAGGCGGGCCAGGCGGGGGCGCGGATCGCCTGCCTGACCCTGCCGTAGCGGCGCCGGCTTCCCGCCCCTCGCCGGGCGATCACGGCCGCACTGCCCGCCGGTTCTTCGGCTCGCGCCGTGCGCTCGCATGCGCTCCCCACTTGGGTACGCGGTGTGCACGGCCGCCGCCTCGAACGCCGGCGCGTGGTCGTCCCCGATGAGCCCATGAAACGGAAGAGGGCCCGCGCGCGAAGTCGCGCGCGGGCCCCGGGCGGAGGTCGATCAGGCGTGCTGGGCGGGGATGCTCCCGAGCCGCCCCGCCTGGAAGTCCTCGAACGCCTGCACCAGCTCGGCCTTGGTGTTCATGACGAACGGCCCGTAGTGCGCCACCGGCTCCCCGATGGGCTCACCGCCGAGCACGATCACCTCCAGCGGCTCCTTGGCCGCCGTGATCGTGATGCTCCCGGCCTGCGTCGCCAGCCCCGGCCGGTTCCCGAACCCCTCGAACACGGCGAGCTGCCCGCCGCTCAGCGGGCGGCGCTCCGTGCCGGCGGTTCCGCGCCCGGACAGCACGTACGCCAGCGCGTTGAAGTCCTGGCGCCACGGCATGACCAGCCGCGCACCCGGCGAGACGGTGGCGTGCAGCAGCGTGATCGGCGTCTGCGTGCTGCCGGGCCCGACGTGCCCGGCCAGGTCGCCGGCGATGAGCCGCACCAGCGCGCCGCCGTCGTGGCTGCTCAGCAGTACGACGCTGGAGCCGCCGATGTCCTGGTACTGGGGCGCGATCATTTTCTTGGCCCCCGGCAGGTTCACCCAGAGCTGGATGCCGTGGAACAGCCCGCCCTGCTGCACGAGCCACTCCGGCGGCGCCTCCTTGTGCAGTATCCCGGCCCCGGCGGTCATCCACTGCGTGTCGCCGTTGGTGATCGTGCCGCCGCCGCCGTTGGAGTCGAGGTGTTCCATCACGCCGTCGATCATGTACGTGACGGTCTCGAAGCCCCGGTGCGGATGCCACGGCGTGCCCTTGGGCTCGCCGGCCGCGTAGTCCACCTCGCCCATCTGGTCCATCATCACGAACGGGTCCAGGTACTCGGGCTTGATCGCGGCCAGGGCCCGGCGGACGGGGAAGCCCTCTCCCTCGAAGCCGCTGGGCGCGGTCTCGACGGCGAGCACCTTGCGGCCCGGCGTCCCGGCCTGCGGCTCGGGCAGGCGGGGGAGGGTGAGCGGGTTCTCTACGGTCACGGCGGGCATCGGGTGCTCCTTCCAGCGGGTCTGCCGGACTCAACCAAGTTTAGTTTTCAACTATTCCGGATTGCGTGCACCAGGAACCGCAGCGCGTCGAGGCTCAGGCCGGGATCGGTCGTCAGCCGAAGACGGCGGGCGGCGGGACGGGCGCCATGACCGCGTCGCCGTCCTTGATGGGCGCGGCTCCGGCGATGAAGTTGGTCAGCGCCTCGCCGTACACGCAGCGCGCCTGCGTGAGGCCGCCCGCCGCCCTTCTGGACAGCAGCTCCACCGGCAGCTCGGCGCGCGAGGCGGCGACGATCAGGTTGCCGAAGCGGCGGCCCCGCATGATGCCGGGCTCGGCCATCAGCGCCACGTGCCTGAACGTGCCGGTGACCGTGGCGAGCAGGCGCTTGGCGAAGGCCAGGCCCTTGCCGTCGGCCATGTTGATCAGGAGGGTGCCGCCGGGGCGGAGGATCCTGGCGAGGTCGCCCATGTACTCGGCCGTCGCCAGCTCGACCGGCATCGTCGCGCCCGTGAACGCGTCGAGGACCACCAGGTCGGCCGTCTCGTCCCAGACCTTGGCCGTGCCCTCCCTGCCGCCGGCGACGATGACCTTCAGCCGGGGCACCGAGCGCAGGTCGAGCTGCTCGCGTACCAGGTTGACCAGCAGGCCGTCGGGTTCGATGACGATGTGCCTGGAGCCCGCGCGGGTGGCGGAGACGTAGCGGGGGATCGAGCAGGCGCCGCCGCCCACGTGGACGCAACTCAACGGCCCTTCTGACAAAAGGTCGATCACATCCGCCATGAGTCGTACATACTCGAATTCCAGAAATGTCGGGTCTTGAAGATCTACATAAGACTGAGGTACGCCATCCTTGGACAGCACCCAGCCGTCCTGCCTGTCCAGATCCCGGAGAAGCTCGACCTCGCCGAACGTCACCGGGTACAGACCGGGCATCGGTTCACGCTGTCCACGGGCCACGTCTGATCCCCTCCCTGGGAGTACCGTATGGCACGGCGAAGGCTGATTGTGCTCGTTATCGCGCTTGTCGCGATAGCCGGGGCGGGCGCCTTCGCCGTCGTGGCGTCGAACCGGGTCAAGGGCAGCGCCGCCCAGACGGCCGCCGCGTACTTCGACGCCTGGCGGCGGGGGAACGTCTCGGCGATGGAGCGGCTGGTGTTCCAGCCTCCGGCCGACTTCTCCGTACGGCACCGCAAGCTCAGCGACGACCTGGGCGTCGTGTCCCTGCAGCTCACCCCCGGCCAGTTGCGCAGCACGGGGGAGCAGGCGGCCGAGGTGCCGTTCTCGGGGGTGCGCAAGCTGAGCGAGCTGGGGGACTGGCCGTTCGACAGCGTCCTGCGGCTGGCCGTGCGGGAGCGCGCGTGGAAGGTGTTATGGGCGCCGGAGACGCTGCACCCGCTGCTCAAGGACGGCGGCACGCTGGCGCTGGAGGAGGTGGAGACGTCGGCGGCCGAGCTGGTCACCAGCGAGGGCGACAGGATCCCGAACGACAGCTACGCCGACGCCTACCTGGAGCCGCTCAAGCCCGAGTTCGAGCAGGTCAACTACGGCTGGACGCTGGTGTCGAAGCTGCCGGGGCGACCGGCCACGACGCTGCTGCGCCGCGACCCCGAGGCGAAGGTCGAGCGCACCACCCTGTCCCGGTCCGTCCAGGCGGCCGCGGCGCGGGCGCTCGACGGCACCGAGGACTCCACGATGATCGTCATCCGGCCGAGCACCGGTGAGATCCTCGCGCTGGCCGACCGGCTGGGGGAGAACTACAGCGCCGTGCGCGACGTCTTCCCGCCGGGCTCCGTCTTCAAGGCGATCACCGCGGCGGCGCTGATCCAGGGCGGGCTCGACCCGGCGGACCAGGTCGGCTGCCCCGGCACGTACACGATCCCCTTCCACCGGCCCTTCGGCAACGACGGCGAGGTGGACCGCGGCGTCGTCACCTTCACCGACGCGTTCGCCTTCTCCTGCAACACCACGTTCGTCGAGCAGGCGACCACCAGGCTCACGGGGCAGGACCTGACCAGGACGGCGAACGAGTGGGGGTTCGGCCGGCCGATCGCGACCGGCATCGGCGGCACCTGCGGCACCGTGCCGGAGACCGACGAGCTCGACATGCTGGGCGCCGACGCGATCGGGCAGGGCGAGGTCGTCTCCACCCCGCTCTGCATGGCCGCGCTCGCCGCCGCCGTCCAGAGCGGCACCTGGCGCTCGCCCCGGCTGCTGTCGGAGGCGCAGGTGCGCAGGATCGACGGCACGCCGCACGCGGACGTGCAGATGGACGAGGGCGTGGTGACCGCGCTCAGGGACATGATGACGGCCACCGTGGACTACGGGACGGCCAGCGACGCGGGGTTACCCGAAGGGGCCGCCGGTAAGACGGGGACGGCCGAGGTGGAGGGCGAGACGTCACACGCCTGGTTCATCGGATACCGCGATGACCTGGCGTTTTGTGTTTTCGTACGGCATGGCGGGTCCGGAAGGTCAGCCGCTGTTCCGATTGCGGCCCGTTTCTTCAATGGGCTCTAACCTCTGCTGGCCCGCGTTCAGCGAGCCTGCACAGGTTCGCGGCTTTTGCAACCTACGGTACCGTAGGTTGCATGACGACCATCACCGTGAAGCCGCGGCTGCGCGGCTGGTTGCACACTGGAGCGCTGCCCGTCACCCTGATCGCGGGCTTCGTGCTCGTGGCGCTCGGCCCCACCCTGCAGGCCCGGCTGGCCTCGTCGATCTACGCCATCACGTCGGCCCTGCTGTTCGGCATCTCCGCCACCTACCACCGCAGCGAGCTGGGCCCGAAGCTGGCGGAGTTCCTGCGCAGGATCGACCACGCCAACATCTACCTGATCATCGCCGGGACCTACACCCCGTTCGCCCTGCTGGCGCTGGACGGCGCGGCCCGGGTGGCGGTGTTGTCGGTGATCTGGGCCGGCGCGCTGGCCGGGGTGCTGTTCAGGGTGTTGTGGATGAACGCGCCGCGCTGGCTGTACACGGTCCTCTACCTCGGCCTCGGCTGGACCGCGATCTTCGTGATGCCGCAACTGCTGGAGGGCGCGGGGGTGGCGGCCGTGGTGCTGGTGGCGGTGGGCGGCGTGTTCTACTCGGCCGGCGCCGTCGTGTACGGCCTGCGCCGCCCCGACCCGTCACCCCGCTGGTTCGGCTTCCACGAGGTCTTCCACGCGTTCACGATCGCCGCCTACCTGGTGCAGTACATCGCGGTGTCGATCGTCGTCTACTCGCAGGGCTGAGCCGCCGGGCGGCCCCGGCGGTCAGGGGGTCGAGACCGCCAGGTCGCCCGAGTCGCTGGTCAGCTCGATCGAGCGCGGCGCCGAGGCGTCGCTGTCGGCGGTGATCGCCTTGCCGCCCGAGTCCGTCCTGGCCACCACGTTGTACGGCCCCCGCGGCACGTGGATCTCCGTGCTCCCCGAGTCGGTGGTGGTCGTGACCTGGTCGGGCTGCCCGGTGAAGGTCAGCGTCAGGTCGCCGGAGTCCGTCCGCGCGACGACCCGCTTGCCGGTCAGCCCGCCCGCCACGATGGCGCCCGAGTCGCTCGTGGCCTCCACCTCGCCCGACAGGTCCGTCAGCGTGAGGTCGCCGGAGTCGGTGCCCGCCTTGACGCGCAGCCCCTTGGGCACCTCCACCCGGTAGCTCACGTCGCAGGACATCCCCGCGGCCCCGAGCCCCCAGCTCGTGGGGCAGGTGAACGACAGCTCCAGCGTGTCGCCGCGTACCGCGTGGGTGGTCTTGGGCTTCTCCTTGCGCCAGGTGAGGCGCTCGCTGACGTGGATGCCCTCGCGGTCGGACTCGATGACCTCGACGGTGCCGGAGTCGGCCTCGACACGCAGGCCCGCCACCTTGTCCGCGACGTCGTACGTCACGGTGTCCTGGTTGTGCTCACTCAGGCCGCAGCCGGTCAGCACCGCGGCGAGCCCCAGCAGGCCCGCGATCAACGCCGTTCTCCTCATGGCACAAACCCTAGGGCGGCGGGGCGGGCCCGGCATTGCCGCCGTCACCCGGAAGCCCGGTAGGGCCAGCCCTACCACCCCCTTCCCCCGTCCTCAAAAAAGTGATATCACTTTGCTAGCAAGATGAAGTCACACAACCAAGGGGAGGGAAGGCGATGACGAACACATCGAGTGGGGGCGTCCTCGACGGCGGCGTGGTGGACATGCCGGAACCCCACACCCACGAGCGCCCGGTCAAGGCCGCCAACGGGTTCGTGATGCTGACCGTGACGACGCTGCTGGAGCTGGCCGGCCTGGCGCTGATCGTCCTGGGCATCGCCATGCTGGCCACCGGCTCCCCGGCGGCCGGGCTGGCGGCGCTGATCGCGGGCGTCCTGGTGGCCGCCGTCGCGTTCGTCATGTTCTTCGGGCTCACGGCGGTCGCCCCCGGCGAGGCCAGGGTGGTGCAGCTCCTCGGCCGGTACGTCGGCACCCTGCGCACCCCCGGCTACCAGTGGGTCAACCCGATCACCGGGCGCCGCCGGGTCTCCACCAGGATCCGCAACCACGAGACGGACGTCACCAAGGTCAACGACGCCGACGGCAACCCCATCCAGATCGCGACCGTGGTCGTCTGGCAGGTGCAGGACACCGCGCAGGCCGTGTTCGAGGTGGACGACTTCGTGGAGTTCGTGGCCATCCAGGCCGAGACGGCGGTGCGGCACATCGCGGGCACGTACCCGTACGACTCGCACGGCGAGCCGCGGCTGTCGCTGCGCGACAACGCCGAGGAGATCAACGACCAGCTCTCCACGGAGATCGCGGCCAGGGTCGCCTCCGCCGGGGTCAAGGTCATCGAGTCGCGCATCATCCACCTGGCGTACGCGCCGGAGATCGCGCACGCGATGCTGCGCCGCCAGCAGGCCGGCGCGGTGGTGGCCGCCAGGCAGCGGATCGTCGAGGGCGCCGTCGGCATGGTGGAGATGGCGCTGGAGAAGCTCGCCGAGCACGACGTGGTGGAGCTGGACGAGGAGCGCAAGGCGGCCATGGTCAGCAACCTGCTCGTGGTGCTGGTGGGTGATCGCGACACCCAGCCCGTGGTCAACACGGGCACTCTGTACCAGTGATGATCGAGCGCAAGAAACTCCTGCTGCGGCTCGACCCGGTGGTCCACGACGCGCTGGCCAGATGGGCGTCCGACGAGCTGCGCAGCACGAACTCCCAGATCGAGTTCCTGCTGCGCAGGGCGCTGTCAGAGGCCGGGCGGCTGCCCGAGGGGGTCGGGCGGATGCGACCGCGGGGCCGGCCGCGCAGCAGCCCAGAAGGAGATTCCGCAGCAGAAGGATCCGAGGAAGAAGGGGAGCGGACGGATGGAGACACCGGTGAAGCAGGATGAGACCCTGACGCGCTCGGCCTTCCTCCTGGCCTTCGACCTGCGCAAGGAGCGGCTGACCAACCGCGGCGAGCTGGGCTACGTGCTGCGCGCCGCGGCCATGTCCGAGCTGCTGCTGGAAGGCAGCCTGGCCGACGAGGCGGGCAAGGCGCGGGCCGTGAGGGAGCCCGCCGACGCGGGCACGGGATCGCTGCGGGCGATCGTCTGGGAGCAGATCTCCGGCTCGCCGCCGCGCTCGTGGCGGCGATGGGTCGCCAAGGACCCGGCGAAGGCGGTCCGCGCGGTGCGCGACGAGCTGGCCGCCGACCGGCTGATCAGGGTGGAGCGGCACCGCGTGCTGTTCTTCCCGGTGGAGCGGATCGTCCCGCGCAAGGCGTACCTGTCACGCAGGCTCGCCGAGCGCGTCGGGCGGGCCATCCGCGGGGGCCAGCCGGTCGGGCGGGTGGACCAGGACGTGCGCGTCCTGGCGGCGCTGGCCGCCGCGGCCGGCGCCAAGGCGATTCTGGGCCGGGGCGAGGCGCGCCGGTACCGGCACCGGATCGAGCAACTCGCCGCACCCGTCGAGCCCATCGCCACCGCGCTGCGCAAGAGCTTGGAGTCGCGCAGACAGTCGGGCGCGGCGGGAGGCTGACGCCGATGTTGTTAGGAAGGTGACGAATGACCACGTCCATTGAGGCGCCGGCCCCGCCGCGCGCCACCGAAGGGCGAGCCCTCGCCCCCGACCTGGCGCGCGGCGCGATGCTGCTGGCCATCGCGTTCGCGCACGCGCCGCTGTTCGTGACCGACGTGCATCGCGGCCCCGCCGTGCTGAACGCGATCACCGACGTCTTCCACTTCCTCTTCGTCGGCAACCACGCGCGGCCGATGTTCTCCTTCCTGTTCGGGTACGCGCTGGTGCAACTGCTCAACCGGCAACTCGACCGCCCCGGCGGCGACTGGGTCAGCGCACGCAAGCTGCTGCGCCGGCGCGGCTGGTGGCTGATGGCCATCGGGCTCGCGCACGTGGTGCTGCTCGTCCCGATCGACATCCTGGCCCCCTACGGCCTGGCCGCCGTCCTGCTGACCGGCCTGCTGCGGCGCGGCGACCGGGCCCTGCTGTGGACGGCCGGGCTCACGCTCGTCCCCGCCACCGCGTTCGTCGCCGCCGGCATGTGGTTCCCGCTGTCGAGCGGCATCTCCACCTTCACCAAGGGCAGCGCCGCCGCCGGCGACCAGGGCTTCTGGGCGCTGCTCGCCGAACGGCTCACGTTCTGGCCGATCAGCCTGGCGGCCGGAACCCTCATCGTCGTCCCCGGCGTGCTGCTGGGCATGTGGGCGGCGCGCCGCCGCCACCTGGACGAGCCCGCGCGGCACCGCCGCCTCCTGGCCCGCGTCGCCGTGATCACCACCGCCGTGTCCGTCGCCGGCTCGCTGCCCGTCGCCCTCGTCCAGGTCGGCGTGTGGCCGGAGCCGTCCGCGGCGGCTCTGTGGGCCGCCGCCGTGGCGCAACCCCTCACCGGGTACGCGGGCGGCATCGGCATGGCGGCCGTCGTCGCCCTCGTCGCCATCCGCGCGGGGCGGCGGCGCAACCGGCTCACCACGATGGTCGAGTCGCTCGGCCGGCGCTCGATGAGCCTGTACCTCTTCCAGTCCATCGCCTTCGTCGTCCTGTTCTACCCGTACGGGCTCGGCTTGCAGGACGACCTCGGCCTGTTCGGCGCCACGCTGGTGGGGGCGGGCACGTGGCTGGTCTCGCTGCTGCTCGCCGACCTCATGCGCCGCGTCGGCTACCGCGGCCCGGCCGAGATCCTGCTGCGCCGGCTCGCCTACCGCTGAGGCGGCCCCGCAGCTACCGTTGAGGCGGCTCGGGCCCCAGGTAGGCCAGGACCGCCGCCACCCGCCGGTGCACGTCACCGCTGTTCTCCAGGCCGAGCTTGGTGAAGATGGCGTTCACGTTCTTCTCCACTGACGAGATCGACAGGTGCAGAGCGCGGGCGATGGCGGAGTTCGTCCGGCCGTGTGCCATCTCACGCAGCACGTCCCGCTCGCGGGCGGTCAGCGCCTCCTGCTGGCCCCGCACGTCGCGCCTGGCCAGCAGGCCCTCGACCACCTTCGGGTCGATGACGGAGCCGCCCGCGGCCACCGCCCTGATCGCCCCGAGCAGCTCGTCGAGGTCGCCGACCCGGTCCTTGAGCAGGTACGCGTAACCCTCGGTGCCGTGCTTGAACAGCTCGAACGCGAACAGCGCGTCCGAGAACTGCGACAGCACCACCACCCCGACCCCCGGATGCGCGGAGCGGATGCGGTGGGCGGCGTCGATGCCCTCGAAGCCCTGCCGCCACTCGCCGCCCGGCATCCGGATGTCGGTGATCACCACGTCGGGGACGAGCCTGCGCACGGCGTCGAGCAGCTCGTCGGCGTCGCCCACCGCGCCGACGACCGCCACCTCGCCGGACGTCTCCAGCAACTGCCGGGTGCCCTCGCGCACCAGGTAGTGGTCATCCGCCACCACCGTACGGATCAGCTCACCCATCGGCCGCCACCGTCCGCCCGGATCAGCTCACCCATCGACCGGCACCCATGCCTCCACCCTTGTCCCCTTTCCGGGTTCGCTGTCCACCGTCAGGCTGCCGCCGAGCGCGTCGAGCCGGTCCTCCAGCGTGGCCAGCCCCCGGCGGGCGGGCGTGGCCGGGTCGAAGCCCTTGCCGTCGTCGGCCACGGTGGCGCGCAGCCGGCCGCCGTCCAGCGCCAGGCCCACCTCGATGGTTGCCGCGCCCGCGTGCTTGAGCGCGTTCGCCACGGCCTCGCTCACCGTGAAGTACATCGCGCCCTCGATCTCGTCGGCGAAGCGCCTGGCCCGCAGCGGCGGGGGAGAGGTCACCGTCGTCCGTACGGGCAGGCGCGAGCAGCGCTCCTCCACCGCCTCCACCAGGCCGCCCTGGCTGAGCGCGGACGGGTGGATCCCGGCGGCCAGCTCGCGCAGGTCGGCGAGGGTCTGGCGGGCCTGCTCGCGCAGGTTCGCGAGCATGTCGGGGCCCGCGCCCGTCGCCCTGGCCAGCTCCAGGCCGGCGATGAGCGCGACTAGTTGCTGCTGCACGCCGTCGTGGATGTTGCGCTCGATGCGGCGGCGCTCGGCCTCCTGGGCGTTGATCAGTCTGGTGACCAGGCCGGCGCTCTGGATGGCCAGCCCGGCGGGCACGGCCAGCGCCTCCAGGAGCCTCCTGTCCACCCGGGTCAGCGGGCCCGCCTGCCGGGGGCCGCACTCGATGCGCCCGCCGCGCACCGGCAGCTCCAGCACCGCGGCGCCCTCCTGGTGGCCGGCGACGACGCGGGTGCCGTCCGGCAGCGTCACCGCGGCCCACCGCAGGTCCAGCCCGGTGCGCACCGCCGCCGCCAGCCGGCCGAGCTGCTCCACCGGCTCGGGCGTCTCGCGCAGCGCCGTGCCGAGATCGGACAGCACCTCGTCCACCGTCGGCCGCAGGTCGAACACCAGGTGCAGGCGCGAGCCGCGCAACCCGACGCGGACGTCGAGCAGCCGGTGCCGCACCACCGCCACCGCGATGGCGGCCGGCAGCGACCCCACCACGGCCAGCACCCCGGCCAGCCCCACCGCCGCGTGCTGGGCGCCGCCGATGTTGAACAGGGACAACAGCACCGCCCCCGCAGCGGTCGCCGCCATGCCGCCGACCATCCAGGCGTACTGCCCGCGCTCCACCCGCCCGCTGCGCCGCCACCGCAGCACCAGGCCACAGAACACGACCACCGACATCACCCACGTGACGAGCTGACCGGCCGCCGATGCGTAGACACCGGCCCACTGCGCCGCGGACAGCGGCCCGCCCGGCAGGTGGTACGGGTTGTATCCCCACGCCAGGTTTCCCCCGGCGTGCAGGGCGACCGCGCCGCCCGAGATCCACGCCACGGCCCGCCACCGGCGTCCGGGCAGCCGCCCGTCGGGGAACAGCAGCGGCACGAAGATCCAGGTGAGCCCGTAGAACACGGCGACCAGCGCGGTGAGGACGGTGGCGAGCGAGTGCGCCTCGCCACGGGCGGACAGGCCGACGCCGACCACGCCCAGCCCCAGCGCCAGCGCGGCGGCCAGCAGCAGCCAGCCGTAGCGCACCTCAGGACGCCTGACGGCCAGCAGCCAGCCCAGCGCGGGCAGCGGCAGGGCGAGCACGATGAACGCCCACTGCTGTGGCGGGGCGGGCAGGCCGCTCTCCAGGAGCGGGCCCGCCACCACCCCGCCGGCGGCGATCAACGCCAGCGGCGCGGCCACCAGCCTGGAACTCATAGGGCCCCATCGTGACGAGCGTTCGGGGGGAGCGTCTATGAGGTTATCCGCATATTTCCTACGGCTGGCCGCACCGGCGGGAACGGCGGCCCGCACGGTGGTGACGGGCCCGCCCGCCGCGATGTGCTGGGGTGAAGAAGCCGAGCTCGCGAAGGGAATCTTCACTCATGAACGCTCCGTCGAAGCCCGTCCCGATCCTCGCGGCGGCCGTGGCGGCGCTCGCCATGACGGCCTGCGCCGGGCGACCGGCCCCGGCCGAGGCAACGGGCGCCGGAATCTCCGCGACGCCCAACGGCACGCCTTCCCCGGCCACCGGCACGCCGGCCGGGGTCCCCGGCACTCCGGCGGGCCGCCAGCTCGGATGGCTGCTCGACGCGTCCACCCGCGCGCCCATCACGGAGGACGAGCTGGCCGATCACTTCACCGCCGACTTCCTCAAGGCCATTCCCCCCGCCCAGCTCAACCAGGTGCTGGCCACGTTCAAGGATCTCAAACTGGAGCGGCTGGAGACCTCGCAGGACCGTAGCCTGGTGGCCAGGGTCCTGGCCGGCGCGTCCGCGTTCGACGTCGCCCTCAGCGTGGACGCCGCAGGCCTGATGACCGGCCTGCGCTTCTCGGCGCCCACCCCGGGCACCTGGGGCGAGGTGGACGAGCGGCTCGCCAGGCTCTCCCCGCGCACCGGCTTCCTGGCCGCCGAGCTGACCAAGGACGGCACGTGCCGCCCCGTGCACGGCGTCGCCGCCGGCGAGCGAGGGCCGCTGGGGTCCATGCTCAAGCTGTACGTGCTGGGCGCGGTGGCCGAACGCATCGGGAGCGGCGCGTTCGGCTGGGACACCGAGCTGACGATCACGCCGGAGCTCAAGAGCCTGCCGTCAGGCGAGCTGCAGGACCGGCCCGACGGCAGCCGCGTCACCGTGCTGGAGGCCGCCAAGCTGATGATCTCCATCAGCGACAACACGGCCACCGACCTGCTGATCCACAAGGCAGGCCGCAAGGCGGTCGAGCGCACGATGCGCGCCTGGGGCGTGCGCGACAAGCGCAACGTGCCGTTCCTGACGACGCGCGACCTGTTCGTGCTCAAGGGCGTCGGCTACCCGCGCCACGCCAAGCGGTACCTGTCGCTGAACGACGCCGGGCAGCGGGCCTACCTGGACAAGGTGGTGGCGAAGGCGCCGCTGTCGAAGTTCGCGATGTGGAGCGCGCCGCGCGAGCTGGACACGCTGGAGTGGTTCGCCTCGCCGGCCGAGATCTGCCGGGCGTACGCGGGGCTGGTGAAGCTGGGCGACCGGCGGATCGGCGAGGTCATGTCGATCAACGACGGCGGCCTCGGGCTGGACAAGGCGCAGTGGCCGGCCGTGTGGTTCAAGGGCGGGTCGGAGCCGGGGGTCTCCGACATGAGCTTCCTGGCCCGTACGGCGCAGGGCAGGACGTATGTCGTCACCACGATGGCGATCGACAGGAAGGCCCCGGTCGGCGGGCAGGTGGGGCTGGACCAGGTGGCGGTGACGCGCGGCGCCTTCGCCCTCGTCAAGGCGCCCTGATCGCGTTGCCGTACTCGGAACGTGAACCTCGGCGCAGAGCAGTACCTCTCGGTGACGACCTACCGTAAGGACGGCACCCCGGTCGCCACCCCCGTCTGTCACAGTGGCCGTGCGGATCGCCGACGGGTGACCTGCCGCTGATCTGCTCCCGTACGGATCACCGACATTTGACCCGCTGCTGGTCTGTTTCCGGGTGGATGCCGGAAAGCAGACCAGCATGGGGGAAATCTCTCGTTCATGGTGGCTGCTGCTCGTCAGAGGGCTGGCGGCGATCGTCTTCGGCATTCTGGCGCTCATCTGGCCGGGCATCACCCTGCTCGTCCTGGTGATCTTCTTCGGCGCGTACGCCCTCGTCAGCGGCGTCTTCGCGCTGTTCGCCGGGTTCCGGCACGGCGCCCGGTCGCGCGCCTGGCTGATCATCTCCGGCGTCATCGGCATCCTCGCCGGCATCGTGGCGTTCGTCTGGCCGGGCATCACCTCGCTGGCCCTGCTCTACGTCGTGGCCTTCTGGGCCGTCTTCACGGGCGTCTCGGAGATCGCGGCAGGGATCCACCTGCGCAAGCTCATCGACAACGAGTGGATGTTCATCGTCGGCGGCGCGCTGTCGGTGATCTTCGGTGTGCTGCTGCTCATCTGGCCGGGCGCGGGCATGCTCAGCCTCGTCTGGCTGATCGGGATCTTCGCGATCCTGTACGGCATCGCCATGATTGCGTTGTCCCTGAGAGTGAAGAACTTCACGCCGAGGGCTGGCATGACGTAAATTTTGTATATATAGCCGTGTTCCTCAAGAGGAATGACAGGATCCGGCCCATTGTGGAGGCGCCATGGACGTACACACCCGCCTTGCCCGCCACCTGCTCGTCGACGGTTACCGGCTCGTGCTCGACCTGGAGCTCAGCCACGGCTCCTGGCTGGTCGACGCCCGCAACGGCCGCCGCTACCTGGACTTCTACACCTTCTTCGCCTCCGCCCCCCTCGGCGTGAACCCGCCCTTCGACCCCGACCACGTCCGGCTGCTCGGCCAGGTGGCCCGCAACAAGCCGGCCAACCCCGACATCTACACCGAGCACCTGGCTGACTTCGTCGACACCTTCGCCCGCGTGCTCGGCGACCCCGGCCTGCCGCACCTGTTCTTCGTCGAGGGCGGCGCCCTGGCCGTCGAGAACGCGCTGAAGACCGCCTTCGACTGGAAGAGCCGCCACAACGAGGCCGCGGGCCGCTCCCGCGACCTGGGCACCAAGGTGCTGCACCTGACCAGGGCGTTCCACGGCCGCAGCGGCTACACGCTCAGCCTCACCAACACCGAGCCGGGCAAGACCGACCGCTTCCCCATGTTCGACTGGCCGCGCATCGACGTGCCCGCCATCCACTTCGGCGACGTCGAGGCCGCCGAGGAGCGGGCGCTGGCGCAGGCGCGGGCGGCGTTCGAGCGGCACCCGTACGACATCGCCTGCTTCATCGCCGAGCCCATCCAGGGCGAGGGCGGCGACAACCACATGCGGCCCGAGTTCCTCCAGGCGATGCAGCACCTGTGCCACCAGAACGACGCGCTGTTCGTCCTCGACGAGGTGCAGACCGGCGGCGGCACGACCGGCACGCCGTGGGCGTACCAGCAGCTCGGGCTGGAGCCCGATGTGGTGGCGTTCGCGAAGAAGGTGCAGGTCGGCGGGATCATGGCGGGGCGCAGGGTGGACCAGGTGCCCGACAACGTGTTCCAGCAGAGCGGCCGGATCAACTCCACGTGGGGCGGCGGCCTGGTGGACATGGTGCGCAGCCGCGGCATCCTGGAGATCATCGAACGCGACGGCCTGATCAACCGCGCCGCCACCGTCGGCAACGTGCTGCTCGAACGCCTGTCGAAGCTGGAGGCCGAGCACCCGCGGGCGATGTCGAACGTGCGGGGCCGCGGCATGATGTGCGCCTTCGACCTGCCCGACCAGGCCGCCAGGGACGCCCTGGTGACCCGGCTGCGCGAGGAGCACGGCGTGCTGGTGCTGCCCTGCGGCCCCAGGTCCGTACGGCTGCGCCCCGCGCTGAACATCCCCGAGCCCGACATCGACCACGGCCTGGCCGCACTGTCCGCGGCCCTGTAGATCACTGGGTGACGCTGGCCCTGCTTCGGTGCGGGCCGGCGTACCGCCAGAAGAAGTTGAGCAGCACGCTGAGCCGGTTACGGCCGCCCAGCAGGTACGCCACGTGAATGAAGATCCACACCAGCCAGGCGGGCAGCCCGCGCATCGTCAGCCCGTTCTCCAGTTGCAGCACCGCCTCGGCCTTCCCGACCGTCGCCATGATCCCGGGATCCTTGTAGGAGAACGGCTTCGCCTGCCCGCCCTTGGCCATCGCGGCGATCTCCCGGCCCACGTGCTTGCCCATCTGGATCGCCGGCTGCGCGAGCTGCGGCAGCGGATGCGGCGGCCCGGCCAGGTCGCCGACCACGAAGATCTCCGGCCGCCCCGGGACGTTCAACGCCTCCGTCACCGTGATCCGGCCGCCCTTGCCCTGCTCCAGCCCCCACGAACCCGCCTCGGGCGGCGCCGTCACGCCCAGCGCCCACACGGTCACGTCGCTGTCCAGCCGCGTCCCGTCCTCCAGCAGCACCGCGTCCGGCTCCACGCCGGAGACGGTCGCGCCCAGCCGTAGCCGCACGCCGCGCTTGCGCAGCGCCTTCGCCGCCGAGTCCCGCAACCGCGGCTTGTACGGCGCCAGCACGTACTCGAAGCGCTCCACCAGCGTCACGCTCGTCTGGTCCGGCCGCACCTCAGGATGCGTCAGCGGCAACGTGTTGCGCCGCAACTCGGCCAGCGTGCCCGCCATCTCCACCCCCGTCGCCCCGGCCCCGACCACCACGACGTGCGTGCTCTCCCGCCGGCCCGCGGCGGTGTCCTCCAGGTAGTGCTGCAACCGCCGCCGCAGGATCGCCGCGTCGGCCAGCGAGTAGATCGGCAACGCGTTGTCCTTGGCGCCCTGCACGTTCAGCCAGTTGGTGGTCACGCCGGTGGCCAGCACGAGGTAGTCGTAGTCGAGCGACCCGCCGTCGTCGAACTCCACCCGCCGCTCCTCCGGCATGATCTTGCTCAACGCCGCCCGGCGCGCCCGCACATTCGGCCACTTCGCGGCGAACGTCCTGGTGGGGTAGGACACGTCCGCCGTGCCCATGCCGGCCGTGGCCACCTGGTAGAGGAGGGGCTGGAAGGTCGAGTACGGGTTGCGGTCCACCAGCGTCACCAGGGCTCCGCTTCTGGCCAGCTCCCGCGTCGCCGCCAATCCGGCGAAACCGGCACCCACGACGACGACACGCGCTCTCTGCACCATGATCTCTCCTTCCCCCTCAACGGGCTCATGGATGTCAATGGCACCGCCAGCTTCTCTTAAACCCGTCTGCGGGTTCGGGATGCCACAAACGGCCCTCCCCGCCACGCCGCGCGCGCGTCCGAGTCGTGCGCGCGCCTGTGCCCGCGTCGCGTCGCGCCTGAGGGCCTGAGCCGTGCGTGTGTAGTCGTGCCTGTGTTGTGCGCGCGCCGGGTGCGTGGCCGTCCCGTGCGCGGCGTCGGGCAGGCGCAGTCGGACGGGCGGGCGCGTCGGGCGGGCGGGGGGCGGGGGTGGTGGGCCGTTGGGGGTGTTGGCGCACGACGATCACCCGGTGCGGCCCTGGAGTTCGCCGCAAGGCCAGGTGAGAGCCGCCGCCGATCGCTACTGCCGCCGCGACCGCCACAGCCCGATGGCCGTGACCCTGGAGTCCACGCCGAGCTTGGCGTAGATCCGGTTGACGTGGTTCTTGACGGTCTTCTCGCTGAGAAACAGCCGCTGTGCGATCTGCCCGTTGGACTGACCGGTGGCGATCAGGTCCATGACCTCGGCTTCTCGTTTGCTCAAGGACGTGAACACGCTATCGAAAGCTGCGTCGTCGACTCTCATCCGGCCTCCGGGGGCGCGCAGACTGTCAAGATCGCCGATGGCCCCCGTGCTGCCGGCGTTAGCGTTAGACAGCGAGCATAACCCGCATTGTCATGATTTGGGGTCGTTGCCCAGAAGAACCAGAAGAAAACGCGAACGGCCGGTCCTCAAGGACCGGCCGTTCGCCGTGGGGTGAGTGAAGGGACTTGAACCCTCGACATCCAGGACCACAACCTGGCGCTCTGCCAACTGAGCTACACCCACCACGGCCGCCCGCTGTGTGGCGGCACAGGAAAAGTGTAGCGGGATTCGGGAGTCTTTACGCCACTCGATTAACCGCTGACGCGCTCAGCCAGGGCTCTGGCCGTGGACGAGTCGGGCCCGGGCTGGCCGACGAAGATGGCCGCGCGGTAGTACCGCAGCTCCCTGATGCTCTCCGTGATGTCCGCCAGAGCACGGTGTCCGCCCTGCTTCTCGGGCGCCGCGAAGTAGACCCGTGGATACCAGCGGCGTACCAGCTCCTTGATGGACGAGACGTCCACCATCCGATAGTGCAAATACGCATCCACCCCGGGCATGTCGCGCGCGATGAACGTGCGGTCGGTGCCGATCGAGTTGCCGCACAGCGGGGCCTTCTTCGGCTCGGGCACGTGGCGGCGGATGTAGTCGAGCACGAGCGACTCCGCCTCGGACAGCGTCACGCCGCCCGCCAGCTCGGGCAGCAGCCCCGAGGCGGTGTGCATCTCGCGCACGACCTGCGACATCTGCTCCAGCGACTCGGGCGGCGGCTTGATGACCACGTCGACGCCCTCGTCCAGCTGATTGAGCTCGCTGTCGGTGATGACGCACGCCACCTCGACGAGCGCGTCTCGGCTCAGGTCGAGCCCGGTCATCTCGCAGTCGATCCAGACCAGCAAGTCACTCATACGATCTCCTCGCCCAGCGGCTCGGAGCAATCCGCCCGCTTGTTACACCACCAGCCTAGTGCCACCGGTCAGGCGGGCTTGAGCGAGCTGAGAACCTTGCTCACCACGTCGGTGCCGAGATTGTCGGGAACGGACACGTAGATGATCGCCGGGCTCTGGCCCTCGCCGCGGTCCATCAGCACGATGGCCCCGTTCTCCTTCTTCCACTTGTAGCCGTTCTCCTCCGAGATCTTCGTGAAGTCCAGCTCGAACTGCAGCACGTACGCGTCACGGTCGCCGATCTTCATGGCCTTGTCGGCCACGACCTTGCTCTCGTGCGCGAGCTGGTAGTACTGCGTGGAGAAGTGCACGAAGACGGCCTTGGCCGTGTCGCCCATGCCCGAGACGCCGGTGTAGGGGTAGAGCTCGTTCAGCACGCCCGTGTAGACGTTGCCGATCCAGTCGCCGTCGCCCTGGTAGTTCTCGTGCGAGACGGCCTTCACCCCGGCGGTGAACTGCTGGTCCGTGGGGCTGCCGCTGTTGACGTCGGCGGGGGCGGCGACGTCCCAGTCGTCCGGCACCTGGAAGGAGACGCCGGCGCGCGGGTCGGTGACGACCCCGCCGACCGGCTGCGGGAACTCGGCGCCCTGGCTGGGCAGCGGCTGCTGCTGGGTGGGCGGCTCGTTCGTGGGCGGCTGTTGCGGCTCGAACGTGTCGCTCTGCCTGGGCTGCGCCGTGTTGTCGCGGTCGCCGCTGTTGATGAAGAAGATCCCGGCGACCACGATCAACGCGATCACCAGCAGCGCCGCGAGCCCGCCGAACACCCAGGGCAGCGGGTTGCTCTGCTTGGGCGGCGGCCCGTAGCCGGGGCCTGGCAGCGGCGCGCCGCCCCACTGCGGCTGCTGTTGCTGCTGGGTGGGGGCGGAGGGCGCGCCGTAGGCCCCTTGCCCGTAGGTCGGCTGGCCGAACTGGGCGGTGGGGTTCGCCGGCGTCATGGACCAGCCGGGACCCGGCTGCGACTGCGGCTGGGATGGGGGCTGGGCCTGGAACTGCGGCTGGGATGGGGGCTGAGCCTGCGGCTGGGAGTGCGGCTGCGACGGGGGCTGGGGCTGGGGCCCGGAGGACGGCTGCGGCTGCGCCGGGCCCTGCTCCTGCGCATGGGTGGCGTCCGTCCACTGGTTGCCGTCCCACCAGCGGAGCTGGGGCTCTCCGTAGGGGTCCGGGTACCAGCCCGCGGGGGTCTGCGTGGTCATGTTCGCCAGATTAGTAAGAACCGCTTTGAGATGCATGGGCGAGATGCATCGGCGGGCGAGAGATCAACACTTGTACGCGAAGCTCGCCTTGTCCGTGATCACCGGTCCAGGGGTGAGGACGCGCAGTGTCGCGGTGGCCTTGACGCTGCTCTTGCCGCGCAACGTCCACCTCAGCGGCACCGTGTACGAGGTCTGGTCGGCCTTGGTGCGCAGCGTTCCCTTGACGACTTCCTTGTCCAGATTCTTACGCCATTCATAGGTGATCTCCCCGGGAGCGCCGTTCGTGACGACGGTGGCGGTGATCATGACGGCGCTGTCGCAGCCCTGCGTCTTCTTCGGCGCCACCACGTTGATCGACTTCACCGCCAGGTCCGGGGTGTTGCCCAGCGTGAACCAGGCCAGGATCGCGCCCGCCATGATCACCGCGAAGACGGCCGTGGCCAGGACCGTACGGCGGCGTCTCGCCCGCGACGCCTTGGCGGCCCGGCCGCCGGGGCGGTGCACGGTGGCCGCCTCGCCGCGCCCCTCCCGCCAGATCCGCTGGGCGGGCGTCTCGCCTCCCTGCGGCTGCGTGCTCACACCGGGCCCGAACTGGACCGGCCCCGACGGCTCCTGCGGCTGAGTGCTGACACTCGAACGACTGGACCCGCCCGCCCCGCCGAAGCCGCCCGCCGCGCCTGGAGGCAGTGGTCCCGCCGACTGTCCGGGCACGCGCAGGAGCGTGACGATGTCGCCCTCGTCCTGCGGCGTCGGGACCGGAGGCCGCGCGTACGACGGAGCCTGCGCGAACGCCGACCGCCCGCGCGCCGCCCTGGCCAGCCCGTCCCGGCTGATCCGGCCTCCCGGCAACCGTCCCCGCTCGTTGACCAGCAGGTCACGCGCGGTGCCCAGGCCCAGCGTCTGGGCGGTGGCCGCGGCTCGTTCGAACAGCTCGGCGGGCTCGGGAGCGCCGCGCCCGACGGCGGCGGCCAGCCCGCGGGCCAGCGAGGCCCATCCGGCCGCGTCGCGCTCGCGCGGTGACACCTGGGCGCGGATGGCGTCGTACAGGCCGCGCTCCGACAGCAGCGAGACGCCTTCCGCCGTGATCACCACCGTGCCGGGGTGCACCGAGCCGTGCGTCGTCCCGGCGGCGTGCAGCGCGAGCAGCGTCTGGGCGGTCTCCACCAGGACGGACGCCGCGCCGTTCGGATCGATGGGCGCGACGGCGAGCAGGTCGGCCAGCGTGGGCGAGACCGCCTGCGCGGTGAGCAGCCACACCTGGTCGCCCGCCGCGACCACGTCGGCCACCGGGATCAGCCCGGTGAGCCCGGCCAGCACCAGCCGCTGATCGGTCATGACCGCCTGGACGACGCGGTCGCGCACGCCGGGCAGCCCGATGAGCTTGGGATCGAACAGCAGGGCCCCCGCCCTGCGCCCGTCAGGAGAGATGGCGTCGATCCAGTTGCCGAGCTCGGTCATCCACGTGTGCTCGGTGAGCCGAAACCCGGCGATACCGTTTCCAGGGTTGTCCATCGCCGTTGCCCCCCGGCCGCGTCTAGCGCTTCCTTCTGTGGCGTCCCGCCATCCTGCGCCTCACCGCAAGTGTGACCGGTAGTGCGCCCGTAGTCACCAGGGTGAGCGCCAGCAGTGCGGCGGCGGACTCCCTGCGCGGCGGCTCTTCGGGCGTGGGCTCCTCGCCGCCTGGCTCTCCGTTGTCGTCACCCGTGGGGGTCTCAGAGGGACGGGTCGTGGAGGGCGGCGGGGACTGGGTCGGAGTCGACGGGACGGGGGTGGGGCTCGCCGAGGTGGGGCCGGTCGTGGCGGGCACGCTGTCCTCCACCTCGCCGCTCATCTGCGGGTCCGGGGTTGTCGGCGTGGGGCTGGGGGTGGGCTTCTTCGTCTTGGGCGGCGTCTTCACCGGGGTGGGGGTGGGCGTCTTGGCGGGCTTGGCGGGCTTGGTGGCGGTCGGCTGGACGACCGGCGGCGCGGCGGTGGCCGAGTCCGTCGGGGTGGGCTCTGGAGTGGTCTCGTCGAGGGTCGGCTCGGCGGTCTCCTCGGGGACCGTCTCCTCCGGCTCGGGTGTGAACGCCTCCGTGGTGGTGGGCGTGACCGTGCTGGTCCCCGCCTGGAGCACCGGCGTGGCCGATCCGGAGGTGAGGATGACGACCGCCGCGGCGATCAGGACGCCGGCGCCCACCGCGCCCATGGCGATCTTGGCGGGCAGCTTGCTCAGCAGCTTCGTCGGCTCGGCGAAGCGGGTCTCGGCGAGCGAGGTCTGCGTCTCGGCGGGCTCGTCCAGCGCGCTGGGGAAGAGCAGCACGAGCAGGCCCGCCAGGGCGGCCAGGCGGCGCCGCCCGCGCTCCTCCCAGTCGGGTCCGTACGCCTCCGTCGCCACGGCCTCCAGCTCCGTCAGGAACGCCTCCGCCGACGGCGGCCGTTCGGCCGGGTCCTTGGCCAGGCCGCGCTCGACCAGCCCCTGCAGCGCCCCCGGCACCTCCTCGACCGGCGGCGGCGCGCTCTGGTGCTGGCGGGCCAGCGCCGCCATGTTGGGCGCGCGGAACGGCCGCATGCCGGTCAGGCACTCGAAGAACACGACGGTGGCCGCGTACACGTCGGTCGAGGGACCGGCCGGCGCGCCCGCCCACTGCTCGGGCGCCATGTACGGCGGCGTGCCCGCGGCGCCGGCCTCCTCGCCGGCCCGGACGGCGATGCCGAAGTCCACGAGCTTGCTGGTGCCGTCGCCGCGCACCATGACGTTCTCGGGCTTGAAGTCGCGGTGCACGACGCCGATCGCGTGCGCGGAGGCCAGGCCGAGCAGCGAGCCCTTGAGCACGGTCAGCGCCGCCTCGGCGCCCGTGGGACCCTCGGACCTGAGGAGCTCGCGCAGCGACACGCCGTTGACCAGCTCCATGACGATGGCCGCGCCCTGCCCCGCCTCGACGTAGTCGATCAGCCGGGCGTGGTACTGGCTCTGCAGCGTGGCCAATAAGCGGGCCTCGTGCCGGAACCTGGCGACGAACCCGACGTCGGATCTCAGCTCGTCGCTGAGGTACTTGATGGCGACTTCCGCGCCGTCGTAGTCACGCGTGGCCAGGACCACCCGACCGGCCGCGCCTGAGCCGAGCTCACGCACCTCGGTGTAGCCGGGGACCCCCCATGGCCCATCACCGTACATAACGGACTCCTCTGGAGTTCTGTGGGCCCCCACCCTCATCAAACGGTCCGTAGCTTAACCAGAGGGAACCGCTTTCCCGCTACCGATATACGACAACTGGATAAATATCACTCAGAGGTGCCGGGGGAGTCGGGGTTCGGCTCCTTGCTCGGCTCCTTGGTGGCTTCCTGCGTGGGCTCCTTCGTGGGTTCCTTGGTCGGCTCCTTCGTCGGCTCCTTGGTCGGTTCCTTCGTGGGCTCTTCCTCGGGGCACTTCGGCGTGCTGCCGCTGCGCGTGGCCGTCCCGCTGGCCGCCGCGGGCGTCGTGGCGGCCGTCACCGACCAGCTCGTGCCGCATGGCAGCCGCACCTCGTAGGCGAAGGTCCGGCTGTAGGAGGTGTCGCCCGACAGGGTGACCGTCCGGGTGTGCGTGGACTGGCCGGCCCTGAACCTGACCGTGAGCCGTACCGGCTGGGTGCCGCCCGCGGTGACGCTGACCGGCGCGCTGAGCCCGCCCTTGGTGCCGACCTCGCCGATCGAGACCTGCCGCACGCGCGGCGGGCAGGGCACCGAGACGCGCGCCGTGTCGGTCCTGTCGCCCGCGCTCACCTGCACCGACAGCGTCGAGCCGCAGGGACGGGTGCGGAAGACGTGCCTGAACGTCTCGCCGTACGAGGTGCGGCCCGACAGCGTCGCGGACCGGGTGGCGACCGGGTCGCCGTTGACCGCGAACCGGGCGCTGACCGGGATCTCACCCGTGCCGCTCGCGGTGACCCGCACCCGCGCGGCGGCGGTGCGGGCGGGGGCGGCGGGCAGGTTGAGCGTGACGTTCAGCGCGGTCACCTTGGTCGGGCAGGCCGGGAGGGTCACGGACGCCGAGCGGGGGCCGCCGGTGGGGGCGGGGAGGGTGGTGACGGTCAGGGTGACCGTCTTGCCGCATGTGCGCTCGCCCAGCGACCAGGTCAGGCGCTGGGTGTAGCTGCCGGCGCCGCTGAGGTTCAGGCGCTCGGTGCGGCCGTCCTCGCCGGGGGCCGACCAGGTGGCGATGGCGGTGACGGCGCCGGTGCCGCTGGTGCGCAGGCCGATCGTGCTGGTGGCGACGCCGTTCTCGCCGATGGTGATCTCACCCACGGTCACGCCCAGCACCGAGGTGTCCGGCGGCGGCTCCTCGGTGGTGGGAGGCGTGGTGGTCGGTGTCGTGGGAGGCGTCGTGGTGGGCGTGGTGGGAGGCGTCGTGGTCGG